>NZ_CP107921.1:3840000-4140000 GCF_036014215.1 Streptomyces sp. NBC_00440
GAATGAATTCCGGCATGCCGAAATTCTCCCCGACAGGAGATCGTGCTGAGTTTGTTTGCCGCATGAGCGGCGGGAGTGGCTGTCGCAGAACCGTTCCGGCCCCGTGACAACTCGAAGAACTTTACAGAGCCGCGGGTGGTGCGTCAACCGGCCCGGGCGTCCATGTCAACCCCATTGTTCTGTCCCGGCGTTCAGGCCGTCCATCCGGTCGCGATCGGTCAGTCGAGATCGGTGAGACGGCCGCCGGCGTCCGGCTGGGCGTCCTCCACTCTGCGCAGCAGGATGGTCAGGATTTCCCCGAGGGCCCCGCGGTCCCGGTCGGTGAGGTCCTGGAGCAGGTCCTCCTCGAAGTTCGTGGCCATCCGCATCGCCTCCAGCCACTTCGCACGCCCTTCGTCCGTCAGCTCGACGATGACGCGGACCCGGTTGCTCTCGTCCCGGTCGCGGGTGACCAGCCCCTCCCCGGCCATCCGGTCGATGCGGTGCGTCATCGCGGCGGGGGTGAGGCCGAGGCGCTTCGCCAGCTCCCCCGGGCCCATCCGGTACGGGGCGCCCGCCAGCACCAGGGTCTTCAGCACCTCCCACTCGGTATTGCTGATGCCGAGGTCGGCGAGCTGGCGCCCGTAGGCGACGTTCATCCGCCGGTTCAGCCGGCCGAGCGCCGAGACGACCTTCTCGACCTGGGGGTCGAGGTCTCGGAATTCGCGCTGGTAGGCGGCGATCTGCTCGTCGAGGGTCGGCTCCTGCGGGCCGGGGGACTCAGGCATGACGGGGAGTATCCCATGTAACTCGTTGGCGTCGAAGTCCTTCGATGTGTATTGTTGAGGTTCTAACTTTACTATTGAAGTCTTCAACTTCGAGAGGTGGTGAGTGGTGACCAAGGCGATGGGTGCCGCGATGCGTCGGATCCAGACAGGTACCGCGCTGAGCGCGTTCGGCATCGGGTTCACCGTTCCGTATCTGTACATCTATGTGTCGCAGGTGCGGGGACTCGGATCGAGTACGGCCGGGGCCGTGCTCGCCGTCTTCGCGGTGGCCGCCCTGGTCGTGCTCCCCTTCACCGGCCGTCTCATCGACCGCCGGGGGCCGCTGCCCGTCCTGGTGGGGGCCGCCGCGCTGGCCGCCGTCGGTGCGATGAGCATGGGCCTCTCGGCCGGCGTGGCGACGGTTGTGCTGTCGGCCGCCCTGCTCGGCGCGGGGACGGCCGTCATGCAGCCGGCCCTCGCCACGATGATCGTCTGGTGCTCCACCCCGTCCACCCGGACCCGCGCCTTCACCATGCAGTTCTTTCTGCAGAACCTGACGCTCGGTATCGGCGGACTCGTCGGCGGCCAGATCGTCGACGCGAGCCGTCCCAGCAGCTTCACGCTGCTCTTCACCATCGAGGCCGCGATGTTCCTGGCGCTCGCCGGGATCGCCGCGTCCGTCCGGCTGCCGCGCGCTCCGGGGCTGGAACTGGCCCCGCAGCCCAAGGGAGGCGGAGTGCGCGCGCTGCTGCGGCACCGCGCCATGGTGCAGCTCTGCGTGCTCGGCTTCGTTGTCTTCTTCGCTTGTTACGGACAATTCGAGTCCGGGCTTGCCGCTTACGGGACCGAGGCTGCCGGAATTCAGCCCTCGACGCTCGGAATCGCGCTGGCCGCCAATACGGCCGTGATTGTCGTCGCGCAGTTCGTGGTGCTGAAGGTCGTGGAGAAGCGGCGGCGCTCACGGGTGATCGCCGCGGTGGGTCTCATCTGGGCCTTCGCCTGGGTCATCGCGGGGTACGCGGGGCTGGGTCACGGCAGCCAGGCGATGGCGACTGCCGCGTTCATCTCGACGTACGCGCTGTTCGGGCTCGGTGAGTCCATGCTGTCCCCGACCGTTGCACCGCTCGTCGCCGATCTGGCGCCCGATTCCATGGTCGGTCAGTACAACTCGGCCTTCGCGCTGGTCAAGCAGCTGGCGCTGGCCATCGGGCCCGCGGTCGGCGGGCCGATGGGGGCCTCGGCACACCTGCTGTACATCGCGACCTTCGTGGTGTTCTCCCTCGGGATCACCACGCTGGCGCTGCGGCTGGGGCGGCGGCTCACCCCCGTACAGAACAATCCGTCGCTCGGACACGGTTCGCGGGTCGTGGCGACACATCTGCCGGAGCCCGCGGCCGCACCGCACTGACAGCCGGCACCCGGCGCCCCGCACCCCGCAGAGGGGCGGGGCTACGGGCGTGGGCCCGGCCGGTCCGCGGTGTTCTCGGGGAGCGCGAACTCGCACCAGACAGCCTTCCCGCCCCCCGGTGTACGGCGGGAGCCCCAGGACGAGGCGATCGTCGCGATGATCGAGATACCGCGGCCCGCCTCGTCAGCGGGTTCCGCGCGACGGCGGCGCGGCAGATGGTCATCGCCGTCCGTCACCTCGATGATCAGCCGGCGATCGGTCCTGCGCAGCCGCAGCCGCATCGGCGGGGTGCCGTGCTGGAGAGAGTTGGCGACGAGTTCGCTGGCGGCCAGGACGCCCAAGTCGTGAAGTTCCACGTGAAACCTCCAGGACGTCAGCACGCCGGAGGCGAAGGCCCGCGCGCGGGGAGCCGCCTCCACCCCGCCCAGCAGGTCCAGCGCCGCGTTGTGGAACAGCTCGGCCGCCGCACCCGTACGCGCGGGGTGCTGGACGACCAGGACCGCGACGTCGTCGTCGTGCTCGGCCGTGACACCGAGCGAGCGGATCAGCCGGTCGCAGACGACCTGCGGGGCACCGGACGCACCGGACAGCGCGCGCTCCAGAGCGGCCACGCCCTCGTCGATGTCCTCACCCCGGCGCTCCACCAGGCCGTCGGTGTAGAGCACGGCGGCGGAGCCGGGCGGCAGCGCGATCGAGTCCGACGTGTGCTGCCAGCCGCCCGTCCCGAGCGGTGGACCTGTCGGGTCGGCGGCGCGGCGTACCGTGCCGTCCTCGTCCCTGACCAGCACCGGCAGGTGGCCTGCCGATGCGTAGACCAGGCGTCCCTCGTTGGGGTCGTGGACCGCGTAGAGGCAGGTGGCGATCTGGTTGGCGTCGATCTCGGAGGCGAGGCCGTCCAGCAGCTGGAGGATCTCGTGCGGCGGCAGGTCCAGCCGGGCGTAGGCACGGACGGCCGTGCGGAGCTGGCCCATCACCGCGGCGGCCCGGACCCCGCGGCCCATGACATCACCGATGACCAGGGCCGTACGCCCGGCGCCGAGGGTGATCACGTCGTACCAGTCGCCGCCGACGGCCGCGTCCGTGCCGCCCGGCTGGTAGGTGGCCGCGATGCGCAGGTCGTCGGGCTGTTCCAGCTCCTGGGGGAGGAGTGAGCGCTGGAGGGTGACTGCCGTCTCGCGCTGTCTGCGCTCGCTGGTCCGCAGTCGTTCGGCTGCGTCGGCGTGGTCGGAGACATCGGCGGCGAAGACGAGGACCCCGCCGTTCTCCGGGAGGTTGGGGACCGGAGTGCAGGTCACTGTGTACGAACCGGCGCCCGGACCGGCCTGCACCCGGCGGGACTTGACGGTACGAGGGGTCCCGCTGCGGAGCACCTGGTCCATCAGCGGGAGGAGCCCCAGCTCGGCGAGTTCGGGCAGTTCGTCGGCCGCGCACTCGCCGGTGGAGCGGGGGCCGAAGGCCGCGGTGTAGGCGTCGTTGACGTAGGCCACGCGGTGCTCGGTTCCGTACACCAGGGCGACCAGCGCGGGCAGGCTGCCGAGGATCTCCCGTACGGACAGCTCGTCCAGCGCCGGGAACCGGTCGGTGTCAGCGGTCAACTCGGCTTCCCGGCCCGGGGGACGGCCGGACTCACCGCGGGCTGCTGGCACGGAACTGTGGTCGGTCCGCGCGGCGGCGCGGCGCTGTGTTCCGGGGAGCCGGGCGCTCCAGCGCGTGAAGTTCACTGCTTTTCAAGCCTCGTTTGTCGTGACGGGACGGCTGGGACCTGCTGCTCACCCGGCGGGGGATCCGGGTCGTACGGGGTGTTCTGTGCGGGTCTGTGCCCACCTATGGTCACACGCCCAGTGTGACCGCTGACACTGTCGGCGTCAGTCCCGCTTCGGGCGGTCGCCGCCGGCGGCCCATTCGAATTCGGCCCGCGGGTGTTCCAGCGAACCGAGCGAGACGATCTCGCGCTTGAAGAGTCCGGCGAGCGTCCACTCGGCGAGAACCTTGGCCTTCCGGTTGAAGGTGGGTATACGGCTGAGGTGGTACGCGCGGTGCATGAACCAGGCAGGGTAGCCCTTCACCTTCCGCCCGTAGACGTGGGCGACACCTTTGTGGAGACCGAGCGAGGCGACCGAACCCGCGTACGCGTGCTCGTAGTTGCTGAGGGGCCTGCCGTGCAGTGAGGCGACGATGTTCTCCGCGAGGACCTTCGCCTGGCGCACGGCGTGCTGTGCGTTGGGGGCGGTCTCCCTGCCGGGCTCGTCCGACGTGAGATCGGGGACCGCTGCCGCGTCGCCCGCCGCCCAGGCGTGGGCGGTCCCTTCGACGGTGAGCTGCGCCGTGCAGCGCAGTCGGCCGCGCTCGTTGAGCGGGAGGTCGCTGGCGGCGAGGACCGGGTTCGGTCTGACGCCCGCGGTCCAGACGAGGGTCCGGTTGGGGAAGCGGGCGCCGTCGCTCAGCACGGCGACCCGGTGGTCGCAGCTGTCCAGACGGGTTTCCAGGCGTACGTCGATGTTTCGGTTGCGCAGCTCGCGGATCGCGTACTCGCCCATCTCGTGGCCGACTTCGGGGAGGATGCGGTCGGCGGCCTCCACCAGGATCCAGCTCATGTCGTCGCGGTCGACGTTGTGGTAGTAGCGGGACGCGTAGCGCGCCATGTCCTCCAGCTCGGCGAGCGCCTCGACCCCCGCGTAGCCGCCGCCGACGAAGACGAAGGTGAGCGCGGCGTCGCGGATCGCGGGGTCGCGGGTCGACGAGGCGATGTCCATCTGCTCGATGACGTGGTTGCGCAGGCCGATGGCCTCTTCGATGCTCTTGAAACCGATGCCGTACTCGGCGAGGCCCGGGATCGGCAGCGTGCGGGACACGGAGCCCGGCGCCAGAACGAGTTCGTCGTAGGCGATCTCTGTCGCCCCGGTGCCGGCCTCGGAGCCCGCGAGGGTCGTCACCGTCGCGATGCGCTCGGCGTGGTTGACGGCCGTGGCTTCGCCGATGACGATCCGGCACTTGTCGAGGAGCCGTCTGAGCGGCACGACGACATGGCGGGGCGAGAGGGAACCGGCGGCGGCCTCGGGGAGGAACGGCTGATACGTCATATAGGGGTCGGGAGTGACCACGGTGATCTCTGCTTCGCCGTCCTTCAGCTTCCGCTGGAGACGCAGCGCCGTGTACAGACCCACATAGCCGCCGCCGACGACGAGAATGCGCGTGCCGGTCCGGTGTCCCTGGCCGGGCCCGGGGTTCGTCTCGTGGGAGAAGGGAGCAGTCACTGTCCCATGAGGCAACGGGCGATCGACTTTGTCCACAGGCCCGACAAATTGTGTGACCGGAGAACACCGGTGTGCCGCAGCGGAGTGTTTCCCCTCGTGAAGGGAAGGGCCGCAGGTCAGCGGGTGGGAGGGTGAGCGGACACCGGGGTGGAATAGGGAGAGTCCAGGCCCATACTCCGATCGGGGGGCGCTCCGTGCGGAACTACCCCCTTCTGAATCGCCCCTTGCTCAACTATGTTCGTAGTTCGCCGGGGTGTCGGGTCTGCGCCCCGGGGGGACCAGGCGGGGAGTCTCCGGGGGGAGACATCATTACCGGGGGATCGCATATGCACATTCAGGACGCTCGTTGGCAGGCCGCTGTCCCGGCTGAGAGCAGCGGACGGGCGGGCACACGCTCGGCGCCCCTTCGCGTGGACGCACAGCGCAATCTGGAACACGTACTGCGGGCCGCCCGCGAGGTGTTCGGCGAGCTGGGGTACGGCGCGCCGATGGAGGACGTGGCGCGCCGGGCGAGAGTCGGCGTGGGCACGGTGTACCGGCGGTTCCCGAGCAAGGACGTCCTGGTCAGCCGGATAGCCGAGGAGGAGACCGCTCGGCTGACGGAGCAGGCCCGTACGGCACTTGGGCAGGAGGACGAACCGTGGTCCGCGCTCTCGCGGTTCCTGCGGACGTCGGTGGCTTCGGGTGCGGGACGGCTGCTGCCGCCCCAGGTGCTGCGCGTGGGGGTGGCCGAAGCGGCCGAAATCGACGACGCGGCGCTCGGGGGCCCGGTGCCGGGCGGACCGGGCACCGCCCCGGACGAGACGCGCGTACCGCATCAGCGGTCGGCCCCCCGGGTCGCCGACGGGCCGTCGGCGACCGGCGCGCTGCCCGGTTTCTCGGCCGAGAGCGCGGGGGCCGTTGAGCTGCTGGAGGTCGTGGGCCGGCTGGTGGACCGGGCGCACACAGCAGGTGAGTTGCGGGGCGATGTCACCGTGGCGGACGTGCTGCTGGTGATAGCCACCGCGGCGCCGACACTGCCCGACTCGGCACAGCAGGCGGCCGCGTCCTCACGGCTGCTGGACATCCTGCTGGAGGGCCTGCGGTCGCGTCCGGCGTGAGGGTGAGGGTGAGCGGGGGCTGACCGTTGGCGGTTTGACGGTTGCCCGTTGGCGGTTTGACGGATGGCGGATGAAGGCCGGCGGGCGGCGGCGTGCCCGCGTCGGCAGCACTCGGGCGGCGGCGTCCGGGGCGGGGACACCTGCGTCGCAGTCGGTCGGCCTCGCCGTCGGCTGTCTCACGGTCGGCAGCTCGTAGTCAGCAGTCCTCGCGATCGGCTGTCCTCGCAGTCGATCGGCAGTCCTCGCCAGTCGGCTCTCTCGCCGTCGGCCGCCTCGGCGCCGCCCATCCGGGCTCTGGGGACAATTAGTTGAGCCTTCCCCTAATGGGTGACGGTTAGTGCTCCGATTCGGGAAGACTCCCCGGATGAGTGGTTGCCGGATGCGAGTGGCCGGTTGCAGTCCTCCTTGTGTCAGTCTTGGCCGGTGTTCTGGTCCGAGGTATGTACGGGGGCTTTCCGCGATGAGCGTTGAAGGGCGGGACGAGCCGCTCGGCGAGGCCGGCGGGGCGCATCGGCTGCCCGGGCAGGGCCCGGCACAGTCGGCCGGGAAGGCATCCGGGCAGGGCGGGCCTCCGGGCGGCGAACGGTCGGCCAGCGTGCCCCAGCAGCGTGAGGGCGGCGGCAGCGGGGTGCTTCCGCCGCCGCGCTCCCTGGACCTGCCGCCGTCGGACGCCGAGCTGATCGCGCAGATGCGGCTCGGCACAGAGGACGCAGAGGGCGCAGAGGGCACCGGCGGCTCGGACAGCGTCGACAGTGCCTACGAGGAGCTGTTCCGCAGGCACTCCGACGCGGTGCGCCGCTATGCCCGTACCTGCTGCCGCGATGCGCACACCGCCGACGACCTGACGGCCGAGGTGTTCGCGCGCACCCTGCAGGCGGTACGGGGCGGGGCAGGACCCGAGCAGGCGGTGCGGGCGTATCTGCTGACCACCGTGCGCCGGGTCGCCGCGGCGTGGACGAAGACCGCCAAGCGCGAGCAACTGGTCGAGGACTTCGCCGTCTTCGCCGACCAGGCCGCCAGGTCCTCGTCGTCCGAGGTGTCCGACCAGGACACGCTGGACCTCGGCGCCGATGTCCAGGCCATGCGGATAGCCGAGAAGTCACTGGCCATGGAGGCGTTCCGGTCGCTGCCGGAGCGCTGGCAGGCGGTCCTCTGGCACACCACCGTGGAGGAGGAGTCCCCGAGCGACGTCGCCCCGCTGTTCGGGCTGACGGCCAATGCCACCGCGGTCCTGGCCAGCCGGGCCCGTGAAGGGCTCAAGCAGGCCTATCTCCAGGCCCATGTGAGCCAGACGCTCACCGCGGGCGGCGACTGCGCGCAGTACGCCGACCGGCTCGGCGCGTACGCCCGCGGCGGCCTGCGGATGCGGGCCGAGCGGGGGCTGCGGAAGCATCTGGAGGAGTGCGCCAAGTGCCGGCTCGCGGCGGGCGAACTCAAGGACGTCAACGCCGGGATTCCCGGGCTCGTTCCGATCGCGGTCATCGGCTGGTTCGCCGGAGGGTCCGCCCTCAAGGCCGCCGGGCTCGTCGCGGGCGGCGCGGCCGGGGCCGCCGGAGCCGCGGGGGCAGGTGCCGCCGCGGCGTCGGGCGGGAGTTCGGCGAGCGGCGGCGCGGCTGCCGCCTCCGAAGGGCTCGGCGTGCCCGCCAAGGCCGGGATCGCCGCCGGTGTCGTCGTCGCGGCGGCCGCCGGCCTGGCGTTCGCACTGTCGGGCAGCGACGCTCCCAAACCGGCACCGCACGCCGCGCCCCCGGTCGCGCAGCCCGTCGTACCGCCCAAGCCCACGCCGCCGTCCCCGCACCCGAAGGCACCGCCCGCTCCCCCGGCGCCCGCGCCCAAGCCCACCCCGAAGCCGAAACCCACGCCGAAACCCCCCAAGGCCGCGCCCGAGCCCCCCAAACCGACACCGACGCCGACACCCGAACCCACACCACCGCCGAAGCCCACCCCGACCCCGCCACCGCCGCCGCCCGCACCGGCCGTCTACCAGGTCGCCGCCCTCGCGTACTCGCTCGTCGGCGACCACACCGAGCCCGAGCTCAGCCTCAAGGACAGCGGCCCGGTGTGGCAGCGGCATCAGTTGTCCATGCGGGGGACCCAGTACAACCGCGGCATCAGCGTGCACGCCCCGTCCAGCGTGACCGTCCAGCTCAACCGCCAGTGCTCCACCTATGAGGCGCTGGCCGGTCTTGACGACATGTCGCTCGGGCTCGGTGCGGTGCGCTTCTCGGTGTACGGGGACGCGACCCGGCTGTGGAGTTCGCCCGTGGTGCACGGCAGGGATCCGGCCGTGCCGGTGCGGGTCGGGATCGCCGGTCACCGGACGCTCCGGCTCGTGGTCGAACGGAGTGGACCGTTCGGCTCGGTGGCGGTGGCCGACTGGGCACAGTCACAGATCAGCTGCCGCTGACCGGGCCCGGCCCCGCCCCCGCGCCCGCCCCCGGGGATTGCTCCGCCGGCAGTTCCAGTGACTGCTTCGGCGACAGGTCCGGAGGCCGTGGGGACATCGGAGACCGTGGAGACAGCGGAGACAGTACGGAGTCGAGCAGGGCGATGGCCTCGTCCGGCCCCAGCCGCTCTCCCGCCACCCGCTCCGCCTCGTACCGCTGAACGCCGAGCACCGCTCGGGCCCGTTCCCCGTACTCCGCCGCATCGGCCGCCTCGGGGACCGGACGGATGCTGTCGCCGAGCCAGCCGGTGGCGGCGGCCAGCAGGCGTACGGCGGTGGAGTGTTCGCCCAGTGCCGACAGTTCACCCGCCGCCGCATCGGCGACATGCGCGACGACGAGATCCGAGCACTGCTGTGCGCGAGCGGTGCGCAGTGCGCCGAGCAGCAGCCGCAGACCCGCCGCCGGGCCCTGCTCGTACGCCACCAGCCGGCCCTCGGTGCTGTCCAGCAGCACCGTGAACTGCGGCGGCGGCGCGCTGTGCCCGAGATCCTTCCTGAGGCCGTCGAGGATCTCCCGGGACCGGGCGTGCTCGCCCCGGGCCAGCGCGAGGTCGGCCCGCAGATAGCGGACGTACGCCTGTGCGTCCTGGGCTCCGTACCGCTCGGACTCCAGGGACGCCTGCTCGACGATCGCCTCGGCCCCCGCCATGTCTCCGCTGCGGTACCGGAGTTCGGCGAGCCGGGCCAGCAGGAACGGCGCCTCCATGTGCGCGCCGACCTCACGGGCCAGCCGCAGCGCCTCCTCGAAGGCCTGCCGGGTCGCCTGCCAGTTGCCGCGCGCCATACCGGCCTCGCCCGCCGCACTCGCGACCTGTGCGCGCATCCAGCGGTCGCCGACGCGGCCGCTCAGTGCGCGCAGTTCGGCCAGGTCCGCGTCGACGCCGCCCATGCCGCCGGGCGTGTCGACCCGCATGTGGGTGCGGAACATCAGCACCACCCCGATCTCCCACTCCCCGCCGTATGTGCGGCAGTTGGCGACCGCGGCGTTCAGCCCATCCGACGGGTCGGCGTGCTCGTCCCTGAAGAACGCCGTGAACGGCCAGAGCAGCCCCGGCATCCGGGCCGATTCGGGGCCGCCCCCGCTGAACGCCTCATACACGCGTCCCACCAGTTCCTGGGTCAGCGGATCGCGCAGCTCCTCCCGCAGCTGGGTCTCCATCGCCATGAAGAGCTGGAAAAGGCGCAGCCGCATCCGCGGCCAGTACCGGGGATCGGTCCGCGCGTCCGGGTCCTCGCCGAGCGAGGCGGCCTGCCGGGTCCAGTCGGCTCCCTCCGCGCGGTAGTTGCGCAGCCACCAGAACCAGCCCATCGCCTGTACGAAGCGGAGCGCGGACGGTTCGTCGCCGGTCTCGACGGTGTGGCGCAGCGCGGCCCGGATGTTGTCGAGTTCGGTCTCGATCCGGCGGATCCAGGGCAGCTGGTCACCGGATCTGATGAGCGGTTCGGCCTCCTCGGCGAGGGCCAGATAATGCGCCGTGTGCTCGCGCCGGGCCGTGACCAGGGACTCCGGATCCTCCGCGGCGCGCTCGACCGCGTACTCGTGGATGGTCTCCAGCATCCGGTAGCGCATCCCGCCGTCAGCGGGGGTGGCGACGATCAGGGACTTGGCGACGAGCGCCGCCATGGCGTCCGGGCCGCCGCAGACCGCTTCGGCCGCGGACAGGTCCCAGCCGCCCGCGAAGACGGATGCCCGGCACAGGGCCGTACGCTCCCGCGCGTCCAGCAGCTCCCAGGACCAGTCGACCACGGCCCGCAGGGTCTGCTGGCGGGGCAGTGCGGTACGGCTTCCGCTGGTCAGCAGCCGGAAACGGTGGTCGAGCCGGTCCGCGATCTGGCGTGCCGTGAGCAGCGGGACCCGGGCAGCCGCGAGCTCGATCGCCAGCGGGAGGCCGTCCAGCCGCCGGCAGATCTCGGCCACCGCGGCGGGGTCGCCTTCCGGGTCGTAGGAGGGGCGCACAGCGCGGGCGCGCTCGGTGAAGAGCAGGTGGGCGGGGTCGGGTAGCAGTGGTTCCACGGGCCGTACCGCTTCTCCCGGTACCCCGAGAGGTTCGCGGCTGGTGGCGAGAATCCGAAGGTCCGGGCAGTGGGTGAGCAGCGTCTCGGCGAGCCGGGCCGCGGCCTCGACGAGGTGTTCGCAGTTGTCCAGCACGAGGAGGAGCGGGCGCAGCGAGCAGTACTCGACCAGCCTGGCCACCGGGTCGCCGGGCAGCGTCTGCTTCTCGTGGGTGATCAGTACGGTCTCGCGCAGCCCGAGGGCGGTGACGGCGGCGCCGGGGACTCCACCGGGGTCGTCGAGCGGGGCGAGTTCGACCAGCCAGGCGGGTACGGCGGCGGCCGGGGCGGCTTCCTCGGCGAGCCGGGTCTTCCCCGAGCCGCCGGGCCCGGTGAGGGTGACGAGGCGGTGACGGGCCAGATCGTCCCGGACTGCGGCGAGTTCGGACTCACGGCCGACGAAGGAGGTGAGCCGGGGGCGGAGGTTGCCGGGGGGCGGGGTGGGTCCCGGTGCGGGGGTGTCGGCGGGTGCGGGTGCGGGTGCCGGTGTGGGGGCGGGTGCCGGAGTCGGCACTGGTGGAGGGGTGGGTGTGCCCGGCAGGGGTGTTGGCGTCTGCGTCTGCGTCTGCGTCTGCGTCTGCGTCTGCGTGAGGTTGCGGGATCCGCTCAGCAACTCCACGTGCAGAGCGCGCAGTTCCGGACCCGGGTCGGCGCCCAGGCCGTCCGCGAGCGTGCGGCGGGCCGTTTCGTACGCGATCAGGGCGTCGGCGGACCGCCCCGCCACGCGCAGTGCGCGGACGAGCTGGGCGTGGAACGCCTCGTCGTACGGATGGGCAGCGGTCAGACCGCTCAGTTCGGGGACGAGACCGTCCGTGGCGCCGGACCGCGGGGCGGCCTCGACGCACCGCAGGTCGGCCTCGATACGGTGCCGGTGCGCGGAGAGCCGCAGCGCCTCCGGGCGTACGGCGTGTGCGCGCTCGGGCAGATCGGCGAGCGCCGGGCCGCGCCACAGCGCCAGGGCCGCGCGGAGGGTCCGGGCGGCCTGCGCGGGGTCGCCCGATGCGAGTTGGGCGGTGCCGGTCCTGGTGGTGCGCTCGAAGACGTACAGGTCGACGTCGTCGGCGGCTGCTTCGAGGCGGTAGCCGTCGGTGACCGAGGTGATCGCCTCCCGGCCGAGCGCGCGGCGCAGCCGGGCAACGAGTGCCTGGAGCGCGGCAGGCGCGTCCTGGGGCGGGTCCGCACCCCAGACGTCGTCGATGAGCACGGAGGCCCCCACCGCGCCCCCCGGACGCAGCGCGAGGGCCGCCGTGAGGGCACGGAGCCGGGCGCCGCTGATGGGGACGGCGGTGCCCCGGGGGTCTTGGGCCGCGGTGGCGCCCAGGATGAGATAGCGCACGGGGCCATTGTCGCCCGCAGCGCCCGGGGCCGCCGACAGACCCAGGGCCTGATCCGGACAACGGGCCCGAACAGGAACGGGAGCCCCCAGCCCTCAACAGCCAGACCCCGACCACCAGCCCTCAACAACCAGCCTCCAACTGCCGTCCCCGACCACCAGCCCTCGACAACCGGCCCCCACCTGCCGGCCCCTAAAGGCTCCGCCGCGGTACGACCCCGCCCGCCACCGCCCGCTGTTTCGGCGCAGCTGTCCCGGTCCAGCAGCTGCCGCGTCGGGCCAGCAGTCTGCGCAGCCACAGTTCCGTGGAGACCAGGTCGGCCAGCCCGTCGAGCGGCAGTCGCTCCCCCTCCGCGGCCGCGCGCAGCGCCTTGCGGACCACGCGCGCCTCGATCAGGCCGGCGTCCGCGAGCAGCGGGGCGTCGAACAGGGCGATCAGCGAGGGGAGCGAGGCGCGCAGCCCCTGCTGGAACGCGGCCCTCGCGGTGGTGTGGGACGGGGCGCCCCAGCCGTCCGGCAGCTCGTGGATGCCCGCGCCCGCCAGCACCGTACGGAGGATCTCGGCCCGGGCGCCGGGCTGGACCCGCAGCGATTCGGGGAGCAGCCGGGCCGCCCGTACGACCTGGTTGTCGAGGAACGGCGCGTGCAGCCGCTGGCTCCGTACCTCCGCCGCCTGTTCGAAGACCCGGTGGTCCGCCGCGTACCGGGCGAGCGCGGCGCGGGCGCGGGCCTCGCCGGGGCGCTGCACCGAGGTGGGCCGCAGCGCCGACTCCTGGAGGCGTACGGAGACTTCGGCGAGCGCCTCACCGGTCAGCCAGCGGGCCGCCGGCCCCGGCCGTGACCAGGTGAGGGCCGACAGTGAGGCGTCCAGCGTCGAGCCCTCGGCGGCATACAGGACATCACGGTCGCGCAGCCGGACGGCCGCCGCCTCGATGCCCGTGCGGTACGGAGTACGGGCCAGTCTGCGGGCGGCGCGGTAGACGGTGAGAGGAATGAGGACCGAGCCGTCCGCCTTGGCCAACGCGGCGACCGGCTTGACCAGATGACGTCTGCGGCGGTCCATCAGCAGGTCGGCCAGGCGCGCGGGGTGCGCGTCGAGCACCTGCCGTGCGCCGTCGCCCACCAGGTGGTCCGCACTGCCGGCGGTGAGCCGCAGGCGGTGGCGCTCCGATGTGATCAGCGAGGGGCCCGGCTCGTCGGTCAGCGGGCCCGACTCCAGATCGGCGTACGGCAGGGCCTCTTCGCCGCCCGCGACGACCACGTGGTGCAGTCTCGGATTCGCCGCGATGGCGCCCGCCCGTTCCAGCTCGGGCGCGTGACCCCGTGCGGACAGGTCGTTGAAGGTGACCGCGAGGAGGCGTTCGCCGGCGCCCGTGCCATGGCCGAGGATCGTGCCCGGCACCCCGGGCAGTCCGGCCGCGAGAAGCGTGAGGGTGGCTGATGCACTGCCTCCGGAGAGGTCGGCGCCGATTCCCGCGGCGGGCGCCGGGACCCCGCGCGCGGCGCGCCGTTCGGCCGGGCCCATCCCCGGTACCGGTCCCGGGTCGGGCGGCAGCGTCTCGGGGGCGTGGCGCGGCGCGGTGAGCCGGGCGCGTACGGCTTCGACGAGCGCGTCCCGTACGCCGTCCACGGCCCGGTCCGGGTCGACCTGGGCGGCGGCCACGGCGAGCGAGGCCACCTGTTCGTACCCGGTGATCTCCCGGGAGCCGTCGCGCAGGATGAGGGCGTGGCCCGGCGGGATGCGCCGCACCCCGGCATAGGGCGTCGAGTCGCGCAGCGCCTCCGGCACGTCGGGGCAGGCGAGCAGAGCGGCCAAGTGGCCGATGTCCAGCTGGGCTTCGACCAGGTCGGCGAGGGGGAGGGCCGCGGTGGCGTACGCGGTGCCGTTGGCCCAGGGGGTGTGGAAGACGGGCCGCGCACCGGCCAGGTCGCCGATGACGGTGACCCGGCGCCCGGACTGCACGACGACCGTGTAACTGCCCGCCCAGGCGGTGAGATGACGCAGCGCTCCCCCGCGCGCGGCGAACAGGCCGACCCGCAGTTCCTCGTCCGTCGCGGCGCAACAGCCCAGTACCGCAAGGCGGGTGAAGGGGTCGACCGTGATGACCCGCACCTCGTCCGGCCGCCAGTCACCGACCGCCCAGAGGGGGTCGGGATCGCCCCACAGCAGCTGCGAGCCCACGGGGTGGACCGTGCGCCCCTCGTCAACGCCGCCCACCGAACCGGCCGTGCCGAAGCTCGCGGCAGTACTGCTCCACCCCACCAACCACCGCATCGCCGCCTCCACAGGCTGTGGACAACTGAACGCCGAGGGCGTTCAGCACCATGCTGCCATGACAACGGCGTACCGGAGGGGGTACGGAAGCGCGCACCCAGATGCGAATGCGCCCCCGGCAAAGGCCATTCGGTCTTGCACAACGAGGGTCGTCATCCGGCCATTCTGGCGGAGTGGCATCTGTGCGGGAACGGTGACCGAAGGCCGTACAGCGCTTCGGTCCGGGAGACGCCGCGCGCCTCCCGGACCGGTCGGCCGCCCGCGGGGATTGAGGCGGCCGTATCCCCCAGCCCACTGGATCCTGTGCAGTGGACCGACCCACGCACTCCACATGGAAGACCTCGCCGAACGGCCGGACCAGAGCGCACGGCCGGGCGCACGGCCACACACCGGGAGCACGGGCCGCGGTTGAGAGCGCTCCGCGCGGGCAATAATCCCGCCATCCGGAACATCACCCCTTAACGGTAGGGATGCGGCGAACTACGCTGGGTTCACGAATGCCGTGCACGGCTTCTCGGACAAGAGGAGTTGCCTCGACACGGCGGCCGTCTGTGTGTCGAGGGGTGGCGCATGTCCAGGGAGCTACGCGGGCCGAACGACAAACTCGGCACCGTTCTCGCCATCGCGGGAATCAGCAACGCCGGACTGGCGCGACGGGTCAACGACCTCGGCGCCCAGCGCGGCCTGACGCTTCGGTACGACAAGACGTCCGTGGCCAGGTGGGTCTCCAAGGGCATGGTGCCCCAGGGCGCCGCGCCCCATCTGATCGCGGCGGCGATCGGCGCCAAGCTGGGCCGGCCCGTACCGCTGCACGAGATAGGACTCGCGGACGCGGATCCGGCCCCCGAGGTCGGGCTCGCCTTCCACCGCGACGTCAGCTCGGCCGTGGTGTCGGCGACCGATCTGTACCGGCTGGACCTCGCGGGGCGCCGGGCCGGGAGTGGCGGGATATGGCAGTCGCTCGCCGGATCGTTCGCGGTCACGGCATATGCGACACCCGCTTCGCGGTGGCTGATAACACCCGCCGACTCCTCGGTGGAGCGGGGCGCCGATGAGGTGGCCGACCCGGCCGCGCTGCGCGTCGGGCACAGCGATGTGACCAAACTGCGGGAGGCCGCCGAGGATGCCAGGCGCTGGGACTCCAAGTACGGCGGCGGGGACTGGCGTTCGTCGATGGTGCCGGAGTGCCTGCGGGTGGACGCGGCTCCGCTGCTCCTCGGCTCGTACTCGGACGAGGTGGGCCGCGGGCTCTTCGGCGCGACCGCCGAACTGACCAGGCTCGCCGGGTGGATGGCGTTCGACACCGGCCAGCAGGAGGCCGCCCAGCGCTACTACATCCAGGCGCTGCGGCTCGCCCGCGCGGCCGCCGATGTCCCGCTGGGGGGATATGTCCTGGCTTCGATGTCGCTCCAGGCGGTCTACCGCGGCTTCGGGGACGAGGGTGTGGACCTCGCGCAGGCGGCGGTCGAGCGCAACAGGGGCCTCGCGACGGCCCGCACGATGAGTTTCTTCCGACTGGTGGAAGCACGGGCCCACGCGCGCGCCGGTGACTCCGCGGCGGCCGGCGCGGCACTGAAGGCGGCGGAGGGCTGGCTGGAGCGCTCGCGCGAAGGCGACGCCGATCCGTCCTGGCTCGGCTTCTACTCGTACGACCGCTTCGCCGCCGACGCCGCCGAGTGCTACCACGACCTCAAGGCCCCGCGTCAGGTGCGGCGCTTCACCGAGCAGGCGCTGTCGAAGCCGACGGAGGAGTTCGTCCGCTCGCACGGGCTGCGGCTGGTGGTGAGCGCGGTGGCGGAGCTGGAGTCCGGCAACCTCGACGCGGCGTGCGCCGCGGGCACCCGGGCGGTGGAGGTCGCGGGGCGGATCTCGTCGGCGCGCACCACGGAGTACGTACGGGATCTACTGCACCGTCTTGAGCCGTACGGCGACGAGCCGAGAGTGGTGGAGTTACGCGAGCGGGCCAGACCACTCCTGGTGGCGCCCGCGTAGAACGGTCCTCCCCCCTGGTTTGAGGGCATTGTCAGTGGGCCAGTGCACTATCGGGGTGGGAGGAGGTGCGATGTCTTTCGGGAACGGCAGCATGCGTGGCTACAGCGGTGGCTTCGACTGCGACGTGCTGATCATCGGCGGCGGGATCGTCGGGCTGTCGACGGCGTACGCCCTGACGCGGTCCGCGCCGGGCACGCGGGTCGTGGTGCTGGAGAAGGAGCAGCGCACCGCCCGCCATCAGACGGGCCGCAACAGCGGGGTCATCCACAGCGGGATCTACTACCGGCCCGGCTCCCTGAAGGCGCGGTTCGCGGTGCGCGGCGCGGCCGAGATGACCGAGTTCTGCGCGGAGCACTCCCTGCCGTACGAGGTGACGGGCAAGCTGATCGTCGCGACGGAGCGGGACGAGCTGCCCCGGCTGCACGCCCTGGCCCAGCGCGGCCGGGAGAACGGGATTCCGGTGCGGGAGCTGGGCCCCGCCCAGATCGCCGAGGACGAGCCCGGGGTCCGGGGACTGGCCGCGATCCGGGTCGCCACCACCGGGGTCGCCGACTACGGCGCGGTGGCCGCGCGCCTCGCGGAGCTTTCGGAGGCGGCGGGGGCCGAGGTCCGGTGCGGGGCCGAGGCCGTCCGGATAGCGCGGCGCCCGGAAGGCGTCGCGGTCGCCACGTCCGACGGGGCGGTGATACGGGCCCGGGCCCTGGTCAACTGCGCGGGACTGCACTGCGACCGGGTCGCACGGCTGGCGGGCGACGACCCGGGGATGCGGATCGTGCCCTTCCGGGGGGAGTACTACACACTGACCCGCCCCGGCCTGGTGCGTGGCCTCGTCTATCCCGTGCCCGACCCCGCCTTCCCCTTCCTCGGTGTCCATCTGACCCGGGGCACCGACGGCACGGTCCACGTCGGACCGAACGCGGTACCGGCACTGGCCCGCGAGGGGTACGACTGGGGCACCGTGCGCCCCACCGAGCTGAGTACGACGCTGGCCTGGCCCGGCACCTGGCGGATAGCGGGCCGCCACTGGCGGTACGGGGCGGGCGAGCTGCACCGCTCGCTGTCGAAGCGCGCCTTCACGGAGGCGGTGCGGCGGCTGCTGCCGGCCGTCGAGGAGACGGATCTGCGCCGGGCACCGGCCGGGGTGCGGGCCCAGGCGGTCCTCAGGGACGGCACGCTGGTCGACGACTTCCTGATCCGGGAGGCACCGCGCACGGTCCATGTGCTGAACGCCCCCTCACCGGCCGCGACGGCATCCCTGCCGATCGGCCGCGAGATCGCCCGCAGGGCGCTGGCCTCGGTGGGGGTACGGACCTGACCGGGCGGCGGGGGTATGGAGCGGCACCCGGGGCGGAAGCTACGCCGGGGCCGTACTGCGGCCGGGGGCCGTGGAGCTCCAGGCCCCTACAGCGCAGCGCCGGGGTCACAGAGCCCCCGGGGTCACAGAGCCGCCGGAGCGTGGAGCGCCGGGACCGTGGAATCGCGGGACCGTAGAATCGGGGGCACTGTGTCCGATCTTCTGAACCCCCCACCAGAGCCCTCGCCGCCCCAGCGCGCCAAGGGCGAGCCGCGCTTCCCCGGCGGGCCCGCGGCCGACCCCGCGGGCTCGCACCACGAGCGCCGGATCCGCAGCTTCCAGCCGCGCCGCAGCCGCGTCACGACCGGCCAGGCCGACGCCCTGGAACGGCTGTGGCCGCGCTGGGGCCTGGACATCGACGGACAGCGGGTCCTCGATCTGCCCACCCTGTTCGACGGTCTCCCCGTCGTCCTGGAGATCGGCTTCGGCATGGGCGAGGCCACCGCTCAGATGGCCGCGGCCGACCCGTCGACCGGGATCCTCGCATCCGATGTGCACACCCCCGGCCAGGGAAACCTGCTGCGTCTCGCGGAGCGGAACGGCCTGTCCAACATCCGGGTGGCCAACGGCGACGCGATCATCCTGCTCCGCGAGATGCTCACACCGGACTCACTCGCCGGACTGCGCGTGTACTTCCCCGACCCGTGGCCCAAGAGCCGCCACCACAAGAGGCGGCTGATCCAGCCCGAGTTCCTCGACCTGGCCGCGGCCCGGCTCGCACCGGGCGCCGTCCTGCACTGCGCGACCGACTGGGTCCCGTACGCCGAGCAGATGCTGGAGGTGCTCACCGAGCATCCCTGCTTCGAGAACACCACGGCGGACGGCGGCTACGCACCGAGGCCCGGCTTCCGGCCGCTGACCAGATTCGAGGGCCAGGGACTCGACAAGGGCCACGCGGTCCACGACCTGCTGTTCCGCCGCAACGACCGCCCGAGCGGCCACAGCACCGACTAGGGCCTTTCGTTTGGATCAGTCCGGGCCGAGCGCGGCCGGTCCCGGCACGGAAACCCAGTACGGCGTCGCGGTTGTCAGTGCCGCTCGTTAGGCTCAATCGGGTGTACGAGTCGAGCGTGCCGCCCGGGGCGGCCCATCCGGTGGTCCCGGTGTACGAGGAGCAGCCGCGCTTCGACGCCGTTCCACCGCGTGCACACTGGCGCTACGCCCCCCGCAGGGACTTCTGGCGGAGCAAGGCGCTGCGCGCCACAGCGGTGATCATCGTCCTCGCCATCTGCGGCCTGCTGATCCTCTCGCTGGTCCGCGAACAGACCGGGACCGAGGGCTTCCTCGTCGGGATGGGTCTGGCCGTGCTGCCGGTGCCGCTGCTCATGGCGGCCTTCCGCTGGCTGGACCGGGTCGATCCGGGGCCCTGGCGGAACCTGATCTTCGCCTTCGCCTGGGGAGCGTGCGCCGCCGCGCTCGTCGCGATCATCGCCAACTCCTTCGCCACGCACTGGATAGCGACCGCCACAGCGGATCCGACGAGCGCGGACACCCTCGGGGCGAGAGTGGTGGCGCCGATCGTCGAGGAGAGCGCGAAGGCCACCGCGATCCTGCTGATCTTCCTCTTCCGCAGGCGCCACTTCACCGGGGTCGTGGACGGTGTGGTCTTCGCGGGCTTCACCGCGACCGGCTTCGCCTTCACCGAGAACATCCTGTATCTGGGCAGCGCCTTCGGTGAGGACAAGTCGCTGGGGTTCTCGGGCGTTCCGTCCGTGACGGCGGCGACCTTCTTCGTCCGGGTGGTCCTCTCGCCGTTCGCCCACCCGCTGTTCACCGTGCTGACCGGCATCGGCTTCGGCATCGCGGCGCTGGCCGCCGAGGACCAGCGGCTGCGCAGGACCGGACCGCCGCTGCTCGGTCTCCTCTGCGCCATGGGCATGCACGCCCTGTGGAACAGTTCGTCGGCCTTCGGCACCTATGGCTTCTATCTGGTCTACGGCGCTTTCATGCTCCCGGTCTTCGGGATGATCACCTGGCTGGCGATCTGGACCCGCCAGCGGGAGCTGCGCACGATATCGGCCGAACTGCCCGCGTACGCGGCGGCGGGCTGGCTGGCCCCCGCGGAGCCGCTGGCGCTGTCGTCGATGCGGGCGCGCGCCATGGCACGCAGCTTCGCGGCGCGTACGTTCGGCGGAGGGTTCGGCGCGACCAGCCCGCATCTGGGCCCCCACCCGGCCCCGTACGGCCCAGGCCCGAACAGCTCAGCCCCGTACCCCTCCGGTCCGCACCCCTCCAGTCCGTACGGCCGGAGCCCGTACCACCGGCCGCCGGCGCACGCCGACGCGAAGTCACGGGCCAAGGCCGCGTCCCGTGCGGTCTCCGAGTACGAGGCCTTCGCGACGACCCTCGCCTTTCTGCGGCACAGGGCCCACCGGGGCGTGGTGGGCCCGGACTTCGAAGCGCGCGAGCAGGAGCTGCTGCACCACCTCTGGCAGCGCAAGGAGATCGCGGGGCCCGCGCTGCTCTACGCGGCGGAGGCGACCGGGCGGATACGGGTGCCGCCACCGCATCTGCACTACGGCGGCTACAACCCGTACCAGCACTGACCCCCACGGCACCCCGGCCGGATCCGGTTCGTGGCCGATCCGCTTCCGGGCCGGATCCGGTTCGTGGCCGGATCCGGTTCGTGGCCGGATCCGGTTCGTGGCCGGATCCGGTTTCTCAGGCGGAGGCCGCGGTCAGCTCCGCCACCTCGGCGTCGGTGAGCTTCAGCTCGGCCACGGCCGTCAGCGCGGGCAGCTGCCCGACCGTACGCGCCGAAGCGATCGGCGCGACGACGGTCGGCTGAGCGGCCAGCCACGCCAGGGCGACGGTCGCCACCTCGGCGCCGTGCGCCGCGGCGACCTTGTCGAGCGCGGCCAGGACCTTCGGTCCCCGCTCGGTCCCCAGGTGCTGGGCCGCACCGCCGGCCCGCACACTGTCGACGTCCACACCGGGCCGGTACTTGCCGGTGAGGAAGCCGGAGGCCAGCGCGTAGTACGGCACGGCCGCCAGACCGTGCCGGGCCGCCGCGTCCTGGAGCCCGCCCTCATAGGTGTCACGGGAGACCAGGTTGTAGTGCGGCTGGAGAGCGACGTACCTGGCCAGCCCCTCCTTCTCGGAGAACGCCATGGAGGCGTCGAGCCGCTCGGGAGACACATTGGACGCGGCGATGGCGCGCACCTTGCCCGCCTTCACCAGCTCGTCGAGGGTGGAGATGATCTCCTCGACCGGCACGGACGGGTCGTCGAAGTGCGTGTAGTAGAGGTCGATGTAGTCGGTGCGCAGCCGACGCAGCGACTCGTCGGCTGCGGCCCTGATGTTCGCCGGGGACAGCCCCTTGTACTGCGGATGCGCGCCGACCTTGGTCGCGACCACCACGTCGGCCCGGTTACCCCGTGCGGCCAGCCAGTTGCCGATGACGGTCTCGGACTCACCGCCCTTGTTGCCGGGCACCCAGGCCGAGTACGTGTCCGCGGTGTCGATGAAGTTGCCGCCGGCGGCCGTGTAGGCGTCGAGCACGTCGAAGGACTGCTTTTCGTCGGCGCTCCACCCGAAGACATTGCCACCGAGGGAGAGCGGGAAGACCTTGAGGTCGGAGGAGCCGAGTGAGCGGAGAGAAGTCATATGTCGGTCAACCCCGCGGCGGCCCGGCACTATTCCGCTGGTCCGGCGCTGTCCCGCTGATCCGCCGGTGTTCCGCAGGACCGGCCGTACGCGGGGGCCGGACCGGCCGGGTGCCCGCACACAGCGGACCGGCAGCCCTGACGCCGGGGGGATGCCGTCAGGACTGCCGGGGTGCGGGTCGCCGTGCAGCGGCGGTACGCGCAGGGGCGGGGCCGCGGTTACAGGCTGAGAGTACGGGCTGAGAGTTACGGGTTGAGGCCCTTGCCCTGGAGCCAGGTCATCGGGTCGATCGGGTCGCCGCCACCCGGCCGGACCTCCACGTGGACATGCGGGCCGGTGACGTTGCCGGTGGCTCCGACCCTGCCGATGACCTCGCCGGTGCTGACCTTCTGGCCGGCGCTGACCCCCAGCGAGGACTGGTGGCAGAACCACAGCTCCGTACCGTCGTCGAGCGTGATGACCGTGCGGTAGCCGTACGCCCCGGCCCAGCCGGCCGACTTGACCGTCCCGCTGTGCACGGCCTTGATCGGGGTACCGGTCGGGGCGGCGAAGTCGAGGCCGGTGTGGTGGCCCGACGACCACATCGAACCGCCGTCGTTGAACCGCGAGGTGAGGGTGTACGAGGAGACGGGGAGCGAGTAGCTGGCCGCCAGCTTGGCGAGCCGCTCCTTCTCCGCCTTGGCCTTGGCCTCCGCCTCGGCCTTCTTCTTGGCCGCCTTCTCCTTGGCCGCCGCCTCGTCCTGCTTCTTCGCGGCCTCCGCCGACGCCTTGTCCGCGGCTGCCTTCTCGGCTGCCGCCTTGGCCTCGTCGTCGACCGCGCCCTGCTGCTGCTCGGCCTGCTGGAGGATCCGGGCGCGGAGGGCCTCGCCCGCGTCCCCGCTGCCCTTGCCGGTGGCCGCAGCGGTGCTGAGCGCCGCGTCGGCGGCGCCCGTCTCCGTACCGCTGTGGTCCGACGAACCGCCGTCGAGGTCGGAGATCAGCGTCCCCACGCCGGGCAGCGACTCGGCATCCGGCAGCTTGTCCTTGACGGACTGCGGAAGGTCGGGGAGGGAGATCGCGACCGGCGGCTTGCTCTGGGCGCTGGCCATGCCGCCCGCACCGACGGCTGCGATCACGCCGACGCCGAGCACCGTCGAGCTGCGGGCGAGTCCGCCGCGCTGCTTGGCGACCCGGTGTTTACCGCGGACCGAACGGAGGGAATCCTCAGTGGGGTTCCACTCGTCGAATGTGCCGCCGTCCTCACCGCCGAAACCGGGAGCATCGTCGTTCGGGAAGTAAAGCGTTTCGGGGGCAGGGTTGTTGGACGCCACGGAGGCGCACTCCTTTCCTTCCTTACCGCCTACCGGGTTAGCTGACGGGTTCGGAGCAGGAAGGTCTCCTACGGGCAGCCCTTACGGAGAAGCCCGATTCACCCCAATTGGTGGTTCCCCGGTTCCCTTGCGGGATTCGGCGCGTGCGCACGGTGCCGCCTCTTGCGACGACTGGGACAACCGCGCTGCGTTATCGAACGTTAATAGACGCGAGGGCCGGATTCCAAGCTGTTCCGACTGATCGTTAACGGCTTTGGCCTGTACTTACCGGGGCATAAAGGGGCGGATTCGGGCGACTTGATCACCCTTCAGAAGCCACCGGGAAACATCGAGATTCTGATAGTGCGTCAAATGTTATGCGGTGTTGTGCAGAGGGGTGCTCTTCGATTACGGATCGTGTTGTTCGCGGTGGATGATCTCCACGGTCCTGCGCCGGTCCGGCTGCCCCTGGCCCGGACGGCCCACCGCGAGCAGCGCCATGTCGTCCGTGGAGCGCCCGCCCGTGTGCAGCCGCACGTCGTCGGTCACCGCCGTCAGCAGCTCATCGGGCCCCGGGAAGATCCGGCCGCGCAGCCGCTCCTGCGGCTCGTAGAAGGCCCCCTGCGCGTTCCTCGCCTCGGACAGGCCGTCGGTGTAGAGCAGCAGCGTGGCCCCCGGCGGGAACTCCGTCTCGTCCGCCTGGTCCGGCCAGGCCGCCAGATCGGCCAGCCCCAGCGGCAGGGCGGGATCGGCCGGCGTGAGGAGGTGGATGCCCCCGTCCGCGTACAGCAGCAGCGGCTCGGGGTGGCCCCGGTTGAGCAGCCGGATCAAGCCCTGATCGCTGCGCGGGATCTCGGCGAGCGCCGCCGTGGTGAACCCCTCGAAGGCGTCAAGTCCCTCCCGCCGCACGCCCTCACGGGTCAGCGCACGCTCCAGCCGCTGAGCGACCCGCTCGATCGTCACCTCCTGCTCGGCGGCCTCCCGGAAGGCCCCGATCACCACAGCCACAGCCTCGACGGCGCCGAGCCCCTTGCCCCGTACGTCACCGATCACCAGCCGGACCCCGTACGGGGTGTCCTGCACGGCGAAGAGATCGCCGCCGATGAAGGTGCCGGCCTGCGCCGCCTCGTACCGCGCCGCGATGTGCAGCCCGGCGATCCGCTCGGAAGGCACCGGCAGCACGGCGCGCTGCGCGGTCTCCGCCACCACGCGCGCCGACGCGAGTTCTTCGCCGCTGACCCGGATGACGCGGTTGATGATGAGGGCGACGACGGACACCGTGACGACGGTGATCATCTCCGTGATCGCCGAGGCCTTGGCCGAGGTGTCGTCGTAGCCGTGCAGCCCCACGACCGCCAGCACCGCGATGATCCCCGTGATCAGCGTGGCCCGGTACGAGAAGAGCGGGGCCGCGATCACCGGCGCGGCGACGAAGAACGGGGCAGCGGTGAACGCGGACGGCGTCAGCTGGTCGAAGGCCACCCCGCCCGCGATCAGCACGGCAGGCAGCGCCCGGACGAACCTGCGCGCCCGGCCCGAGTCCTCTCGCTGCCCCACCAGTACCCTCCTGCCCGGTCCGTAAAGCGGCGGACGGTACCGCGCCCCACCAGGCTGGCCGCACCGACGCCGGTGTGCGATTCGGCGTCGGCCAAGTGGGGGAGAGCGGGGCGGGGCGGTGGTGAGAAACGACTGAAGGCCCAGCACGTGAGTGCTGGGCCTTCGATCTGAGTAGCGGGGACAGGATTTGAACCTGCGACCTCTGGGTTATGAGCCCAGCGAGCTACCGAGCTGCTCCACCCCGCGTCGGTAAACCCAACTCTACGCCATGCGCGGGGGTGGTTCTGACCATGACCCGGCACCCCGCGCCCACGGCAGCCGGCCGGCCAGGGTGGCGACGGCAACTGCCCGGTGGCTGAAGGCAGTTCGGGCCCACCCACCTGACGTACACCCCTCCCCCCACGCGCACAGGCCCCTGTCCTGCGCATTCACGCGCAGGACAGGGGCCTGTGGAGCGGTAGACCGTGTGGGACTACGGGTCAACGGGAGAGGACGGCGCGTACGTTCTTACCGCCCTGGGGACAGTGGCTGACAACGACCGTACGCGCGAGGAAACGGACCAGAGGCCAGCCGAATCCGCCCCCGGCCCCGTTGAGGTCCGGCGCGCGCTCCCGCGGCATGGCGCGGCTGGGGTCCTCCACGGTGACCTCCAGTGTGGTGCGGTCCGCGGCCAGTCGCAGAGCGGTAAGCCCTCCCGCGTGCCGCAGTGCGTTCGTGACCAGCTCGGAGACCACCAGAACGGCGTTGTCCGTGCACTCGGGGGTGGGGGCGGGCGACAGCTCCGAGACGAACTCACGCATGTCGTCGCGTGCCCGGGCCACCGTGGCCGGGCACGTCGTCCGCTGCGCGTGGCCGGTGCGCCGCTCCATGACATTTGACTGACCCATACTGAACTCCCATCGAGGAGAAGTCCTGGTCTCGTGAACCGTGCTTCTGCCCCCATCGGCCCGGGTCTAACTCCGCCACAAGGGACCCGTGCGGGGCGTAGGAACCGGTGCTGTGCCCCCGGCCGCGTACTGACAAGGCCGCCTCGAAAGTGGCACAGTAGGACGATGCGCCCAAGCTCTACGACGCAGGCCCCGGAACTGGCGGATATCGCCACCGAGGTCACAGGGCTGCTCGGCGTTCTTCGGGGCAGGGCCCACGGCAACGCCCCGGCCGGACCCGTTTCGGCATCACAGATGCGGGCGCTGCTGGCGATCGGGCGGCTGGAGGGCGGCAATCTGCGGGCCCTCGGCGAAGCTCTGGGATCCAGTGCGCCCGCGACGAGCCGACTGTGCGACCGGCTGGAGGCCGCCGGCCTGGTCGAGCGGCGACTGAGCACCGCGAGCCGCCGGGAACTCGAACTGTATCTGAGCAGGCACGGGCGGGCCCTGCTCGATGAGGTCAAGGAGCGCGAGGCGGACGAGCTGCGCCCCGTACTGGAAGCCATGCCCCCCGAAGCGCTCCGCCAGCTCACAGCGGGACTGACCGCATTCCGGGACGCTGCCGCCTCCGCCGTGGACGGGAACAGCCTCGCGGGCGACGAGCCGGGCGAGCCACGGGACGAAACCCTCGACGACTCCAGGCTGCGGATCGTACGCCCGGCCTGAGCTCCTGACCGGAGTGCCTGCCTGCGTGCCTACGTTCCACGCCAACGTCGGCGGGCTGGTGAACCCCGGGGAGTTCCTCCTGCAGGCCCGTCAGATGGACGGTTTCTGCGTCACCGTGGCGAGGCGGCCGGGGCAGCGACCTGGTTGCCACTTGGCACCGGGCCGTCGCGGAGGGCGGCGACCTGGTCGGCGTGGAGGGCGGCGACCTGGTCGGCGTGGATGGCGAAGACGCCACCCAGGCGGAGGATCCGCAGCAGTCGCAGGACGGCCCGCGAGGGCGCGGCGAGACGAAGCCTGTCGCCGAGCCGCAGTCGGGCGTGCAGGAGCGTATTGATGAGCGCGGTGTCGGCGAACCCGACCGCTGAGAGGTCCACCACGACCGGCCCCTCGCCGCGGCCGACCGCCTCGTGGAGTGCCAGACGCAGCGGCTCGACCGAGTCGAGGTCGACCTCCCCGGACAGTTCCAGGAGCACGGCAGTCGGAAGGGGATGCGTGACCAGGTGCAGGTGCTGAACGGTGCTTCGGGTATCCACAACTGGCCCTTCGGATCGTGGAAGCGAAAGCCGACAGACTCTCCCCATCGTGCGACCTGCACCACCATAGGGTCGATAGTTGCCGTACGGCAACACTTACCATTGCTCAATGATTGTGGTACTCGCTGCGGAGGGGGACGGGCTGCCCCGCTACGCTGCGGCGTCCGACATATCCCCCTGATGACGAAAGCGGGCCGCCGATGAACGGCTTCCTGGCCGTGGAGCGCGCCGTACGCAGCGCGGCGCCGCATGCTCTCCTCGACGCGGCCCGCGCCGCACTGATCACGCACTACGAGGCTGCTTCGGTGGACCTGCTCATGGCCGACTACGGCCTCACGGTCCTGCAACCGGTGACCGCCTTGCCCCACACTGCCCAGCCCCCGCTGTCCCTGCATGCCAGCCCGGAAGGCCGCGCCTTCGGCAGCCAGGAACCGTACGGGCAGTACGCAGCCCTGGACGGCGCCGTGGACCTCCATCTGCCCGTGACCGTGCGCGGAGACAGACTCGGTATCCTCACCGTCCGCCTCCCCAAGCGCAGATGCACGCCCCAGGCCGTCGACGAGCTCACCGATCTCGCCGCATTCCTGGGGCACGAGATCGTCGTGGCCGAACGCGACACCGACCTTTACCTCCAGGCCCGCCGGGCCAACCGGCTCACCCTCGCCGCCGAGATGCAGTGGCAGCTTCTCCCTGGCCGCTCCTGCTCCCGCGACGAGTACGCCATCGGCGCCCAGCTGGAGCCGGCTTATGCCATCTACGGCGACAACTTCGACTGGGCCACCACAGCGGACACCCTCACCCTGTCCGTCACCAACGGCATGGGCGAGGGCATCCAGGCATCCCTCCTGACCAACCTCGCGGTGAACGCCCTGCGCAACGCACGCCGTGCCGGCATCGACATAGCCGACCAGGCCGCCCTCGCCGACCAGGCCCTCTACGCTCAGCACCACGGCGAACAGCACGTCTCGACCCTGCTGCTCTCCTTCGACCTCGCCACCGGCAGGGCCCAGGTGGTCGACGCCGGCTCACCGCAACTGTGGCGTCAGCGTGACAAAGCCGTGGAGCGTGTCCCTTTCGAGGCGCAGTTCCCGCTCGGCATGTTCGAGGACACCCCCTATGTACCCCAGGACTTCGGGGTGCTCCCCGGGGACCGCCTGATCATCGTGAGCGACGGCGTGTACGCCACTGCTGGACGGGACGCCGAGGCGTACGGCGAACGGTCACTGGCCCGCGCCATTCAGGCAGCCAGCCTGTTGCCGGCCGCAGCAGTCCCGCGCGCTGTCCTGCGCGAACTGGCCGAACATCGGGGCGACACCGCAACCGACGACGAACTGGTCGTCTGCCTCGACTGGTTCGGCCCCAGTACCCCCACCACGCGCTGAGCACCACACTCAGCTGTGGCTGCCGCACCGTTCCCCTGCCGCTCCTGGCCCGCGGAGACGAGACGCGGAGCGTTTCGATGTGACGGCTTCTGCCAGCCGATGAACCTCGCATGGGGCGGGATGCCAGAACAGCCCGCGTGCGGGCTCCAGTTCGCCGGTCCGGACGGTCAGTGACTCAGTGGTCCAGGCCGGGCCGGACCCGGCCCCTGCCGGAGCGGCCGGGGTGTCGAGCATGCAGCGAAGGAACATGGCGAGGTCGTCCAGGATCGTGAAGGCACCAGCGATTCCGCACACTGGCCCAGGAGCCGGGCGGAGAAGAGGATGCGGGCACATCCACTCACGCACGAGCCGGGAAACGCAGAAGCGCCTCGACCGGGTGAATCCGATCGAGGCGCTTCCTAGCAGGTCAGAGAGGGTTTCCCCCTCCTGCTCTTGGTAGACCGTGTGGGACTCGAACCCACAACCAATGGATTAAAAGTCCACTGCTCTGCCAATTGAGCTAACGGTCCGTGCTGACGCACCCCCCGAGCATAGCGGGAGCGTGCCCAGCAGCCGATCGGGTATCCCCCGCCGGGCACGTCGGACCCCGCCGGCGGCCCGTGCGGGCCGTCGGCGGAGTCGTGGGACAGAGGTCGCCCCGCTCAGGGCGCCACGGGGCCCTGAAGTACCTGGAGGTAGTTGCCGTCCGGGTCCAGCAGGGTGGAGAAGAACCATCCGCCCCCGGTGTCCTCGACCGGCCTGACCCAGGTCACGCCGATCGTGTTGAAGTGCTTCTCGGCCGCACGGATGTCGCGCACCATGATGTTGACCAGGTGCCTGCCGGGTTCCGCGGCCTTGTCCGCCACGTCGTCGCGGCGGTCGAACCCGATGACCGCCTGCTGCCCGACAACGAGCATGTGGCCCTCCCAGCGGGCCCCCAGCGGCTCCAGCGCGGCGCGGTACCACTCGATGAGCGGTTCGGGATCCGTACTGCCGAGGATGACGCCCAGTCCGTTGATGTTGCCCGGGGCTGCCATGAGGTGTGCCTCCCTCTCGTCTTCGGTCGTGCTCGCTTGTGCAGGGCGCGTGCTGCGCCCACATGGTCATGACCGTCCGCGGCAGCAGAACTCATCGGCGGAAACCCACCGGCGAACGTCATCGGCCGGCGCCGGACGCAGAGAAGCGGGCCCCTCCGCGAAGGAGGGGCCCGCTTCTCTGGTCCAGCCGGGTTCAGCGGCTCACCGGTTCCGGCTCACGCCGGGCAGGTGGGTCAGCCGTTGCGCTTCCAGCGCGGCTTGTCGTCGCGGCGGCCGAACGAACCGGTGCCGGTGCCCGTGCCGGTCGTGCGGTGGTCGTCGCGGCGGCCGGTCGGACGGTCGCTGCTGCCGGAGCGGAAGCCGCCGGTGGGGCGGTCGTCACGGCGGTCGCGGTTGAACGGACGGTCGCTGCCGCGGTGGCCGCCGGTGGGGCGGTCGTCACGGCGCTGGAAACCACCACGGTCACCACCGCGGTCGTCACGGCGGTCGCCGCCACGGAAGCCACCGGACGGACGGTCGTTGTCACGACGCTCGCCACCACGGAACCCACCACCGGAACCACCCGACGGACGGTCGTCACGGCGGAAACCGCCACCGTTGCCACCCCGGTCGTCACGGCGCTGGAAACCACCGGACGGACGGTCGTTGTCACGACGCTCGCCACCACGGAACCCACCACCGGAACCACCCGACGGACGGTCATCGCGGCGGAAACCGCCACCGTTGCCACCCCGGTCGTCACGGCGCTGGAAACCACCACGGTCGCCACCGCGGTCGTCACGGCGCTGGAAGCCACCGCGGTCACCACCACGGTCGCCGCCGCGGTATCCACCACGGTCGCCACCCCGGTCGTCGCGGCGTCCGAAGTTGCCACGGTCGTCGCGGCGCTCCTCGCGCTGCTCCGCCCTCGGCTGCTCCGGCACGGCGGCCGCGATCTCGGCCTCGGCTGCCTGCAGCACCTCGGCGACAGCGGCCTCGGGGTCGTCACCGCGCTCGCGGGCGGCACGCGCCACCAGACGGTCGGCCTCCTCGCGCAGCTCGGTCGCACGGCGCTGGACGCGCTCCAGCTCACGGGTGAGGTCCTTGGCCTCGCGCTCCGCCTGCTTGGCGGCGTTGTTCGCGGAGTCGGCCTGGACCTCGGTCAGCGAACGGGCGCCGGTGATCTCGGCGACCTCGGGCTCGAAGGCCCCGGCCCCCTGGACGATGTGGCGCGTGGCGTCGACGCCCGCGTCCTCCATCAGCCGGAAGATCTGGCGGCGCTGGTGCGGCAGCGACAGCGAGACGACCGTGCCGGACTTGCCGGCGCGGGCGGTACGGCCCGAACGGTGCAGGTAGTCCTTGTGGTCCCCGGCCGGGTCCACGTTCAGGACCAGGTCGATGCCGTCGACGTGGATACCGCGGGCGGCGACGTCGGTCGCGACGAGCGCGTTGACGTAACCGTCCTTGAAGTCGGCGAGCACGCGGGTACGGGCGCCCTGGGTCATACCGCCGTGCAGCGCGTCCGCCTTGACGCCCGACTCGACGAGCTGCTCGGCGATACGGTCGGCGCCCAGCTGGGTCCGTACGAAGATGATCGTGCGGCCCTTGCGGGCGGCGATGGCGGCCGTGACCGGCGCCTTGTCCTTCGGCTTCACGACGAGGACGTGGTGCGACATGGTCGAGACGTTGCCCTGCGCGCTGTCCACCTCGTGGCTGACCGGGTTGGTCAGGTAGCGCTTGACCAGCGTGCCGATCTCGTTCTCCATGGTGGCGGAGAAGAGCATGCGCTGGCCGCCGCCGGGGATCTGGTCGAGCAGCTCGGTGACCTCGGGCAGGAAGCCCAGGTCGGACATCTGGTCGGCCTCGTCGAGGACGGCGACCTGGACGCTCGCCAGCGAGCAGGCGCCGCGGTTGATGATGTCGCGCAGCCGGCCCGGGGTGGCGACGAGGACGTCGACGCCGCGCTCCAGGGCGTAGATCTGGTTGGACATCGACGTACCGCCGCAGACGACCTTCATCTTCAGGCCGAGCACGTCGCCGTACGGCTGGAGAGCGTCCGCGACCTGCATCGCGAGCTCACGGGTCGGGGTGAGGATGATGCCGCGCGGCTTCTTCTTCTCGGTGTGCCCGCCGGCGAGCGTCGCCAGCAGCGGGAGGCCGAAGGAGAGGGTCTTGCCGGAGCCGGTACGGCCACGGCCGAGGATGTCCTTGCCGGCCAGGGCGTCCGGGATGGTCGCTGCCTGGATCGGGAAGGGCGCGGTGACACCGTTCTGGGCGAGCTTGCGGACGATGCCGTCCGGCAGACCGAGCGACCCGAAGGTCACGGTCGGCTCGGCGGGCTCTTCGTCGGTGACGGACTCGCCGGTGGCGGTCTCGTCGGTGACTGCGGCCTCAGTGGCGGTGTCCTCGGCGGCTACGGCCTCGGCGACGGCCTCTTCGACCTCGACCACGACAGCCTCGGCGTCGGCGACGATCTCGTCGTTCTCGGGCATGACGGCGTGGTCAGAACTGAAATTGGACATGCGAAATGCGAAACCTTCCGGAGTTTCGGCACGCGCCCATAACTCCGTGAATCGCTATTTCGACCGCCTCAATGCGGACCAGTCACGGTAAGGGAGAGTACGCGCCTCGGGGCGCTCTTCGTCTCTTGCTGATCAAGAAACACAGTGGCGCCGGGCAATGGGATCAAACGATCTACTACCATACTCACCCTTCCCCCTTCCTGGCAAACCCGGCCTGCTGCACCGGCTCGGCCTGCGGCGATGCCAGCGGAATCAGCATCGCTTCGGACCGCTTGGCGGGCCCGACCGACGGGGCCGTCGTGGCCCCGGGCGGCGAGCTGCCGGGACCGGGCGTCGGGCTCGTCCGCGGCGGGTCCGACGGCTGCCCGGGCGGGGTGGGGCTGCCGGCGGGGGGCGCGGGACGGCCGGACGGCCCGCCGCCGTGCCCCGGCGGACGCCCGGGCCGCGGGTGTCCGGGCCGGGCCGGCCGCGGAGCACCGGGCCCCGACGGATCCGCCGACGGCTCCGTGCCGCCGCCCTTCCCCGCGGTCCCGGCCTTGCTCCCGCCCGCGGCCTTCCGGGCGGACTGCCCCTGCGCCGGCTGCCCGTCAGGACCCTCGTCACTCCCGCCGGCCACACCGCCGTGCACCCGGGCGCGCCCACCGCCGTCGGGGGCGGCGGCCGCGCCGTCCGGCCGGGCGTCCGTGCGCTGCGTCCCCTTCGTGGCGGACGGCGCGGGCCTGCCGGGGTGGTCGGTGACGCTCATACAGCCCGCCGACGCCGCCACCGTCATCACGGCGGCGATCAACCGGGCGGGGACAGGCAACTGGCGCACGGGGCGCACCTCCGGAGGGAGCGGGCTGACGGGAACGGACCGGGTGGGACCGCCCTGCCCAACTCCCCGGCCCCCGGAAGGGACACGCCCGGCGGCCGGTCCCTACGCACGGTCACCTCCGCCCCCGCTGAGCCGCACCCGGTGCGTGCAGCCGCTCGTGGCTCAGCCGTACCCCAGCGCGTGCAGCCGCTCGTCGTCGATCCCGAAGTGGTGTGCGACCTCGTGCACCACGGTGATCTCCGTCTCGGCCACCGCCGCCTCGCGCGAGGAGCACATCCGCAGCGTCGGCCCCCGGTAGACGGTGATCCGGTCCGGCAGGACACCCGCGTACCACTCGCCGCGCTCCGTCAGCGGTGTCCCCTCGTAGAGACCGAGCAGCTCCGGGTCGTCGGACCCGGGCTCGTCGTCGACGAACACCGCGACGTTGTCCATCAGCCGGGTCAGCTCCGGCGGGATGCGGTCCAGCGCCTCGGCGACCAGTTCCTCGAACTCCTCACGCGTCATCTCCAGCACCCGCCCATTGTCCCGTAGTTCCCCCGTATGCGCCGGGTCCGCATGGGACTTCCGCCTCCTGGGCATACCGCAGGAATGGCCGCCGCCGACCGTCTACGGCAACTCCGGGCGCTGCGTACCGTCCGGGCACTGCGCGCGCGCCGTGCCCGCAGCGGGGGGCCACGCGCCCGACGGCCACGCACCTGGACCACCCGTCCGGCCACCCGGCCCCGTTCCGCACCACGCGAACTCTCTCTCGCCCCCCGCCCGCACCCCTGGCTCCGGGGCCCCGTCATGGTGACCGTCGTGCTGCTCGGCGCCTGGCTGGGGCTGCTCGTCGTGGGCAATGTCCGGTCGCAGGTCGGCCCGGTGGACACCACCATGACGCTGCGGCCCTCCCTCACCGGCGGCACCAAGATCAACGTCTCGCCGCTGGGCGCACTCGAACTCGACTCGCACACGGCACCCATCCGGCTCGACGTCGACGTGGACCGCCTCGACCCGGTCCGCTCCCGGGCCCTGGTGGAACACCCCGAACGGATCTCCGGCCTCCAGGGCGAGATCGCCCACGACGTCGAGCACAGCACCCTCGACCTGGCCGTACGCTCCTGCGCCGCCGTGGTGATCGGCGCCACCACGCTCGGCCTGGTCGTCTACCGCAGGCCGCGCCGCGCCCTGGCGGCCGGCGGTCTCGCGCTCGTCCTGCTCGCGGCTTCGGGCGCCACGGCGTACGCGACGTGGAACCCCAGGTCGCTGCTTGAGCCGAAGTTCTCCGGGCTGCTCTCGTCCGCACCGCAGGTGGTCGGCAACGCACGCTCGATCGTCACCGACTTCAACGTCTACCAGGACGAGTTGGCGCGCCTCGTCACCAACGTGACGAAGCTGTACGACGCCACGTCGACCCTCCCCGCCTACCAGCCGGACCCCGGCACGATCCGCGTGCTGCACGTCTCCGACATCCATCTCAACCCGGCCTCGTGGCAGATCATCGGCTCGCTCGTGAAGCAGTACAAGATCGACGTGATCATCGACTCCGGCGACACGATGGACCACGGGAGCGCCGCCGAGAACACCTTCCTCGACCCGGTACCGGACCTCGGAGCGCCGTACGTGTGGGTCCGCGGCAACCACGATTCGGCCACCACGCAGAAGTATCTGAAGCACCTCCGGAATGTGCATGTGCTCGACAACGGCAGCGCCGTGACGGTCGGCGGCCTGCGGATCGCGGGGACCGGTGACCCGCAGTTCACCCCGGACCGCTCGGTCGTACCCGGTGGCGACGCGGCGGAGCGGCTGGCCGGAATCCGGCTCGCGTCCGCCATCGAGGACCAGAAACGGGCCGGCACCCCCGTCGACATCGCGGTCGCGCACGAGCCCCAGGCGGCCCGCGAGACGGACGGCACGGTCCCGCTGGTACTCGCCGGGCATGTGCACCACCGCGAGAACCAGCTGCTCCCCCTCGGCACCCGGCTGAAGGTGGAGGGTTCGACGGGCGGCGGCGGGCTGCGCGCCGTACAGAACAAGCACCCGGAGAAGGTGCTCGCGTCGGTGCTCTACCTGGACCGGTCGACCCGGCGCCTGCAGGCCTGGGACGAGATCACGCTGGGCGGCCTGGGCCTGACGACGGCCGAGGTCAGCAGGCATCTGCCGGACGACAACCTGCCGGGAGCGAAGCCGTCGCCCACGTCGCGCTAAGACGGGCCGGCAAATGGGGGGTGGGTGGAGGAGCGGGGTCTGGTGCACTGTGTTCGCTTCGCTCACTCCGTCTCGGCTCTTTAATTGATCTTTGGATGCCGAGCCCAGCTGCAAGGCGGAGGATTGAGGCAACGCGGTGGGGGTCCCCCCGGCCGGAGGCTGGGGGAGTTGTTGATTGACGACAACGCCGCAGATGAGCGTGCCAGACCCCGCGACGCCGCCCCCCATTTGCCGGCCCGTCCAAACCGTTTTGGCGAACCGCGCCGCGATCCCATATGCTTCGGACGTCCCCGACGCGCTGCAAAGCGCCCAGGCGGGCCCTTAGCCCTCATCGTCTAGTGGCCCAGGACGCCGCCCTTTCAAGGCGGTAGCACGGGTTCGAATCCCGTTGGGGGCACGCACAACTGTGTGCGAGAATATTTCTCGCACATTGCTTGGTCCTGTGGAGCAGTTTGGAGTGCTCGCCACCCTGTCAAGGTGGAGGCCGCGGGTTCAAATCCCGTCAGGACCGCTGCAGCCTAGGCTGCGTGGCTGGGTAGCTCAGTTGGTACGAGCGATCGCCTGAAAAGCGATAGGTCGCCGGTTCGATCCCGGCCCCAGCCACTGCTTCGAGAGCCCCGACCACGCGTCGGGGCTTTTCGCGTACCCGGGTGCTTCCCTAAGCCCGCCGGCCGCCCAGCACCGTACGCCCGCCCGGGTGCCGGTGGCGCCAGGTCCAGAAGACGGCACACGACACCAGCGACCATCCCGCGAGCACCAGGAACGGGAAGGCGTGCTGGTAGCCGCCGAAGTAGACGGCGGTGTGCTGGGCGTTGACCGAGGCGCCCGGCGGCAGCCACTGCCCGATATGACCCAGCGTCGACGGAAGCAGCGGCCAGGACACCGCACCGCCCGACGACGGGTTTCCGAGCAGCACCATCAGCCCCCAGGTGGGGAGCATCGCCCAGCGGCCGATGAGGGTGTTGAACATCGTGAAGACCATGCCGGACGTGAACATCGTGAAGGCCAGGATCAGCCACGACTCCGTGAACGGCAGATCCAGCGCGCCCAGCCACCAGTCGACGACGGCCGCGATGGCGAAGCCGCCGAGCAGTGCGTTGGCGATGATGTACGCGATGCGCTCCGCCGGGTTGAGACCGCGGGCGTGCACGGAGAGCTGGATCGCGCCGACGAAGCCGACGATCACCGCGGCCAGCGAGATGTAGAAGAGCGCGAGCCCCCGCGGATCGCCCTTCTGGAGCGGGTTGACGTCCGTCACCCGGACCGGGACACCGGTCGCCTTCGCCACCGCGGGCGCGGACTCCACGAGCACCTGCGCGACCGAGGCGCCGGACGCCCCGGACACGTCGAGCCGCACCGCACTGCTCCGCACATGCACGATCGCGAAGACCTTCTGCTGGTCCACGGCCCGCCGCGCCTGGGCGTCCGTCGGGTACACATGCAGTTCGAGCGAGGCGTCGAGCGCCTGCTCCATCCCGTCGATGAACCGCTTCCCGGTGGGCGATTCGTACGAGCCGACGACGGCGGTCGGCACCCGGTGCGGGGTCGGGTTGGCCATGAAGTACGTGTACGAACCCGCGAAGAGCCCGGCGGCGGCCGCCAGGATGAACAGCAGCACGGTCGCCGGCACGAAGGGCGACTTCCGGAACTCCTCCCACCGCTCGGCCCCGGTCGGGTGCCTGCCGTGGGCGCCGCGGTCGCCGTGGTGTTCCGTCTCGTCGGGCATGGAACCAAGCTAAACCACGTATTAGGGACATACACGCCCACATCAGGGCACTCAAATCCATTCGCCAGCGGGTTGCGCAGGGTGAGATCCTGGATCAGGTATGTCTACTTCCTTCGCTGATATCCAGGCCACGCTCAACGAGCTGTCGCTGCGCGACGCGCACCGGCTCGGCCGACGCCTGGAGGGCGCCCGCCGTATCCGTAAACCAGAGGCCCGGCAGGCCGCGCTGGACCAGATCTCCGCCGAGGCGGAGAAGTCCACCGCCCGCATGGCGCGCCGGGCTGCCCGGGTGCCCACCGTCAGCTACCCCGAGCAGCTTCCGGTCAGCCGGAAGAAGGACGAGATCGCCGAGGCGATACGGGATCACCAGGTGGTGATCGTCGCCGGTGAGACCGGGTCCGGCAAGACGACCCAGATCCCGAAGATCTGTCTGGAGCTGGGACGCGGCGTCCGGGGCATGATCGGCCACACCCAGCCCCGCCGGATCGCCGCGCGCACGGTCGCCGAGCGCATCGCGGACGAGATGAGCACCCCGCTGGGCGAGGCCGTCGGCTGGAAGGTCCGCTTCACCGACCAGGTCGACCAGGAAGCCACCTTCATCAAGCTGATGACGGACGGCATCCTCCTCGCCGAGATCCAGACGGACCGCGAACTGCGCGCGTACGACACGATCATCATCGACGAGGCGCACGAGCGGTCGCTCAACATCGACTTCCTGCTGGGGTATCTGGCCCAGCTGCTGCCGAAGCGGCCGGACCTGAAGGTCGTCATCACCTCGGCCACCATCGACCCGCAGCGCTTCGCCCGGCACTTCGGCGACGCCCCGGTGGTCGAGGTCAGCGGCCGTACGTACCCGGTCGAGGTGCGCTACCGCCCGCTCCTGGAGGAGGAGGGCGACGAAGGCGACCGGGACCAGATCACCGCGATCTGCGAAGCGGTCGACGAGCTCCAGGACGAGGGCCCGGGCTCCGGCGATGTGCTCGTCTTCCTCTCCGGCGAGCGCGAGATCCGGGACACCGCCGACGCGCTGAACAAGCGGAACCTGCGGCGCACCGAGGTGCTGCCGCTGTACGCGCGGCTGTCGCACGCCGAGCAGCACCGGGTGTTCCAGCGCCCGTCAGGCGGCGGCAGACGGGTGGTGCTCGCCACCAACGTCGCCGAGACCTCGCTGACCGTCCCCGGCATCAAGTACGTGATCGACCCGGGCACCGCCCGTATCTCCCGCTACAGCCACCGCACCAAGGTCCAGCGGCTGCCCATCGAGCGGATCTCGCAGGCCAGCGCCAACCAGCGCAAGGGCCGCTGCGGCCGTACGTCGGACGGCATCTGCATCCGGCTGTACACCGAGGACGACTTCCTCGCCCGCCCGGAGTTCACCGACCCCGAGATCCTCCGTACGAACCTGGCGTCCGTCATCCTCCAGATGACCGCGGCCGGCCTCGGCGACATCGAGAAGTTCCCCTTCATCGACCCGCCGGACCACCGCAACATCCGCGACGGCGTCCAGCTGCTCCAGGAACTCGGCGCGCTGGACCCCAAGGAGAAGGACCCCAAGCGGCGGCTCACCCAGGAAGGGCGCAAGCTCAGCCAGCTGCCCGTCGACCCGCGGCTGGCCCGGATGGTCCTGGAGGCCGACCGGAACGGCTGTGTGAGCGAGGTGATGGTCATCGCCGCCGCGCTCTCCATCCAGGACCCGCGCGAGCGCCCGGCGGAGAAGCAGACCCAGGCCGACCAGCAGCACGCCCGCTTCAAGGACGAGACCTCCGACTTCCTGGCCTTCCTCAACCTCTGGCGCTACGTACGCGACCAGCAGAAGGAGCGCGGCTCCTCCAGCTTCCGCCGGATGTGCAAGCAGGAGTATCTGAACTTCCTGCGGATCCGCGAGTGGCAGGACATCTACGCGCAGCTGCGCTCGGTCGCCAGGACCATGGGCATCCGGCTGAACGAGGAGGACGCGCCCGAGCAGGCGGTGCACACCTCGCTGCTCGCCGGGCTGCTCTCGCACATCGGGCTCAAGGACACCGAGAAGAACGAGTATCTGGGCGCCCGGAACGCGAAGTTCGCGATCTTCCCCGGCTCGGCGCTCTTCAAGAAGCAGCCGCGTTTCATCATGTCCGCCGAGCTGGTGGAGACCTCACGGCTGTGGGCCAGGGTCAATGCCAAGGTCGAGCCGGAGTGGATCGAACCGCTCGCCCAGCATCTGCTGAAACGCACCTACAGCGAGCCGCACTGGGAGAAGGACCAGGCGGCGGTGATGGCGTACGAGCGGGTCACGTTGTACGGCGTACCGATCGTCGCCCAGCGCAAGATCAATTACGGCCGGATCGACCCGGAGACCAGCCGGGAACTTTTCATTCGCAACGCCCTGGTCGAGGGCGACTGGCGCACCCACCACAAGTTCTTCGCCGCGAACCGCAAGCTCCTGGCCGAGGTCGAGGAGTTGGAGCACCGCGCACGGCGCCGCGACATCCTGGTGGACGACGAGACGCTCTTCGACTTCTACGACGGGCGGATCCCCGAACACGTCGTCTCCGGCGCCCACTTCGACTCCTGGTGGAAGCACAAGCAGCGGGACGAGCCCGAGGCGCTCGACTTCGAGCGCTCGATGCTGATCACCGAGAAGGCCGGGGCCGTCACCAAGGACGACTACCCGGACTCCTGGCGGCAGGGGAAGCTGAAGTTCCGGGTGACGTACCAGTTCGAGCCGGGCGCGGACGCGGACGGCGTCACGGTCCACATCCCGCTCCAGGTGCTCAACCAGGTCACACCCGACGGCTTCGACTGGCAGATCCCGGGGCTGCGCGAGGAAGTGGTCACCGAGCTGATCCGCTCGCTGCCCAAACCGATCCGCCGCCACTACGTGCCCGCGCCGAACTACGCGGGAGCCTTCCTGGACCGCGCGGTGCCCCTCCAGGAGCCGCTGCCGCTGACGCTCGCCCGGGAGCTCCAGCGCATGGTCGGCGTCCCGGTCACCGCCGAGGACTTCGACCTCTCCCGGGTGCCGGACCACCTCAAGATCACCTTCCGGATCGTCGACGAGCGGCGCCGCAACGTGGCCGAGGACAAGGACCTCGAAGCGCTCAAGCTCCGGCTGCGCCCCAAGGCCCGCCAGGCGATCTCCAAGGCGGCAGCGGCGACGGCGGGCCCGGCCGGCGAGTCGGTCGAGCGGACCGGGCTCACCGACTGGACGGTCGGCACGCTCTCCCGTGTCTTCGAGACCAGGCGGGCCGGCCAGCCGGTCCGCGCCTTCCCGGCCCTGGTCGACGCGGGCGACAGCGTGTCCGTACGGCTTTTCGACACCCAGGCCGAACAGCAGCAGGCGATGTGGCGGGGCACCCGCAGGCTCATCCTGCTCAACATCCCGGTGAACCCGGCCAAGTTCGCGTCCGACCGGCTCAGCAACCAGGCGAAACTGGCCCTGTCCCGCAATCCGCACGGCTCGGTCCAGGCGCTCTTCGAGGACTGCGCCATGGCGGCGGCGGACCAGCTGATCGCCGACCACGGCGGGCCCGCCTGGGACGAGGAGTCGTACCGCAAGCTGTACGAGAAGGTGCGCGCCGACCTCGTCGAGACGACCATCAGGACGGTCGACCAGGTCCAGCAGATCCTGGCGGCCTGGCAGGCGGCCGAGCGCCGGCTGAAGTCCACCACCAGCCTGGTGCTCGTCGCCAACCTGGCGGACGTACGGACCCAGTTGGCGACGCTCATCAAGCCGGGCTTCGTCACCGCGACCGGACTGCGCAGGCTGCCGGACCTGATGCGCTATCTGGTCGCGGCCGACCGCCGCCTCCAGCAGATGCCGACGGCCGTCCAGCGCGACACCACGCGGATGGAGAAGGTCCACGAGATGCAGGACGAGTACGCGTGGCTGCTTGAGCAGCTGCCGCAGGGGCGGCCGGTGCCCAAGGAGGCGCTCGACATCCGCTGGATGATCGAGGAGCTGCGGGTGAGCTACTTCGCGCACGCCCTCGGCACGGCGCAGACGGTCTCCGACAAGCGCATCGTGAAGGCGATCGACGCGGTGGTCGCCGGGGTCCGCTGAGCTGTCCGCAGCCGGCCCGCAGCGCATCCGCAGCCGGTCCTCAGCGCAGTCCGCAGTCGGCCCGCAGCCAGTTCGACCGGGGGGCCCGACCTCCTGTACAGTCTGTCTCGCAGCCGAACGGAAGCAACACCGTGCGAGATTCTCGTACGGAGGGGCTGCGAAACCTGGTCCTGTGGAGCAGTTTGGAGTGCTCGCCACCCTGTCAAGGTGGAGGCCGCGGGTTCAAATCCCGTCAGGACCGCAGTAGAACAACACAGCAGAAGGGCCCGCATCCTCACCGGATGCGGGCCCTTCTGCTGTTCCGGCTGCCGTTCCGGACCACTGCCGCCCGCGCACGCGTCTTGACGGCGCGTCCCGCACGCGGGTACTCAGACAGCAGAGGTTCGCAGGGCAGCCGGGATTCGGAGCGGCGGGGCCCCGGACGGCGGCAGGAGGTCGGCGCATGACGACGGCGACGCGGCACGAGACGCGGGCACTGCTACGGGCCCACCTGGCGGCCGCTGTGGGCTACCGCCACCTCACCCGGCACTGCGCGGTCTGCCACCGGCTGCTGCGGCTCGCCATGGAGCCGTCTGCGCCCGACACGAACGCTGCGAACGCTGCGAACGCTGCGAACGCCGCGAACCCAGAGGAACGTCCACCGGCACGCCGGTGAACCATGCCGCCCGCCGGGTCTTTCCGTGACAGGCTCAGGTTTGGCAAGTGCTCTGCCATGTGACGGGTGTCACGCAAACAATTTTGAAAAGTAGTGAACTTAACCCCTCCCTACAACAGCCCAATTTAATATGTGCAATTGCACTTCTGTGCGAGACGTAACCGGCGGCACACGCTGAGCCTCCGGCGCCGCACCGACAACGGGACGACAGGGCGGAATCGGGCGGTCCCCAACAGGCCCTGAGAGCCCGGCAGACGGCCCCGTACGAGCACCTTGCGGGCGGCCGGCGGGCGGACCGCCACAGTCCCGTACGGCGCCGAGTGGGGCGCGACACAAAAAAGATCGCGCTGGACCCGGCGGAGTCCAGCGCGATCAAAAACGGAAGTCCGTTGGGGCGGACGGCCGTCAAGTGGAGCTATAACGGGGCGAATCAGGTTGGGAGACCCGAAAACGCCCGATTTATTAGGGTGTTCAGGCCTCGCTGCGCTGCTGCGGAATACCCGCGAGCAGAGCACGGACCTCAGCCTCGCGGTACCGGCGATGCCCACCCAGCGTTCGGATGGACGTGAGCTTGCCCGCCTTCGCCCAGCGAGTGACCGTCTTCGGGTCCACGCGGAACATCGTGGCAACCTCAGCCGGGGTCAGCAGCGGCTCGGCATCAGGGGTGCGAGCGGTCATGAGCGGCCTCCTCGGGAGAACCGAACCATCTCGGTTCTTTCCTCTAAATTCTGCACCTTGACCCGCGTTGCCCGAAATGGCAGACACGGGCCGAGTCGGTTATAGGACGAACGGCTTGTCTTCGGCACTACAACTACACCATCCGTCCAGCCACGTCGGCCAAACCGATGGAATTGCCCTCTCAGGTGCTCATCAGCGGCCGAAGCCCGATGGACCATGTCATAGCGGACAGTCACGCCCCAGTGACGATCAGTCACATGGTCATCAGGAGTCATCAGACCCCCCCATAGAGTGCAATGCCGAGGAATCCGCCCTTACTTGGACGGACGGAGTCCTCCCCGGACTCCTTGTCCTATTTTGACACGAGGGTGGGGGATGGGCGCAAGACCCCAGTTAGTGCGGTCCGTCACGCTTGACGCAAAGGCCCGGATCAGGACCTAGGTCCCCGACCCGGGCGGTCCCCCGGACGAGCGACCCCGTCAGTTCGCCGTCTGCCTCGCCCGGACGGCCCGCCAGCGGTCCGCGAGACGCTCGTACGCCGCGTCCGCGGTCTCCTCGTCGCCCGCGCGCAGCGCGGCCACCGCCGCCGCCACATCGGCGGCCGACCGGTCCTCCTCCAGCTGCTCGTCGGACAGGGCGTGCACCAGGCCGCCGTAGTCGAGCTCGACCAGCGACCTGGGGTGGAAGTCCTCCAGCCACTTCCCGACGTCGACCAGCCCCTCGGTGAGCGGCCCCTCCTCGAAGTGCTCCCTGAGCGTCTTGAGCGACCGGGCCAGCCGGCGCCTCGCCTGCACCATCGGCGTCCGGTAGCGCAGGACCGGCGGCGCCCCGGCGGCCGTCCCTTCGCCGGGACCGGCCTTCTCGTACTCGCGTTCCTCGTCGTCGAAGAGCGTGAACCAGCGCACCGGGACATGCCAGACCGTGGTGCGGATCCACGGCCGCGCGTCCGGGTTCCGCTCCAGCCAGCGCCCGTAGTCGGCGACCGCCTGGAGGCGCACCACCGGCGGGAGCACCACGTCGAGCACCGGCTCCGGGTACTGCCCCGCCATCGCCTCCAGGGCCTGCCAGCCGCGCAGCCTGGTCCGCCAGGGGCAGACGCAGACCACTCCGTCCAGCTCGGCCACGAACGCGTCGGCGCTCTCGTGCACCGGAACGGCGACGGGAGGCGTCGGCAGCAGATCGGCCAGCGAGCGCCGGAGTTCGTCCTGCGCCGTCGGCAGGTCGCTGCGCCGCGCATAGCGGGCCCAGTGGTCGCGCTCGGCCTCCGGGAAGGCCGCCAAGGGCTCGTACACCCGCAGGTAGGACGTATAGGGGACGATCACTGAGGACACCACCGCCATAAGGTGAATCGTCCCATGTCGTTGCGCCACGAGGGGGTGATCCTCGGCACTGCGCCTGATCCGTGGACGCGCAGGGCCTAATCTGCTGCCATCCGGCCCTCTCCACCCGTAAGAGGGCCGCCGCCTCGTACTTGGGAGTCACCACCGTGACCGATATGACCGGCGTACTCGTCCCCGACGCCCCGGGCGCCCCGGGCGCCCGTGTGGACGTGCTGAACACCCTGTTCCACTCCGATCAGGGTGGGCACGAGCAGGTCGTCCTCTGCCAGGACCGCGCCTCCGGCCTCAAGGCCGTGATCGCCATCCACTCCACCGCCCTGGGCCCGGCCCTCGGCGGCACGCGCTTCTACCCGTACGCGAACGAGGAGGCAGCCGTCGCCGACGCGCTGAACCTCGCCCGCGGAATGTCCTACAAGAACGCTATGGCCGGCCTGGACCACGGCGGCGGCAAGGCCGTGATCATCGGCGATCCCGAGCTGATCAAGACGGAGGAACTCCTCCTGGCCTACGGCCGGTTCGTCGCCTCGCTCGGCGGGCGGTACGTGACGGCCTGCGACGTCGGCACCTATGTCGCGGACATGGACGTGGTGGCGCGCGAGTGCGCCTGGACCACCGGCCGCTCCCCCGAGAACGGCGGTGCGGGCGACTCGTCGGTGCTGACCGCCTTCGGCGTCTACCAGGGGATGCGGGCCAGCGCCCAACACCTGTGGGGCGACCCCGCGCTGCGCGGCCGCAAGGTCGGCGTCGCGGGCGTCGGCAAGGTCGGCCACCATCTGGTCGGGCATCTGCTGGCCGAGGGCGCCGATGTGGTGGTCACGGACGTACGGGAGGACTCCGTGCGCCGCGTCACCGGCAGCCACCCGGGCCGGGTCACCGCGGTCGGCGACACCGAAACGCTGATCCGCACCGAGGGGCTCGACATCTACGCCCCGTGCGCGCTGGGCGGCGCGCTCAACGACGCCTCGGTGCCCGCGCTCACCGCGAAGGTGGTGTGCGGCGCGGCCAACAACCAGCTCGCGCACCCCGGCGTCGAGAAGGACCTCGCGGACCGGGGCATCCTCTACGCCCCCGACTACGTGGTGAACGCCGGCGGGGTGATCCAGGTCGCCGACGAGCTGCACGGCTTCGACTTCGGCCGGTGCGAGAAGAAGGCAGCGAAGATCTTCGACACCACGCTGGCAATATTCGCACGTGCAAAGGAAGACGGCATTCCGCCGGCCGCGGCGGCCGACCGGATCGCCGAGCAGCGCATGGCGGCGGCCCGTTCCCGCAGTCACTGACCGTACGGACCCACTGACCCGCTGTCGGGGAGACGTGACTCACCCCCGTCGGCGGGTCGGCCGCCGAGAAGAGGTTAAAATCGCAGTTGACCAGCGAGGACGGGGCTCCTCGCCGGTTCTGTGAAGCGGCGCTACCTGCGGACGGCGTACCGTATGGCCGCGGAAGCAGGTACCGTTGAAGCCCTACGGACCGGACTCTTCACGGAGAGTCCGTTCCGAATCATGAACGGGTGTCAAGACTCTGGGGCCGTCGAGCCCCGTCACCGAGGGGGTCGAGCCATGGGGCGCGGCCGGGCAAAGGCCAAGCAGACGAAGGTCGCCCGCCAGCTGAAGTACAGCAGCGGCGGAACGGACCTGTCACGTCTGGCCAATGAGCTGGGCGCATCTCCTACGAGTCAGCCACCGAACGCGGAGCCGTTCGAGGACGACGAAGAGGAAGATGACCCGTACGCACAGTACGCGGATCGTTATAACGAGGATCAGGACGAGGACGACGAGTCCGGTCCTTCGTCTCAGCGCCGCGGCGCTTGACGTACAACACCTCAGAGCATTTCCCGGCGCGGCCTGTGGCTGCGCCGTCACACTGACCCGGTCCAGGGCCTGCGCCACGGACCGGGTTCAGTGCTGTCCACCCGGTGCGGACACGGGCGGTCCGCCGCGTCCGCACCGAACCGGTGTGTGAGCCGGTGCGCACTCCGGGCGACCGGTCCCGGTCCGTCCCTGTCCTGACCTGTTCCCGGCCGCCTACTTGGCGTAGTCCCCGGTCAGCTCGGCGCCCGTGGCGTGATCGCCGCGGCCGGTGATCTCTCCCGCGACCCAGGCGTCCAGGCCCCGGTCCTCGAAGGTCGCCAGCGCCGCGTCCACCGACTCCGCGGGGACGACGGCCATCATGCCGACCCCCATGTTCAGGGTCTTCTCCAGCTCCAGGCGCTCGACCTGTCCGGCCCTGCCGACGACGTCGAAGACCGCGCCGGGGATCCAGGTCGAACGGTCGACCGTGGCGTGCAGATGGTCCGGGATCACCCGGGCCAGGTTGTTGGCGAGGCCGCCGCCGGTGATGTGGCTGAAGCCATGCACCTCGGTCGTACGGGTCAGCGCCAGGCAGTCCAGCGAGTAGATCCTGGTCGGCTCCAGCAGCTCCTCGCCGAGCGTCCTGCCGAACTCCGCGATCTCCCGGTCCAGCGTCCAGCCGGCCCGGTCGAAGACGACATGGCGCACCAGCGAGTACCCGTTCGAGTGAAGTCCGGACGAGGCCATCGCGATGACGACGTCACCCTCGCGGATCCGCTCGGGACCCAGCAGCCGGTCCGCCTCGACCACACCCGTACCGGCGCCCGCGACGTCGAAGTCGTCCTCGCCGAGCAGGCCGGGGTGTTCGGCGGTCTCGCCGCCGACCAGCGCGCAGCCGGCCAGCACACAGCCTTCGGCGATGCCCTTCACGATCGCGGCGACACGCTCGGGGAAGACCTTGCCGACGCAGATGTAGTCGGTCATGAAGAGCGGCTCGGCGCCACAGACGACCAGGTCGTCGACGACCATGCCCACGAGGTCGTGGCCGATGGTGTCGTACACGCCCATCTTCCGGGCGAGGTCGACCTTCGTACCGACACCGTCGGTGGCGGAGGCGAGGAGCGGCCGCTCGTACCGCTTCAGGGCCGAGGCGTCGAAGAGGCCGGCGAATCCGCCGAGGCCGCCGAGGCCCGCGACCTCCGCGCGCTGCGTCTTCTTCACCCACTCCTTCATCAGCTCGACGGCGCGGTCACCGGCTTCGATGTCGACGCCGGCAGCCGCGTAGCTGGCACCGGCGGCCTGGTGCGGAGCGCGCTCGGAAGATTCAGCAGACATGGTTCTGGGACTTTCGTGTCGTCCTGCGGGGCTTACGGGCGACGGAGCGCTTCGGCGGCGGCGGTGCTCGCCGGTCCGGCCGCGAGCTCGGTCTCCAGCAGCTGTTTGCCGAGCAGCTCGGGATCGGGCAGCTCCATCGGGTACACGCCGTCGAAGCAGGCGCGGCAGAGGTTCGGCTTGTCGATGGTCGTCGCCTCGATCATGCCGTCGATGGAGATGTACGAGAGGGAGTCGGCGCCCATCGAGGTCGCGATCTCGTCCACGGACATGCCGTTGGCGATGAGCTCGGCCCGGGTGGCGAAGTCGATGCCGAAGAAGCAGGGCCACTTCACGGGCGGGGAGGAGATCCGGATGTGGATCTCGGCGGCGCCCGCCTCACGGAGCATCTTGACCAGGGCGCGCTGGGTGTTGCCGCGGACGATCGAGTCGTCGACGACCACCAGGCGCTTCCCGCGGATGACTTCCTTGAGCGGGTTGAGCTTGAGGCGGATGCCGAGCTGGCGGATCGTCTGGGACGGCTGGATGAAGGTCCGGCCGACATAGGCGTTCTTGACCAGGCCCGAGCCGTACGGAATCCCGCTGGCCTCGGCGTAACCGATCGCGGCGGGCGTGCCCGACTCGGGCGTCGCTATCACCAGATCAGCGTCCGCCGGAGCTTCGGCGGCCAGCTTCCGGCCCATCTCGACCCGCGAGAGGTAGACGTTCCGGCCGGCGATGTCCGTGTCGGGGCGCGCCAGATAGACGTACTCGAAGACACAGCCCTTGGGCTTCGCTTCTGCGAATCGGACGCTGCGCAGACCGTTCTCGTCGATCGTGATCATCTCGCCGGGCTCGACCTCGCGGACGAAGGCGGCGCCGCAGATGTCGAGGGCGGCGGACTCGGATGCCACCACCCAGCCACGCTCCAGACGGCCGAGGACCAGCGGGCGGATGCCCTGCGGGTCGCGGGCCGCGTAGAGGGTGTTCTCGTCCATGAAGACGAGCGAGAAGGCGCCCTTGACCTCGGGCAGCACCTTGGGGGCTGCTTCCTCGATCGTCAGCGGCTTGCCGTCGTCATCGGTCTGGCCCGCGAGGAGCGCGGTGATCAGATCGGTGTCGTTGGTCGCGGCCAGCTGCGTGGAGCGGCCCTGCTCCTTGGGCAGCTCGGCGACGAGTGCGGACAGCTCGGCCGTGTTGACCAGGTTGCCGTTGTGACCGAGCGCGATCGATCCGTGCGCGGTGGCACGGAAGGTGGGCTGCGCGTTCTCCCACACCGATGCTCCGGTGGTGGAGTAGCGGGCATGGCCCACCGCGATATGGCCCTGAAGAGAGCTGAGAGAGGTTTCGTCGAAGACTTGTGAGACCAGACCCATGTCCTTGAAGACCAGGATCTGGGACCCATTGCTCACTGCGATGCCCGCGGACTCCTGTCCACGGTGCTGCAGGGCATACAGTCCGAAATAGGTGAGCTTGGCGACCTCTTCGCCCGGAGCCCAGACACCGAAGACGCCACAAGCGTCCTGGGGGCCTTTCTCTCCGGGGAGCAGGTCGTGGTTGAGTCGTCCATCACCACGAGGCACGCCACCGAGTGTAGGCGAGATCGACCACTGGTCCGAATTGGGGATCCGTCGCGACGTCCCTTCTGACCGATAAGCGGCGCTATGCGGTGGCGCGGATTCCGGTCCCGCCGTGGGCCGTGAGCGTGAGCACATGGTGCTGGATTCCGTAGCGCACAGGCCCGTGCAGGACCTTGAGCAGCTGCCTCTCCAGGGTCATGGCGGGCCCCTTGCACATCATGCGGGTGGTGGTGAGAGGCCCGAAGGTGACGGTGTTCCCCGTGACCTTTGCCATACCGCTGACCTTGTTGCAGCCCAGGTTCCCGCGGACGGAACCGTCCTTGGCGAAGGTCAGCCGGGCCTTCCCAGCCGTGCCCGGCGGGAGGGTGGACATGCTCGCGCCGTCGGTCAGCGCGTCCACCTTCCACGCCGTCCCGACGAGCGGAGGGGTCCGCTCCGCAGGCTTCCGCGTGAGGGTCACGGAGTCGCCCTTCTGTGTACGCAGAGTGAGCTTCCCGCCGCTGAGGTGGACGGCGAGCTTGCCGGTGAGGGTTTTGCGGAGAGCGGTCTCGTAGCTCTGCAGGTTCTTCGGACAGCCGATGAGCGTGCTGGTGGCGGCGCCGACGGTGAGGGTGGCGCCCCTGACCGTGGCCGGCGCGCTGAGGTGGTTGCAGCCGGACGAGCCGTTCACCCGTCCCTTCTCGAATGCGATGCCGGCATCGGCCGGGGCCTTCCGCGCCTGGCCGCCCGCTGTCACGCTGTCGACGGTCCAGCCGGTCCCGGTGAGGGGGACATCCGGCTCGGCCGGGGTGCTCGAACCCGCTGATCCTTTTTCCGTGCCACAGGCGGCCAGCGCGACGAGGGCCAGGGCGGCGACGGCTGTACGTTGCGTGTGCATGGCGATTGGACGGGACGGGTGGGGTGTCCGGTTCCCCCTCTGCTTCGGTTCCTCCTCTGCTTCCGTTCCCCTCCCTCTGCTTCGGTTCCCCCTCTTCTTCCGTTCAGCTCATGACCGGAAGAAGAGCCGAGAGGTCGGCGCGCTCGCCGCTCGCCGCGACCTTCGCGCCGTCGACCGCCGTCTGCCACTCCGTACGCCCGGTGGCCAGCCGGATCCAGCTGAGCGGGTCGGTCTCGACGACGTTGGGCGGGGTGCCGCGGGTGTGGCGGGGGCCCTCGATGCACTGGACGACGGCGTACGGCGGGACCCGCACCTCCGTCGACGCACCCGGGGCCTTGACGGCGAGGGCGTCCGCGAGGAGCCGGGCGCAGGCGGCCAGGGCCTGTCGGTCGTACGGGATCTCCAGCCCGGCGGCGGCGTTCAGGTCGTCGGTGTGGACGACCAGTTCCACACAGCGCGAGACCAGGTAGTCGCAGAGCCGCATCGCGCCGACGCGGGTGGCGAGCAGCCGCTCGCCGTCGGCGCCGGGCAGCCGCTCGGCGATCCGGGCGGCGGTGCGGCCGAACAGCTCTTCCGGAGTGGAGGCGGCGGCGAGCGCCCGGACGTCGTCGGAGATCTGACCGGCGACCGGGGCGGTGGCGAACGGCCATTCCAGCAAGGTCAGTTCCTGGGCGGCCGGAGGCTCCTGGTCGAGGCATCTGCTGATGCTCTCGACGGCCATGGTGAGATGCGCGGCCAGCTCGCGCACGGTCCAGTCACCGAGCCGGGTGGGCAGCACCAGCTGGCCGGGCGTGAGGGCGGTCACCGCGCCCCTCACATGCTCGAACTGGGCCAGCACGGCGGTGCGGGTTCTGACGAAGTCGTAGCGGCGGGCGCGCTTCTGGGACGGCGGCATACGGATGAGCCTAGAGGGAGGGTCCGACAGTGACCCGTCCCCGCTCGGTCATCTGTGCGCCACGCACCGAACCTTGACCCGTCCACATCAAGCCACATATGTTCTACGGTCCGGCTCGTCAACCAAAACGGGCCGCTCGGCGTGACTTTGGGGGGACCGAAGTGAACTGGTATCTCGATGTGCTCAAGAACTACGTGGGCTTCAGCGGGCGCGCACGGCGCCAGGAGTACTGGATGTTCACGCTGTTCAGCATCATCATCAGCATCGTGCTGGTGATCATTTCCGCCGCTCTGCTCGACAACAGCAGCTGGCTCAGCGGCCTTTACAGCCTCGCCGTACTGCTGCCGACGCTCGCCGTGACCGTACGCCGCCTGCACGACACCGGCAGGTCGGGCGGCTGGATCTTCATCGGGCTCGTCCCGCTCGTGGGCTGGATCATCCTGCTCGTCTTCCTCGCATCCGAGGGCGAGCGGCAGAGCAACTCCCACGGTCCCGACCCGAAGGCGGTCGCCGGCTACTGATCCGGCCGACCGGCGCCCACCGCGGTCGCCCGGGGCATCACGGCCGGGCGACCGGCACCGTGACCAGCAGCGGAACGACGTCGGCCCCCAGGACCACAACGGGTCCCGGGGGCCGACCTGTCACGCGAGCCTGCTGTCACGCGGGCCCGCCATCACACCACTGGCCTCAGGCGAAACACCACGCCTCAGGCGAACAGCCCCGGAACCGTGGCCTCGTGTGCGCTCCTCAGCTCGCTCAGCGCGATGCTGAACTCGCCCTGGACCTCGATCTCCTCGCCGTCCACCACACCGATACGGGTGACGGGCAGACCCCGCGCCCCGCACATGTCGTTGAAGCGGAGCTCCTCGCTGCGCGGGATCGAGACGACCGCGCGCCCCGCCGACTCCGAGAACAGGAAGGTGAACGCGGACAGGCCGTCCGGGACGATCAGCCGCGCACCCTTCCCGCCACGCAGGCAGGACTCGGTGACCGCCTGGATCAGACCGCCGTCGGACAGGTCGTGCGCGGCGTCGATCATGCCGTCGCGCGACGCCGAGATCAGGATCTCCGCGAGCAGCTTCTCGCGCCCCAGGTCGACCCGGGGCGGCACCCCGCCGAGGTGATCGTGGACCACCTGGGACCAGGCCGAACCGCCCAGCTCCTCATGGGTGTCCCCGAGGAGGTAGAGCAGCTGGCCCTCCTCCGCGAACGCCATCGGCGTACGGCGGTTGACGTCGTCGATCACACCGAGCACCGCGACGACCGGCGTCGGGTGGATGGCCGCGTCGCCCGTCTGGTTGTAGAGCGACACATTGCCGCCGGTGACCGGCGTCCCCAGCTCCAGGCAGCCGTCCGCGAGACCGCGGGTGGCCTCGGCGAACTGCCACATGACGGCCGGGTCCTCGGGCGAACCGAAGTTCAGGCAGTCGGAGATGGCGAGCGGCTTCGCACCGGTGGTGGCGACATTGCGGTACGCCTCGGCCAGCGCCAGCTGCGCACCCGTGTACGGGTCGAGCTTCGCGAACCGGCCGTTGCCGTCGGTCGCCATGGTCACGCCCAGATTCGACTCCTCGTCGATCCGGACCATGCCCGCGTCCTCGGGCATCGCGAGCACCGTGTTGCCCTGTACGAAACGGTCGTACTGGTCGGTGATCCACGCCTTCGACGCCTGGTTCGGCGACGCGACGAGCTTCAGGACCTGCTCCCTCAGCTCGGCCGAAGTGGCCGGCCGGGGAAGCTTGTTGGCGTCGTCCGCCTGGAGGGCGTCCTGCCAGTCGGGCCGGGCGTAGGGCCGGTTGTATGTGGGGCCCTCGTGGGCGACCGAACGCGGCGGCACATCCACGATCTGCTCGCCGTGCCAGAAGATCTCCAGCTGTGAGCCCTCGGTCACCTCACCGATGTCGGTGGCGATGACGTCCCACTTCTCGCAGATCTCCATGAACCGCTCGACGTGCTGCGGCTCGACGATCGCGCACATGCGCTCCTGCGACTCGCTCATGAGGATCTCCTCGGGCGAGAGCGAGGAGTCGCGCAGCGGAACGGTGTCCAGCTCGACGCGCATCCCGCCCGAACCGGCGCTCGCCAGCTCGGACGTGGCACAGGAGAGCCCGGCGCCGCCGAGGTCCTGGATGCCCGCGACCAGCTTCTCCTTGAAGATCTCCAGGGTGCACTCGATGAGGAGCTTCTCCTGGAAGGGGTCGCCGACCTGGACAGCGGGGCGCTTGGCGGGTCCGGTCGACTCGAAGGTCTCCGACGCCAGGACCGAGACACCACCGATGCCGTCGCCGCCGGTACGGGCGCCGTACAGGATGACCTTGTTGCCGGTGCCGGAAGCCTTCGCGAGGTGGATGTCCTCGTGCTTCATCACGCCGATACAGCCCGCGTTGACCAGCGGATTGCCCTGGTAGCAGGCATCGAAGACGACCTCGCCGCCGATGTTCGGCAGCCCCAGGCAGTTGCCGTAGCCGCCGATGCCCGCGACCACACCCGGCAGTACCCGCCGGGTGTCGGGGTGGTCGGCCGCACCGAACCGCAGCGGGTCGACGACGGCGACCGGGCGGGCGCCCATGGCGAGGATGTCGCGGACGATGCCGCCGACGCCGGTCGCCGCGCCCTGGTAGGGCTCGATGTACGAGGGGTGGTTGTGCGACTCGACCTTGAAGGTGACCGCGTAGCCCTGGCCCACGTCCACGACGCCGGCGTTCTCCCCGATGCCGACGAGCATCGCGTCGTTGACCGGGACCTTCTCGCCGAACTGCTTGAGGTGGACCTTGCTGCTCTTGTACGAGCAGTGCTCGGACCACATCACGGAGTACATGGCGAGCTCGGCGCCGGTCGGACGGCGGCCGAGGATCTCGCGGATCCGCGCGTACTCGTCCTCCTTGAGGCCGAGTTCCTTCCAGGGCTGCTCGGCTTCGGGGGTCTCGGCGGCGTGCTTGACGGTGTCGAGGCGGCCCTTGGCGGCGCTCTCGTTTCGTTCAGTCGTCATGCGTTGACCAGCTTCTTCAGGATCGAGGAGAAGAATCCGATGCCGTCGGTACGCCCCGTACCGATCAGCGGCTCCACGGCGTGCTCGGGGTGCGGCATCAGACCGACCACATTGCCCGCGGCGTTGGTGACGCCTGCGATGTCGCGGAGCGAACCGTTCGGGTTGCCGTCGAGATACCGGAAAGCGACCCGTCCCTCGGCCTCCAGCTCGTCGAGCACCCGCTCGTCGGCCACGTAGCGGCCGTCGATGTTCTTGAGGGGTACGGAGATCTCCTGGCCGGCGGTGTAGTCGGCGGTCCAGGCGGTCTCCGCGTTCTCGACGCGCAGCTTCTGATCGCGGCAGATGAAGTGGAGATGGTTGTTCCGGAGCATCGCGCCGGGCAGCAAATGCGACTCGGTGAGGATCTGGAAACCGTTGCAGATACCCAGGACCGGGAGACCGGCCTTCGCCTGCTCGATGATCGTCCCCATCACCGGCGAGAAGCGGGAGATGGCACCGGCCCGCAAATAATCGCCGTACGAGAAACCACCCGCGAGGACGACCGCGTCGACCTGCTGGATGCCCTTGTCGCGATGCCAGAGCGAAACGGGTTCGGCGCCCGCGATCCGCACGGCACGCAAGGCGTCCCGGTCGTCGAGCGTGCCAGGGAAAGTGACGACTCCGATACGAGCTGTCACTTCTCTGCCTCCACCTTCACGGTGAAGTTCTCGATGACGGTGTTGGCGAGGAACGTTTCGGCGAGCTCGTTGATGCGGGCGAGGGCGGCGTCATCAACCGGCCCATCGACCTCCAGCTCGAAACGCTTTCCCTGACGGACGTCGGCGATTCCATCGAAACCGAGACGGGGCAGTGCACGCTGCACCGCCTGTCCCTGCGGGTCGAGGATCTCCGGCTTGAGCATGACGTCGACTACGACGCGTGCCACTGGCACTCCCGGTGTGTGGTGCGAAGGCGGTCCCATCACACTACCTGCCCACAGAATCTACGCGGGTAGATATCGGAGCGGCCCGATCACGTTCAGATATCGGCCCCGACAACCGACCGACAACGAACCGACAACACCGATGAAAAATCCTCGAAAAAATCCGCCTACCGGATTGCACTCGGACACGCGCATGTAATTGGGTGGGCTTCACAATGCGGCGCCTTCCGCTGTACAAAGGAATTGGCGTAACTCAAAATCAGCCGTAAGGCCGACATCACAGCACGTCAACACGGCGGCACGCCTGCGTGGCACCGCACAGGCGCGGTGATGTCGAAGGAAAGGACCGAAGTCCGTGGCTCAGCGAGTAGTGGTCACGCTCTCCGACGACATCGACGGCGGAGAAGCGGCGGAAACGGTCACCTTCGGTCTCGACGGAAAGTCGTACGAGATCGACCTGAATACCGCCAATGCAAAGAAACTGCGCAAGTCGCTGGCCCCGTTCCTGGAGGCGGCTCGAAAGCAGTCGAAGTCGGGCAAGGCCTACCGGCACACCTCGGTGGCACCCGACCCGGCGGCGGTCCGCGCCTGGGCCCGGTCCAACAAGATGGAAGTACCTGCCAGGGGCCGCATCCCGAAGAAGGTCTACGAGGCGTTCAACGCGGCCGGCTGACCCGCCCCGGGCCGGCCGGCGGGCGAGGGTGCAGGCGTGGGCGACTCATGGCCGGCTCATTGCTGACTCATGGCCGACCGGTCGCCGACTCCCCCTCGGAGTGCCCGACTTGCATTCCACCCCTGCTGGTCAGCTAGAGTCTGGAGCACGCCGAAGGGCGAGGCCGAAAGGCCCCGTTCAAAGCAGCGTGCGGGTGTAGTTCAGTAGTAGAACATCCCCCTTCCAGGGGGAAGGCGCAGTGTGCAATTCCTGTCACCCGCTCTGCATTGCTCTCCGGACCGGTCCACTCGGACCGTCGGGTAGAGTGGTGTTCGCACCGCCCGGTGAAAACCGGTCGGGTGCAATCTGCGGACGTAGCTCAGTTGGTAGAGCGCAACCTTGCCAAGGTTGAGGTCGCCAGTTCGAACCTGGTCGTCCGCTCAGCAGCAGGAACGAGAAGCCCCCGGTCGGAATCCGACCGGGGGCTTCTTCGTGGTTCCGGCTTACTTCGTGGCTGACCCGGGCTGTTTCGTGACCGGCTCCTTGCAGGTGGTCCGGGCTTCTCCGTGGCTCGGCTCTGATGACATATGTCATCGGGCGGGGGCCTGGGTCGGGGGCAGCCTGGATGCATGACAGATGTGATTGAGGTCGCAGACCTGCGGCGCACCTATGCCGGTGGGTACGAGGCGGTGGCCGGCGTCTCCTTCTCCGTGGCCGCCGGGGAGCTCTTCGCCCTGCTGGGGACGAACGGCGCGGGGAAGACCTCCACGGTGGAGCTCCTGGAGGGACTGGCTCCGCCGAGCGGGGGCCGGGTGCGGGTGCTGGGGCACGATCCGTACCGCGAGCGGGCCGCCATCCGGCCGAGGACCGGCGCCATGCTCCAGGAGGGTGGTTTCTCCCCCGAGCTGACCGTGGCCGAGACGGTCCGGATGTGGGCGGGCTGCACGAGCAGGGCGCGGCCGGTCGGTGAGGCCATGGAGATGGTGGGGCTCGGCGGGCGGTCTGCCATACGGGTGAAGCAGCTGTCCGGCGGCGAGAAGCGGCGGCTGGACCTGGCGATGGCGCTCCTGGGCCGCCCCGAGGTGCTCTTCCTCGACGAGCCGACGACGGGCCTCGACGCCGAAGGGCGCCGGGAGACCTGGGAGTTGGTCCGGGAGCTGCGCGACAGCGGTACGACGGTCCTGCTGACCACGCACTACCTGGAGGAGGCCGAAGTCCTGGCCGACCGGCTGGCGATCCTGCACGAGGGCCGGATAGCGGCGGAGGGCCGGGTGGACGAGGTGGTGGCCGCGCAGCCCTCGCACATCTCCTTCTCCCTCCCCGAGGGGATCGCGGTCGGCGATCTGCCGCCACTGGGGAGTTACGTCCGCACGGGCGGGGCCGTCCAGCTGCGGACCGACGAGCTGCAGCGGTCCGCCACCGAACTCCTGCTGTGGGCCAGGGACAAGGGGGTCGAGCTGCGGGGGCTCGATGTCCGGTCGGCCTCGCTGGAAGAGGCATTTCTCGGTATCGCACAGAAGCAGGAGGTCACACGGTGAGCACCACGGGGGAACGGACGGCGGCCCAGCAGGCCGCAGGGAAACACACGACAGAGGCCGGGGCTGAGGCTGAGACCGGGGCCGCGTCTGGGACTGGTGCTGGGGCCGGCTGGGCCAGGGCCAGGATCGGGGCGGGCTGGGCCAGGACCGGGGACGGAGAGCGGGTGCAGACGCTCAGCACGGGCCGGATGCTCGCCCTCGCCCGCGCCGAGCTGACCCTGCTGGCACGCAGCAAGGCCTCGCTCTTCACCATGCTGGTGCTGCCCATCGCGATGACCTTCGTGATCTCGTCGGCGACCGACCAGAAGACCCTGGACAAGGCGGGGCTGTCCGCCGGCGCGGTGCTGCTGCCCGGGGGCATCGCGTTCGGCCTGCTCTTCGCTCTGTACAACGGCGTGGTCGGGGTGCTGGTGGTCCGCCGTGAGCAGCTGGTGCTCAAACGGCTGCGTACGGGAGAGGCCCGGGACACGGAGATACTCGCCGGGGCCTCTCTGCCCTCGGTGATCATCGCGCTGGTGCAGTGCGTGGTTCTCTCCGCAGGCTGTGCGGTGGTCTTCGACATGGGCCTGCCGCCCGCTCCGCAACTGCTGCTCGTGGGTGTCGCGCTGGGGGTCGTGATGCTGACCGCGCTGGGAGCGGCGACGGCGGGCATCACCAAGTCCGCCGAGGCCGCCCAGCTGACGGTCATCCCGCTGATGCTGGTGTCGATGGCAGGGTCGGGCGTGTTCGTCCCGCTGGAGATATTCCCCGACCGGCTGGCGTCGGTGTGCGAGCTGCTGCCCCTGACACCGGTGGTCGAGCTGGTACGGGGCGCCTGGACCGGGTCGATGTCCGCGCACGACGCCTTCGGACATGTCCTGACTGCCGTGGCCTGGACGCTGCTCTCGGTGTTTGCTGTACGCCGGTGGTTCCGCTGGGAGCCACGCCGCTGACATGGCCGGAGGCGGCCGGGGACCTCACGGGGGGGGCCTGTCTCGGGCCGAGGCGCCGGGGGCTGACCGGGGGTCGAGTTGGATCGGGCCGGGCAGGGCAGGGAACGACCCGTCCGGGAGCGGCAGCCGGGGACGTTCGGAGACAAGGAGTGCGTGATGCGGTGGCTACGGGGATGGCGGAAGCGGGGAGGGTTCGCACAGGCCGACCTCTACGCACGCGCGACGATATACGCCCTGCTGTGGCTGGCCGTCGCCCTGCAGGTGATGTTCAGCGTGACGCGCCCGGTCCGTCACTCCGGGGCGCCCACCGCGCTGATCGCCGCGTCCTGCCTGCTCGCGGTCGCACAGGGGGTGTACTGCACCTCGCTGGCCTCCGGTGGTCTGGCCGAGTATCTGGGCCAAACCACGCTCTCCCGGCGGCTGGTGGCCTTCGGGGCGGGTCTGATGGTGATGAGTCTGGTGGCTGTTCTGGTGCTCGCCTCGGCCGTCGGGCTGCGGGACTTCCCCGACGCGGCGGTGATGCTGTGTGCCGCTGTGATGCCGTTCACGATGACGCACAGCCTGATTGTTCGGAAGCGGGTGTCGGCCCTGGTGCAGCTGGGCGCCCTGGTCGCGGTGTGCGGGGCGGTCCTGCTGCTCGGCGGTGACCGGCAGCTCGTCGGTGCCTGCATTGCCGGCATGGTGTGCGGACCCGCGTGGTACGCCATCACCACCCGCTGCTCGGCCTGGCATCTGGGCGTGATGTGGAAGCTGCACGAGGCCAAGGACGTGGAGGCGCGGCTGGCCGTCGCGGAGGAGCGCCTGCGGTTCGGCCGGGATCTGCACGATGTGATGGGGCGCAATCTCGCCGTGATCGCGCTGAAGAGCGAGCTGGCGGTGCAGTTGGCCCGGCGGGGGCGGCCGGAGGCAGTGGACCAGATGACCGAGGTGCAGCGCATGGCACACGAAGCGCACCGGGAGGTACGTGACGTGGTGCGGGGATACCGGGGAGTGGACCTCGCCACGGAACTGGGCGGAGCCCAGGGCGTGTTGGAGGCGGCCGGTATCGAGTGCACCGTCACCGGACCGCCGGACGAGCTTCCGGCAGACGTGCAGTCGGCGCTCGGCTGGGTCGTCCGGGAAGCCGCCACCAATGTCCTGCGCCATGGGGACGCCCGGCGCTGCACCGTCGCGGTGGCCAGATCGGCATCCGGTGCGACTCTGACCGTCGAGAACGACGGAGCGGTCGGCGGGAGCGGCAGCGGCGCCTCCCCGGGCACCGGGCTCGCCGGGCTGCGGGAGCGGCTGACCGCCGTGGACGGCACACTGACGGCCGGCCCGGCCCCCGGTGGGAGATTCCGCCTCACCGCGGACGTACCGCTGCCCGACACCGCCAGGGCGGACCCCACCTCGGCCATGCGCACCTCCGCCCCAGGGGCAGCCGCAGAGGCAGCAGAAGAGTCAGCAGCAGAAACAACAGAAGAGGCAACCGCATGACCGACCCGTCACCGGTACCCGCGCCTGGGGCCGCGTCCGTACCGGCGCCCGTCCCCGCATCCGTACGGGCGTCCGTCCCTCCGACGGTTCCCGCACCCGTTGCCGCGCCCATACGCGTGCTGCTCGCGGACGACGAGCACCTCATCCGGGGAGCGCTCGCCGCGCTGCTCGGGCTGGAGGACGACCTGGTGGTCGTGGCCGAGGCCGCGTCCGGCCCCGAAGCGCTCGCCATGGCGCGGGCGCACCGGCCCGACGTGGCGGTGCTCGACCTTCAGATGCCGGGGGCCGACGGTGTGAGTGTGGCCACATCCCTGCGCACCGCGCTCCCCGAGTGCCGCTGCATGATCGTCACCAGCCATGGGCGGCCCGGCCATCTCAAACGGGCTCTCTCCGCCGGGGTGAAGGGGTTCGTTCCGAAGACTGTTTCCGCACAACGGCTGGCCGAGATCATCCGGACGGTGCGGGCCGGAGGGCGTTATGTGGACCCGGAGTTGGCAGCCGATGCGATCTCCGCCGGGGACTCACCCCTCACGGCCCGGGAGGTCGAGGTGCTTGAGCTGGCAGCGGACGGCGCACCGATCGCGGAGATCGCCGAACGGGCCTCGCTGTCGCAGGGGACGGTGCGGAACTATCTGTCGTCGGCCGCGTCGAAGCTGGGAGCGGAGAACCGTCATACCGCGGTGCGTCTCGCACGGGAGCGCGGTTGGGTATAGTGGTCTTCGCGCACAGCGCATGCGGACGTAGCTCAGTTGGTAGAGCGCAACCTTGCCAAGGTTGAGGTCGCCAGTTCGAACCTGGTCGTCCGCTCAGCAGCAGGAAAGAGAAGCCCCCGGCCGGATTCCGGCCGGGGGCTTCTCCGCGCGTGGGGCCCTCCCACCCGGGAGCTCACGAAGGGCCCCGAGCTCTGACCAACGGGCTACGGGCCCTTCGCGCTGACGCCAACCAGCGGTGTCACCCGAGCCGGAGGGCCCGGGTGACGGTTAGGACGCTGCTGCGACGCGGCTACGACCAGGGGGTCCCGGTCAGCAGCTCGTAGGCCTCCACATACTTCGCCCGGGTCGCATCCACGATCTCCTGCGGGAGTGCGGGCGGCGGCAGTTCGCCCTTGCGGTCCCAGCCGGAAGCGTCCGACGTCAGCCAGTCGCGCACGAACTGCTTGTCGTACGAGGGCTGCGCATGGCCCGGCTCCCAGTCGGCGGCGGGCCAGAAGCGGGACGAGTCCGGAGTCAGCACCTCGTCGGCGATGACGAGTTGATCGCCGTCATAACCGAACTCGAACTTCGTGTCGGCGAGGATGATGCCCCGCTCGCGCGCGATGCCGCGGGCCCGCTCATACACGTCGAGGGTCGTACGGCGCAGATCGAAGGCGGTCTCCGCGCCGGTCTGGCGGGCGACTTCCTCGTAGCTCACGTTCTCGTCGTGGTCACCGACAGCCGCCTTGGTGGCCGGCGTGAAGATCGGCGCCGGGAGTTCGGAACCGTCGGTCAGCCCCTCCGGCAGCGCGAGACCGCAGACGGTGCGGTGTGCCTCGTACTCCAGCAGACCCGAACCGGTGAGGTAGCCACGGGCCACGCACTCCACCGGGACCATCCGCAGCGACCTGCAGACCAGGGTGCGGCCCGCCCAGTCGGCGGGGACGCCGGCCGGCAGGTCGGTGGAGATGACGTGGTGCGGTACGAGATCGGCGAGCTGGTCGAACCACCACAGCGACAGCTGGGTGAGCACCCGGCCCTTGTCGGGGATCTCGGTGGGCAGCACCCAGTCGTACGCGGACAAACGGTCGCTGGCGACCATCACGAGGTCGCCCGCCTCGTTCTGGTACAGGTCGCGCACCTTGCCGGTGTGCAGGTGTACCAGGCCCGGCACCTCAAGAGGCTCGGGCTTTTCTACGAATCCGGACACGGTTCCTCCCCGTGGTTCTGTCCAAGCGGTGGGGTCGGAGTCGATTCTCCCGTATGCGCCGCGTGCGGGCCCCGCCAGGGTCGGCCCGCGGCCCGACGGTGTTGCCGGAGGAGGGTTGGACAGCGTCCGGTGGCGGGCCGGTCGCCTGATCAGTCGCGCTTGCAGATGCGGTCGAGGAGGTTGGCCGTCGCGCGCTGGATCCGGGAATCCACGTGGCCCGGGCGGTCCAGCGCGGGCGACCAGGCGAAGGTGCCCGAGGCGAAGACGAGCGAGCCGGAAGGGGCGCGGTACAGGGACGTCTCCTGGTGCCGCATGGTCCCCTCGCTGTCCTCGTACGGCGAGTGGGCGAGCAGGATCCGGCTCTCGTGCTGCGGGAGAGCGGTGCGCGGGAAGTAGCGGTCGGCCTCGCCCGCGACCAGACCGGCGAGTTCGTCGCCCTCCCCCGCGCCGGTCGCGTCCCAGAGCCAGTGCTCGGCGTTCCGTACGACCAGCGGGCTCGGGTCGGGGACCCGCCCGGCGTACTGGATGCCGAGGAGCTGCTGTTCCGGACGGTCGATCTCGCGCCACAGCGTGGGCTTTCCGGGACCGCGGCGTTTGCGGCAGGTGAGGAGCCGGTCCGGGACACCGGACGGGGACGGGCCGAGGTCGACCTGCCAGTACATGGTGTTGGCCGAGAGGAAGACGAGGGAGGTGCCGTGCTCGCGGGCGGCCTCCGTCGTACGCCGCATGGGGACCGACCAGTACTCGTCATGGCCGGGGAAGACCAGGCCGCGGTAGCGGGTGGGGTCGATGCGCCCGGCGTGCAGATCGCGGGCGTCGGCATAGGCGAGGTCGTATCCGTAGCGCTCGGCCCAGCGGATGAAGTCGTAGGCGTGGCCCACGTGCAGGGGCAGGCCGGCGCCCGCGTAGGGCCGGTCGAAGGAGACCGTGGTGGCGGCGTCCTCCTCGCCGAGGAGACGGCCCACGCCGTCCCACGCGTGGTAGAGGCTGGCGCCGGTGTGCCCGTCCTCCGGGTAGAGGTTGTAGGCCTGCCAGGTCACGTCGGGCAGGAGGAGCAGCAGATCCGCCGGGTGGCTGTCCCGGACCGTGAAGGGGATGTGGGAGCGGTAGCCGTCGACGGTGGTGAGCACCGCGACATAGGCCCCGATCGACCAGTACGAAGGAATCTGCAGCCGCCAGGAGAGCCACCAGTGATGGCAGGAGACCGTGCGGTCGGCGGTGAGCGGGGGCGGCTGCACGATGCCGGAGATCCGCGGGCTTGTGGTGATCTTCGCCGCGCCGTCGCCGCCGTAGTGACCGATGCGGTAGATGTCGACGGAGAACTGCTGGGGCGGGTCGACCGTGACATGGAAGTCGATGGCCTCGCCCGGGGCGGCCGCGCCGTTCGACGCGAACCCCTTGATCTGCTTCTTCACGTCGTCGGCGGTGCGCGGACCGCCGGAGCGGTGGTGCGGAGCGTCCGGGGCGTACCAGGGGACGACATGACCGGTGTCGTCGAAGTAGTGCTCGCTCCCGCGAAGCCAGGGCAGCGGGCCCTGTCCGAACGGATCCGAGACGGCGTGCGCGAGGGCCCCCGATTCCCAGCGCCGGATCTGCTCCGCCCCCATGCGGCTCCCCTTCCCTCGGCCACTCAGGCACAACAGTGATGCACCGACTGTCAGCGACCGGCCCCAGCACATCACATAAGGCACTCACTCCGTCACTGTTCGTCGCGAATTGGCGAGGAGAGTGCCGAAATCGTGGAATGATCCAGGGAAGATGCCGGGAAGTTCCGGGCGCGGTTTTCCGTGTCTCTCCGGCTCTCCGGCTGCCTGTCTCTCCGCTGTCTCTGCCCGTCCCTCTTGTCGCACGAGGCGAACCATGTGCACGAGGCGAACCAGGCGCAGCGCAGCTGTCACACGAACGGTGTCGCCCGGCGGTTTCCACACGACAGCCGTCAGTCCACCTGAGCCACACCGCGCGACCGGCCCGGGTGCGGCGCCACATCGGCCGCCGCACGCCGCCACCCACCCGGCTCACACCAGCCGTACCGGCTTCTCCGCGCGCACCCCCACTGCCGTCAGCCACCCCTGCAACGGCTCCCCGTCGCCGTCCTCCACCAGGCTCATCACGTGCCCGCCCAGGTCCGCCCTGCGCTCGCCGCCCACCAGCAGCGCGGGACCGTCCAGCCAGTCCAGGCCGGGTGCCGCGCCGGCCGTGTCCACCGCGGCGCAGCAGACCATCGCGGTGACATGGTCGGCCAGCAGATCACGCCCGATACGGGGCGGCTGGAGCGGGAAGAGCGGGATCGCCCCGGTGTCCCAGAGCTCCTCGCCCTCCAGGATGCCGCCCGGCACGGGTGCCGGCGCTGCGGCCTCCTCGCGGGCGACCTCGGCGGTGACGGCAGCCGCCAGCGCCTCCGTGTCGTCGGCTGCGAGATGGTCCAGGACGCGGGCCAGCGTCGGGCCGCCCGGATCCTCCTCCGCGGCCGGACCCGCTTCGGCCCTGCGGCGCACGCCCAGCTGGTCCAGGACGCGGTGCAGCCTGGCCGCTTCCGTACGCCATTTCCGGTCGACGACCTCTTCCGGGTACTGCTGCCAGTCCACCGGGGACCAGTCGGGGCCGGTGTCGGCCGGGCCGCCGTGGAAGAGCCTGGCCGCGAGGAGGGAGGTGGCGGCGTCGATCGCGCCCGGCTCCTCCAGCAGGTCGCAGGCAGGGCGCTCGCCCAGCCGGGAGGTGAAGCCGTCGGCCAGGCGGTCCCTGCGCGACAGCTCGGTGAGCGCGGAGACCACCCCGGCGTCGAGCCGGGAGGGCCAGCGCCCCATCCGCCAGGCGGGCAGCGCTACCCGGGTCAGCAGCCTGTCCCAGCCCGCGTAGGCCAGGCCCACCTGCTCCTGGGCGACGATCCGCAGCCCGTAGTCCACAGCCTGTGCACGGTCCGAAGCGGCAGCCGCCACGCCGCGCTCCATCTCGGCCGCATGGCCGCGGCAACTGCGCAGCAGCAGCCGCGCGGTCCAGCCGATGAAGCCGTACGCGATCCGCCGCACCGGGCCGAGCCCGGCCCGGGACGAGACGGCGACCGCCGCGTCCAGCCCCCGTACGAACCGGCGCGAGGCCGCGATGTCGGGGTGCGCCGAGGGTCCCGTACCGGCGATGACCGGCGCGAGGAGGGCCCGCAGCTCGGCCACCCGCATCCACCACAGGAAGGGCGAGCCAATGACCAGCACGGGGGCGTCCGCCACCCGGCCGGAACGCACCGACCGTATTCCGCGCATTCCGCGCACGGCGCCCAGCGGTCCGCCGGATATGGACTGCGCGGCGGGGTGCGAACGGTCCTCCAGCCAGCTGTCGCAGTCGGGCGTCAGCGCTATCGCCGACGGGACAGGCACTTCGAGCCGGTCCGCGAGGTCCCGCACCATCCGGTGCAGGTCGGGCGCGGATGCCTCGGTGAGCGCCACCGTCGGGCTGACGGCGGGCCCGGCCCTGGCGATCACGGCTCCCACGACAGCGGCCACCCCGGCCACCACCACCGCGAACCCCGTCACCACCCACCGCGCCACGTCCCAGCTCCCGCCGCTGAGGCGGCCCATGGCACCGCCCGCCAGCAGCACGACCGCGACCGCGGCCGGCAGCAGCGCGACGGCCAGGGCTCTGCCCCGGACCGCCAGAACGGCCAGCGCATGGGCGCGTGCGCCCTGCGCACCCCGCTTGCCACGCGGATTCACGCGCGCATCACTCGTACGGTTCTCGGACACGGCTGGACGTCACCCCCCTCTGCCCTGCGACGGCTTTGCTCACTCCCCCACTGTGGCACCCGCCACTGACATCGCAATGCCGGTGGGCCAAGTGCCGGAACGCCTGCGCCGCAGACTAGTTGGGGTCCCGGCAAGCGTCATCCGGATGGGGCAGCCGTCACTCGATGGAATGGCTTTGGGTAAAGGTGCTGACGCGAAGCCGTCAGATGGCTGCGGCTTTCGCAGCGATGTCCGTACGATGCTGCGCCCCGTCGAGCCGCACCCTGCCCAGCGCGGTGTACGCGCGCTCACGGGCCTCGCCCAGGTCGGCACCGGTAGCGGTCACCGAGAGCACCCGGCCGCCCGCGCTCACCACCGCGTCGCCTTCCTGCCTGGTGCCGGCGTGCAGAACGTACGCATGGGGCGCATCCTGGGCCGCCACCTCGTCGAGCCCGTCGATGGGGTCACCGGTGCGGGGGGTGTCCGGGTAGTTGTGCGAGGCGATGACGACGGTCACAGCAGCCTCGTCGCGCCAGTTCAGCGCGGGGACCGTGTCGAGGGTGCCGTTGGCCGCGTTCAGCAGGACACCGGCGAGCGGGGTCTTCAGCCTGGCCAGCACCACCTGGGTCTCGGGGTCGCCGAACCGGGCGTTGAACTCGATGACCCGTACCCCGCGTGAGGTGATCGCGAGGCCCGCGTACAGCAGCCCGGCGAAGGGCGTACCCCGGCGGCGCAGCTCGTCGACGGTCGGCTGGAGCACGGTCTGCATGACCTCGTCGACCAGCTTGGGGTCGGCCCAGGGCAGCGGGGAGTACGCGCCCATACCGCCGGTGTTGGGGCCCTCGTCGCCGTCGAGCGCGCGCTTGAAGTCCTGCGCGGGCTGGAGCGGGAGGACGGTCACGCCGTCCGAGATCGCGAAGAGCGAGACCTCCGGGCCGTCCAGGAACTCCTCGATGACCACCCGGCCGCAGGCCAGCGCATGGGCGCGGGCGGCTGCGATGTCCTCGGTCACGACGACGCCCTTGCCCGCGGCCAGGCCGTCGTCCTTCACCACGTACGGGGCGCCGAAGGCGTCGAGCGCCGCGTCGATCTCCGCCGGGGTGGTGCAGACATAGGCACGGGCGGTGGGGACGTTCGCCCCCGCCATCACGTCCTTCGCGAAGGCCTTGGAGCCTTCCAGCTGCGCGGCCTCCCGGCTCGGACCGAAGCACGGGATGCCCGCGCCCCGTACGGCGTCGGCGACACCGGCGACCAGGGGCGCCTCGGGGCCGACGACGACGAGCCCGGCACCGAGGCGGACCGCGAGCCGGGCGACGTCCGCGCCGTCCAGCGCGTCCACCGCGTGCAGCTCGGCCACTTCCGCGATGCCCGCGTTGCCGGGGGCGCAGTGCAGGGAGGTGACCTCGGGGTCGAGGGAAAGAGAGCGGCACAGGGCGTGTTCGCGGGCGCCGCCGCCGATGACAAGGACCTTCACGGTGCGAAGCCTAGCCCGCGCACCGGGGCCGGCCCGGCGCGGGCCTTGTGCGGGCCACCGAAAGCGGTGTCCACGCGCGTTCGTAGATTCCTCCACGCACGGGACGCGGCCGGCTGCCCGCGCTGCCCACTCTGCTCGTGCTGCTCGTGCCGCCCTCGCTGCCCTCGCTGCCCTCGCTGCCCGTCGTTCTACTCGTTCGTGTACTCCTCGACCACCGTCGCCCCCAGCTCGCGCACGATCAGATCGTGGCCGGAGAGCGCCGAGTCGACCAGGTCGGGGTCGTCGTCCTCAGGGGTGTCGTCCTCCAGCGAGACGGGCGGCGGACCGTCCGGCACCGGCGGCGGCTCGGGCTCCCGGAAGGCCTGCGGCCGCTGGCGCTGCGGCGGCTCCGGAGCGGGCGGCTGCTGGACCGGTCCGGGCGCCGCGGAACCGCCTCCGGCCTGGGGCGCCGGGCGCTGCGGGGCAGGGGAGGAACCACCGGGGCCGGGGTGGTTGCTGCCGCCCGGGGGCTGCGTACCGCCGGAGGGGTCGACAATCGCGTCGACTCTCCACTGGACGTGGAACTGGTCGGCGAGGACCTGCTTCAGGACGTCCTCGCTGCCGCTGGACGCGAAGTTGTCCCGGGCCCCCGAATTGGGGAAGCCGAGCTGGAGGGTGGTCCCGTCGAAACCGGCCACCTGGGCGTTCTGACTGAGCAGGATCCAGGTGAAGCGACGCCGGTTCTTGACGGCTTCGAGGATGTCGGGCCACATGTTCCGCACCTGGGCCGCCCCCTGGGCCATACCGGGCGCGGACGCGGCGGGGGGCGCGGACGACGGGCCGGCAGACGCAGCCGGCGGGGCCGCCTGCGCGGGCTGCCCCTGCCCCGGAGCGGTGGCGGACGGCCAACTGCCCGCAGGGCGCTGGGACTGAGGCTGGGGCTGGGCGGCGGGGGCAGGGGCGGCAGCACCGGGCCAAGCGCCGGGCTGCCGGGTGGCAGGGGCGGGGGCCGAGGCGGGGGGCTGCGCGGGACCGGCGGGCCGATCGGACGGAGCGGCCGAGGGCGCGTTCGCAGCGTCAGCAGAAGGCGCAGCCGGAGCGGGGGCAGGGGCACCCGCAGGACCGGCGCCGGGCACCGCACCCGGGCTGTCCCCCCGGGCCGCGGCGCGAGCGGCGGCGGGTCCCGTGCCGGGCGCAACCGTCATACCGGGCCCGGAAGGACCCGCAGACCCACCGGCCCCCACAGGTCCACCGGCCCCAACAGGCCCACCAGCCGGTGCAGTCGGCGCAGCCATCGTGGGATGCGCCTCGGCGCCCGGTACGTACCCCATGGCGGGCCCCTGCCCACCGGGCACAAAGGCGCCGCCGCGCTCCAGACGGTCCAGCCGCGCCTGCAGGGAGCGCTCGTCGTCGAAGGCGGCCGGGAGCAGCACTCGCGCACAGATCAGTTCGAGCTGGAGCCGCGGGGAGGTGGCACCGCGCATCTCGGTGAGCCCGGTGTTGACCAGGTCCGCCGCGCGGCTCAGCTCGGCGGCGCCGAAGACGGAGGCCTGCGCCTGCATCCGCGTGACGACATCCGCCGGAGCATCGATCAGCCCCTTCTCCCCCGCATCCGGCACGGCGGCCAGGATCACCAGGTCGCGCAGCCGCTCCAGAAGGTCGGCCACGAACCGGCGCGGGTCGTTGCCGCGCTCGATGACCTGGTCGACGAGCTCGAAGGCGGCGGCTCCGTCCGAGGAGGCGAAGGCGTCGATGACGGAGTCGAGGAGCGTCCCGTCCGTATAGCCGAGGAGGGCGGTGGCCATGGCATACGTCACACCTTCCTCGCCCGCACCTGCCAGCAACTGGTCCATGACGGACATGGAGTCCCGAACGGATCCCGCCCCGGCCCGCACGACGAGGGGCAGCACGCCGTCGGCGACTTGGGCGCCCTCCTGCCCGCACACCTCGCCGAGGTAGTCGCGCAGGGTGCTGGGCGGCACCAGCCGGAAGGGGTAGTGGTGCGTACGCGACCGAATGGTGCCGATGACCTTCTCGGGCTCGGTGGTCGCGAAGATGAACTTGAGATGCTCCGGGGGCTCCTCGACCACCTTCAGCAGGGCGTTGAACCCCGCCGAAGTGACCATGTGCGCCTCGTCGATGATGTAGATCTTGTACCGGCTGCTCGCCGGCCCGAAGAACGCCTTCTCGCGCAGGTCACGGGCGTCGTCCACGCCACCGTGCGAAGCTGCGTCGATCTCGATGACGTCGATCGACCCCGGACCGTTACGCGCGAGGTCCTGGCAGGACTGGCATTCACCGCACGGCGTGGGAGTGGGCCCCTGCTCACAGTTCAGACAGCGGGCCAGGATCCGCGCACTGGTGGTCTTGCCACAGCCGCGCGGCCCGCTGAACAGATACGCGTGGTTGACCCGGTTGTTCCGCAGAGCCTGCTGCAACGGGGCAGTGACGTGCTCCTGCCCGATGACCTCGGCGAACGATTCGGGACGGTAGCGGCGGTACAGCGCAAGGGACGACACATGTACGAGGTTATCGGGGCCCACTGACAACCAACGCCCCGAGCGACCCACGCCCGCGAACGATCCATGCCCCGAGCGACCCACACCCCGGGGAACGCCCCTGGAACGCAAAGGGCCCCCCACGCACCCGCCAGAGCCAACCTACCCTTGCTGCCTTCCGGCCCTGGGGGAGTTCAGTCAGATAGCGCCACGTGAGGGGCTGACCCACACCCTAGCTGATCCACCCGGGTGGAATCGAGTTCGCTAGCACTCCTCAACGTCTTGTATTGTTTGCCGCGGAGGATTCGCCTAGTGGCCTAGGGCGCACGCTTGGAAAGCGTGTTGGGGGCAACCCCTCACGAGTTCGAATCTCGTATCCTCCGCAGCTAGAAGGCCCGGACCGTTCACACGGTCCGGGCCTTCTGCTTGTGCAGTCTCAACCACAGTCTCAACGAGGCTGTTCGGGGGCTTCCTTCGATGTTCCCTCGTCGCTCTTCGCGACCTCTCAGACGAGTCCACCGACTTGCTTGCCACGTCTTGCAGGATGCCGCCGGTCACGTGCTGGTACCGGGCGGCCATCGCCGTGGACGACCAGCCCGTGATCTGCATCACAACCCGCTCAGGCGCTCCCAGGATGAGCAACACCGTGGCCGCCGTGTTCCGGGCATCGTGCAAGCGCCCGTCGCGCACCTTGGCGTCGATGAGCAACTGCTTCCACGCGTCGTAGTCGGTACTCGGCACCAAGGGGGCGCCGACGGGTGAGGGGAAGACGAACCCTGTCTCTCGCCACTCCTGAGCGGCCCGACATCGTTCCTGGTCCTGCTCCTTACGATGCAGCTCCAGAAGACGAACCAGTCCGTCCGGTACACCGATGGCCCGGCGGCCGGCACGGGACTTCGTGTTGGCTGTGTCCTCGTTCTTCCTGACTCGCTGCTTGCAGTAGCCGGGCTTGCGCCCGCACTCTCCCCCGCAGCCGTGCAGGTACTTCGGCCGCAGACGGTTCTTGCGGACCCGCAGGATTCCTGCCGGGAGGTCCACGTCCGACCAGCGCAGCCCCGGCGCTTCGCCCTGCCGGAGGCCGAGGGCGAGCGCGATGGACCAGCGTGCGCTGTTCCGGAGCTTGGCCGCTTCGGAGAGAAGTCGCTGCACCTCTTCGATGTCGTACGGCTCCACCTCTTCGTCTTCGATGCGGGGCGGGACAGCGAGCGTGGCGACGTTCCGGGGGACGTGGCCGCGACGCATGGCGTGGCTGAGCGCTGTTCGGATGGTGCGGTGAGCCTGGTGGGCGGTTGCGGGCTTGCTGCCGTTGGCCAGCGTCTTCGTGGAGAAGCGCTCCAGGTGTTCCGGCTCCAGCTTGTCGAGGCGGTGAGCGCCGGGACCGGGAGTCAGGTGGACTTTGACGGCAACCTCGTACCCGGCCTAGGTGTTCTCCCACACCGACGGTTTGGCGATCTCCTCCACCCAGTGCTGAAGCCATGTCTTGACGGTCCACACCCGTCCCGGCTTCCGGACCTTTCCCGCGTCTCCCTGCTTCTCCAGCTCGCGAACCTTCTTGATGACCTCCCCTTCATTGAGCTTGCTCATGACATGGCGTCGGTCCTCTGGAAAGCGTGTTGGGGGGGGCAACCCCTCACGAGTTCGGATCTCGTATCCTCCGCAGGCAGAAGGCTCGGACCGTGGAAACGGTTCGGGCCTTCGTCTTTTCCTGTCCCCCTTCAGCTTCGCGGCTGGATCTCGGTGCCGACGGGCTCGACGGGCTCGACGGGCTCGGTGAGCGATGCGACCAGGTCGTCCACCACCGGTGGGCCGCCCGTGACGCGCAGGGCCTCGACGCGGTGGGACAGTTCCGGCTGTGTCAGTGGGATGCCGACCAGGTCCTGCCGCCCGGCGAGCGCGAAGCGTGGGAGGAGGCCCAGGCCCTGTCCTCCGGCAAGCAGCTCGGTGTACGTACGCACGTCGTGGCCGTCGTACCGCAGGGCCACCCGCAGATGGGGGCTGTCTCCGACCACGGCGGACAGGTCCGCCAGGGGGGCGCTCACGCCCGGTGCGTCGATCCACCGGGCGTCGATCAGGTCCGCCAGCCGCAGACCCGTGCGGTGTGCCAGGGGGTGGTGGGACGGCAGGGCCACCACCACCGGCTCCCGGCAGACCGGTACGCCGTGCAGCCCGGCCACCCGGGGCGGGCGCAGGGGGTCATCGGACAGGGCGAAGCCGTCGACCAGGCCGAGGTCCAGTTCGCCGGTGGCGGCGCCCTCGGCGACGGCCTGGCGCGGCAGCGTACGTACCGTCAGCTCGTGCACGCCGGCCCGTCGGGCCACCTCACCGATGATGCGCAGTGCGTGTGCCGTGGCCGCCAGTGGACAGATGCCGACGGTCAGCCGCCCGGTGGTTCCGCCCTTCACCCTCTGGACTTCCGCGCGTGCGGCGTCGATACGCAGGAGGATCGAGGCCACGTGGTCCATCAGCCGGGTACCGGCCTCCGTCGGGCCGACCGGCCGTCGACGGACCAACTCGACGCCCAACTCCCCTTCCAGTGAGGCGATCTGCTGGGACACCGCGGACTGGGTGTAGCCCAGCTCCCTGGCGGCGTCGGAGAAGGAGCCGTGCGTGATGACGGCCGAGAAGGTCTTGAGCAGGCGTGGGTCCACCGGATCAGCATCACTTATCGAGGAATCAGAAGCCATCGTTTGTCCTTTTGCCATGGCTACTGGATGATTCCGGCGTGCCCACCACCGTCGCACCACACCCCCAGGCCGACCCGGACCTTTCGCGCACCCGGCCCGCCCGGATCGCGCTCGTCGGCGAGCGGTCGGCGGGCGTGCCCGCGCACACCCGCTATGCGCCGATGCTGGAGACGCTATGGCGCCGCGAACGGCTGTTGGTGGACGCCTACTGGGTGTCGACCGCGCAGCTCGACGGCCCCCGGGACCTGGCCGGGTTCGACGGCATCTGGCTGGTGCCGGGCAGCCCGTACCTGAGCGAGGCCGGAGCGGTGAGCGCTGTGCGCACGGCGCGCGAGCGGGACATCCCCTTGCTGGCGACCTGCGGCGGCTTCCTGCACGTCCTCCTGGAATTCGCCCGCCACGTCTGCGCGCTGGACGGTGCCGCACACGCCGAGAACTCCCCCGGCAGCCCGCTTCCGCTGATCGTGCCGCTGTCGCGCGACCTCGCGGGCCATGAGGGGACTGTCCGCATCGAGCCCGGCTCACTGGCCGAGGAAGCGCTCGGCGCGCGTACGACCGTGGAGCGCTACCAGTGCACGCACGCTCTGGACCCCCGGTACGCCGGCACCCTGCGCGACCACGGGTTGCGCTTCACCGGCCACGACGACGACGGCCACCCCCGCATCGCCGAACTGCCGGGGCACCCGTTCTTCCTGTCCACCCTGTTCCAGCCCGAACTGGCCGACGACACCTCCCGGCCCCATCCCCTGGTGCGCGCCTTCGCCTCGGCGGCGGTCGGGCGCAGCACGGAGACGTAATCGAGGGGCACAGGTCCGCCCCCGTGAAACGCACGACAAGAAACGCGCGACAAGAAACGCACGGAAAATCGAAAGGACCCGAAGTGGCAAGCTCCGTAGACGCCTTATCCGCTGTACCGGCCAAGTCGTGGGTACCTCAGTTCGTCATCTGCTCGATGATCTGGGGGTCTGGGTTCGCGCTCATCAAGATCGGTGTCGAAGCCGGTATCGAACCGGGTTGGGTCGCCTTCTGGCGGTGCTTCTTCGGAGCACTGGTGCTGTGGGGCCTGGTACTGGTGCGGCGGCTGGGGGTGCCGCGTGACCTGCGAGTGTGGGGGCACGCCCTGGTGGTGGGGACGGTGCTCAATGCCTTCCCCTTCACCCTGTTCGCCTGGGGCGAGAAGTACATCACCTCCGTCACGGCCGGGGTGTGGAACTCCACCATTCCCCTGTTCACCCTGGTCTGGGTAGTGGTCATGCTGCCGGACGAGAAACCGACCCTGCGGCGGCTGCTCGGCATCGCCACCGGCCTGGTCGGCGCCCTGGTGGTGCTCGGCGTGTGGTCGGGCGGGCAGTCCTCGCTGATGAAGGGGAGTGTGATCTGCCTGGTCGCCACCGCCTCGTACGGGCTGGGCTACACCTACACCCGCCGGTTCCTGTCCGGCGGAGACATCCCCGCGATCACCCTGACCGCCATCCAGGTCAGCTGGGCGGCCCTCGAACTCGCTGTGTGCGCACCGATGTTGAGCGGCACACCACACTGGGCCGGGACGGGGCCGATGGCCGGCATGGTGGTGCTCGGCGCCGTGGGCACCGGGCTCGCGTACATGTGGAACCTGTCGGTGATCCGCGCAGTCGGCTCGACGGTCGCCTCCACGGTTGCGTATCTGACCCCGCTGTGGGCGGCGATCGTCGGGGTGTTCTTCCTGAACGAGTCGCTGGGCTGGAACACCGTGGTGGGCGCGGTGCTGATCGTCAGTGGCGTACTGCTGACCCGCACCGCGCCGTCACGTCCGGTGGCCGGGGCCGGAGACGGGACCGCAGACGAAGCCGAAGCCGTACCCCGGCCACCCGAGGAGGAGAAGGAAGAGGAGACCGGCCAACCGGCGCGATCCTGAGGGAGGCCGGTACGCCCTCAACCGCCGGACGGCCCGTCCCCGCCGGACGGCCCGTCCGGCAGCAGTACGGTGTCCAGCCGCCGCAGGCCCTCGGTCACCGTGTCGATCTCGCGGGCGAAGCCGAGCCGGAAGCCTTCGTCTGAGCCCATGGTCTCCCCGGGGGTCAGCAACAGACCGGCCTCCAGCGCCCGGCGGCACAGCGCCAAGGAGGTCTCGCCGGTACGCAGTTGTATCCAGGCGAAGGGCGTGCCCTGTGGCGGCGCCAGCCGGACGGCATCCGGGTGGCGGGCCGCCCACTCCTCGACGAGCCGCAGGCCCGGGGCGCACAGCCGGTGGTACTCCCGCGCGTAGTCCTCGTGCCGGTCCAGCGCCGAGCAGGCCAGGGCCTCGCACAGCACGGAGTTGGCGATCGAGGTGAGGAACTTGCGCTCCGCGCAGGCTTCCGCCACCTGCGGCGCGCCGTACACCCAGCCTGTGCGCAGACCCGGCAGGCCGTAGGTCTTGGACAGACCGGAGACCGAGATCACCCGGTCCTGGCCCACGGCCGGGGAGCGCGACAGATCGATCGCGTACTCCTCGTCGACCAGCAGATAGGCGTCCCGCTCAGCCACCAGCGCCACCAGCGCCCGAAGTTCCTCCTCCTCGACCCGGCGGCCTGTGGGGTTGCAGGGCGAGTTCAGCGCGATCAGCCGCAGGTTCTCACCGGCCGCCGCGGTCACGGCGGCGGCGTCCACGGACAGATCCGGTCCGTACGGCAGGACCGTCACGCTCGCGCCGAGCCGGGGCGGCAGGTCCAGCAGCGGCTGCCATCCGGGGTTGAACGCGATCACCTGGTCGCCGGGCCGCAGCAGCACGTCGAACAACAGGAACAGCGCCTCCTGCGCGCCGTGCGTGACGGTGACCGACTCCGGCCGGCCGCCGTACAGTCCGGCGATCCGGTCGCGCAGTTCCGTGGTGCCCCGGTCGGTCCCGTAGCCGAGCTCAAGGTCCGCGGGGACGCTCAGGTCGGACAGTCTGCGGCTCGGTACGTAGCTGTTGCCGAGGTCGATGTCGTAGCGCCCGGCGGAGTCGACGAACGTCCAACGGGCGATGGAGTAGAACGGCTTCGCGGCGATGCCGGCGTCGAGGGGCGTCATGCGGCAGTCCCCTGCCCGGCCGGGGCACCGGCGGTCGGCCTGCTGGTGTCCGTTTCCGGTGCGGGCGGGCCTGTTACCGGCGTGTCCGGTGCGGCCGTGTCCAGTGCGGCGGGCAGTCCGAGACGGGCGCGGAGTCGCGGTGCCAGGAATCCGGCCGCGACCTGCTCCGAAGCGCCGGACAGGGTGACCGCGCCCTGCGCGTCGATGGCCGTCTCGAAGGCACCGCCGGGCATCCGCACCCGTACCGCGTGGTCCACCAGGCCCAGGGCATGAGCGGCGCTGGCCGCGGCGCAGGCGCTGCTGCCGGAGGCCAGGGCGTAGCCCGCGCCGCGCTCCCAGATCTCGATCTCCACCGTCTCGCGGTCGAGCACGCGCATGAACTGCACGTTGGTCCGCTCGGGGAAGGCCGGATGGCCCGCGATCAGCGGCCCCACCTCATGTGCCAGCGCGGCGGACACCTCGGGGAGCGGGACGACGGTGTGCGGGTTGCCGTTGTTCAGACAGGTCACCTGGAGCTGTCGCCCTGCCACGTCCAGCGGCCGGGCCACGACGGGGCCGGGCAGGTCCTGCGCCGGAATGTCCGCCGCCTCGAAGGTGGGGCGGCCCATCTCCACCCGGGCGATGCCCTCGTCGAGGTCCTCGATCCGCACCGCGGTGTCGCCCGCGAGCGTACGGATGACGACGTCCCGCGCTCCCTGGTGGTACTGGTAAAGGTGGAGGGCGAATATCCGCAGTCCGTTGGCGCTCCTGCCACAGACGCTGCCGTCGGAGTTGAAGGCGCGCAGGACGACCGGCTCGCCGTCTCTCACCGCGCCGACCGGTCCCAGCAGGACCCCGTCAGCACCGATGCCGAAGTGCCGGTCGCACAGCAGGCGGGCGGCCTGCGCGGTGGACGGCAGCCCCAGCAGGTCGATCCGCTGCGGATCGATGACCAAGTAGTCGTTGCCCAGTGCCTGGTACTTCACGAAGTCGTACATGTGCCACCTGCTTCCGGGAGTCGTGACGGTGCCCGACCGGTCGCCCGGCCGCTCGGGGGTCGTACACCGACGAGAGATGCTCGTACGGTGTGCGGCCCCCGGCGGTCCGGACCCAGAACCGCGCCCCTACATCCCCGACGGCTCCGGCACGTCGTCCAGGGCCGCCTCGTCGTGCTGGTCGCCGTACCACTTCTCGCTCCAGCGGGAGAAGGCGACGATGAGGATGTCGCGGTGCCCGGGACCGCCGTCGGCGGAGAGCACGTCCGTGACGTCGTGTGCGAGCGCCCGGTCGTCGAGCAGCACAGCCTGACCGGCATCCAGGGTGCCGGCCCAGAACGGCTCCTCCGCGCCGGGCTCCCACAGCCGGGTCAGACCGCCCCCGACGTTGTTGCGCCGCAGGACGGCGATCATGACGAATTCGTGCCCGTCGTGGTGCACGCCCTCCGGCGTCAGCGGGCCGGGCTTCTCACCGGTGGCCCGGGTGCGGTTCTGATGGACGTTGATCTGCCATTCGTCCTTGGTGTCAAGGGGGAACCCCTCGGCCCCGGCCCGGATGAGCGGCGTGAAATCCACCTCGATCGGCAGATATCCCCGGCGGATACCACCGGCGACGTTATTGAACTTCTTGAACGTGGTGTAGTCCCGGTGCGGCAGGAGTTCAAAACCCCAACCGGCACTCTCCGTGAAGCTCATGCGGTACTGCGAGAACCGTTTGTACCGGGTGCCGTTGCCCATGTACTCGTCTACCGGGCAGTTGTCATAGCTGGCCAGCACATTCGGCTGGACCGCCGGGATGTCGATGATCGAGAAACGCTGGTCGGTCAGGGGCATATGACTCGCCTTTCATTCCGTGAGGCTTGTTCCACGAGGTGCTTCCGGCCGGGTACGGGTCCGTGTGCAGGCCCGGGTCCGTCGGACGGGGCTCCGCGCCACGTCATCCGGTGACGAGCGCGGTGGTCTCCGCGGCGACGCGGTCCTCCGCCTTCTCACCGGCCACCCGTCCGGGCACCTCGGCCAGCCGTTCGTCCAGATAGCGCGCCGAGGAGTTGAGCCGCCACAACGCCCCGCGGGCGATTCCCAGTCGCATGTACTCCGACGGCGCGGCCGGTTTCACGATGTTGTGGAACCAGCCCGCGGCGTGCTGGGAGTCGATGGTGATGTGCAGACGGTGGTAGACGATCCCCACGTCCGGCAGGCCGAGTCGTTCCCACGCGCTCACCACCTGCACGAAGCGGTCCGGCACCAGCCATTCCGTCATGCCCAGGAAACCGACGGCCTCCGGATACCGGTGCCGGTACCGGCTGAGGAGCACTGCGAGATTTCCGCTCAGGAGTGCGGTGGCGGTCAGCGTCTCCTCCAGCTCCGTCTCGGACACCTCGAACACGTCGAATATCTGGTTGAAGAGAGTGGTGTGGACCTCTTCGGGCTTTCCATTCCCCATCTCGTCCCAGAAGTTGGACGCGATCTCCATCTTCGCGGCACCGCTGGTGCCCACCTGCATCAGAGCCAGCAGGTCGTCGAACCGACCGTCGACCACGGACTCCTGGATCATGTACGTGCGCACGTCCGCCGCGGTGGCGTGGTTGCGGATGAAGTCCGTGTAGTACGGGTGCTTGAAAACGCGGTGCTGCCTGGCCTGTCCCTTGAGCCAGGAAAGGAACTCACCGGGGTCGGAGGGCAGCCCCTCCAGGAGCGCGGCGTCCAGCTGCCGGTCCTCGCCGAGCAGCGTCGCCTGCTCCAGCAGCCGGGTCACCTCATGGACCGCGAGCGAGCCCTCTGCTGTCTCCGCATCCGGGATACGCGTGATCAGGTGGTAGATACGGGACAACAGGAGCTGTTGGTGATAAAAGCTCTCCGGATCTCCGGACAAGGCATTTTCGTTCAGCTCGGCAACTGCCGTCCTTATCCTGTCACGTTCCGATCCTGTGAATTGTCGATCCACCTCGTCGGCGGGCCTTGACAACCAGTCGGAGATCTCCTTGACCAGCATGGATGAGTCGTACACGCCCACTCCTTCGTTTTCCTGCGTGAGGTTCCTGAGGGCACTTGCGGCAATTCTCGGCCACTCGGCCGTTGCCGTTACAGAATGACCGAGAAACAACTTGCATCGAACGCGGACCTCGTCCGTCTAAAGAATCTCAGGCAACTGTGGCGTCTCAGTGGCTGGACGGTGGCGCCGGCGCCTGGCAGCATGAATTTGCCGGCCTCCTATGCGCCAATAAAATGCCCGCTCCGCGCCGCACAGCGGCACAGGGGCCCGTAGATGGGACGCGAGATGGTGACGCAAAGCAACCTAAGCTTCCAATTACTTGGGCCATTGCGTGTGCTGCGCGGGGAGCGAGAAGTGCCCGTACCGGCGGCGAAGTTAAGAATCTTACTGGCGTCGATGCTGCTGCGTGCCAATCAAACGGTTTCCATGGATGAATTGGCCGCATATCTATGGGGTGAAAATCCACCCGAAGGCGCCCATACGACGCTGCGCTCCTATGTCATGAGATTGCGCCGGATACTGAGCCCATCCTCCGACGAGCGGCTGGAGCCGATCCGTACCCTTCCGGGCGGCTATCTCATGACCGCGGACGACTCCCAGCTGGACCTGCTGCGTTTCCGCAGCACGCTGACAATGGCCCAGCGCATGGCTGCCGACCGGGACCACCGAAGGGAAAGCGCACTGCTGCGCGAGGCGCTGGGCCTGTGGCGCGGGCCCGCACTGTCGAATGTGCCCTCGGACGTCCTGCACCGCGATTTCGTCCCGGGGCTCACCGAACGCCGCTACTGCGCGCTGGAGCAGCGCATCGACCTCGATCTGGAACGCGGGGCGCATCGCGAGGTCGTCGTCGAACTCCGCGACGAGGTGCGCACGTGCCCGTGGCGGGAGCACTTCTGGGCACAGCTGATGCTGGCGCTCTACCGGCAGGGCCGCCAGGCCGAAGCACTCGACGCGTTCCGGCAGGTCAGCGAACGGCTGCGGGGTGAGCTCGGAATCGCCGTCGGTTCGGAACTCAGGCTTCTGCACCAGCAGATCCTCACCAACGACCCGACGCTGAACCTGCCCCTCCGCTCCACCTCGACGACACTCGCGGCGAAGGCCCGTGTCGCTGTCCCCGACGAACTCCCCCCGGATACAGGAGACTTCATCGGGCGTCAGGAGGAGCTGAGCCAACTGCGCGACCTGCTGTCGCAGCGGGTGTCCCGGACGACGGTCTGCGTGGTGGACGGTCTGGCGGGCATAGGCAAGACCGCCTTCGCGGTGCACCTCGCCCATCAGCTCGCCCCCCGCTTTCCGGACGGCCAGCTCTTCGTCGACCTCCGGGGTTTCGCGCAGCCCAAGCGCCCTGTCGAACCGGCCACCGCGTTGGAACTCGTACTGCGTTCACTGAGTGTGCCGGGCTCTGAGATACCGCCGCACGAGGGCGCACGCGCGGCGCTCTTCCGCAGTCTGACGCGGGACCGGCGGATGCTGCTGGTACTGGATGACGCAGCGGACGAGGCGCAGGTCCAGCCGCTGCTGCCGACCGCGCCCGGCTGCCGGGTCATCGTCACCAGCCGCCGACGACTGGCCCGCCTGGACCAGGCGCGGCTGCTGACCCTGGACGTACTGGACCAGGCCGAGGCCGCCCAACTGCTGACTGCCGTCGTCGGTCCGCACCGCATCGAAGCCGAGCCCGTCCAGCTGGTCGAATCGGTCGTCCATCACTGCGGACACCTGCCTCTGGCTGTCAAACTCGCCGGTGCCTGGCTGCGGGGCCACCCGGGCCGGAGCCTGAACCAGCTGGCGGAGCGCCTCTCCTCGGGCCATTCCATCGACGCCTACGGAGTCGCCCCGTCCCTCCAGCTCTCCTATCTGCGCCTGTCCGTCCCGCAGCGGCGCATGCTGCGCGTCCTCGGGCTGCGCCAGGTACCCGACATCGACGTTCAGACCGCCGCGACCCTCGCCGGCGTCACACCCCGCGAGGCCGAGACCTACATGGAGAGCCTCGCCGACGCCAACCTCCTCCAGGAGCCGGTCCCCGGCCGTTACTTCCTGCACAACCTGGTCCGGGCCTTCGCCGCAGGCCAGACAGCCTGAGGAGCCAGTGAGGGCGACAGGCGCCCGCCGCAACGAGTTCCTGCTGCTGCGCCGGATCGGCACGACCGGCCGACGGCTGCGGGCGATACTGCGCGAGGAGACGCTGCCGGCGGTGGCGCTGGGCACGGGGGTGGTGTACGCGACGCTCTCGGCCAATGCCACGGGGATGACTTTCCGCCCCGTACGCCCCGCCGCTCACATACCTGACGCTCCTGCACCGCGACCACGACTTCGAATGCATCGCCTCCGTCACCGGCCGGGCCATGCAGTGGTGCGGCCCGGTGACCGGAAATGAACGCCCGCACGGCCTCAGTTCTGGTCTCATTCGCAGGCGTACGCCATGGTTCGGCAATCATGTAGCCGCTGGCCGCGCCGCCGGTCAGGATGCCCCCGCACACCCCCGAACCCCCGGGCGAACATTTGGAAGGCGTGTTGGGGGCAACCCCTCACGAGTTCGAATCTCGTATCCTCCGCAGTTGCCCTCAGCGGGCACGATGTCGAAGGGCCCCACCGTTCGCGGTGGGGCCCTTCGGAGTACCGGGAGAGAGGCTGGGGCTCAGGCCAGGGCGAACTTCTGGGCGGCCGAACCGTTGCAGTCGTAGATCTGGAGTCGGGTGCCGTTGGCGGTGGCGCCGGACGGAGAGTCGATGCAGCGGCCTGTGAGCGGGTTGGAGAGCGAACCGTCGGCGTTGGCGACCCAGTTCTGGTAGCCGCCGCCGTTGCAGTTGGCCAGTTGGAGCTTGGTGCCGTTCGCGTTGACGCCGCCGGCGATGTCCAGGCACCTGCCGAGGGTCCGCAGGGTCTGGCCGCTCCAGGTCCAGTGCTGGTCCTTCGCCGCCGTCTGGCAGTCCCAGAGCTGGACGGCTGTGCCGTCGACGCCGGTGTCGTCGCCCGCCACGTCCACGCACTTGCCGCCCGGACCGATGATCGTCCGGCCGGCCCCCGAACCGCCCCCGGCCGCCTTGTTGTACACGGCCACCGAGTCGACCACCAGCTTGCCGCCGGAGACCGTGGCCGCGTTCGGACCGCCGCCGTACGCGGCCGGGAAGCCGCCACCGATAGCCAGGTCGTAGATGATGAAGAAGGGGTGGTCGATCGCGTCGGCCCAGGTGGCCGCATCGACCTGGTTGGCCTTGACGGTGAAGAAATTGGTCCCGTCGAGGTAGAACCGGACCTGCTCCGGCGAAACCGAGCGGTCGATCTCCACCGCGTAGTCGTGGAAGCCGGTCTGGCAGCCCGCACAAGCACGCTCGCCTGAGCCGATGCCGGTCGACTCGTTGCACGGGCCGCCCGGGTTCACGCCGCAGTGAATGGTGCTGAAATCGGAGCTGCGGCCGTTGATGTCCTCCATGATGTCGACCTCACCGGACTTCGGCCAGGTCACGCCGGACCGCAGCGTCGAGCCGAGCATCCAGAACGCCGGCCAGTAGCCCGCGCCGTTGGCGGTGGTGACGTTGGGCTGCTGGAGGACGGACTCGATGCGTACGACGCCGCCGGCCGGAGCGCCGAAGGCCGCCGACTGGGTCTCCACGCGTCCGGACGTCCAGCCGCTCGCCGGGTCGGAACCGGAGTGCAGGGCCTGGAGCACCAGATGGCCCTGGCCGTCGTAGTGGACGTTGGACGTACTGCTGGTCATGGTCTCGATCTCACCGGTGCCGAACGTGCTGCCCGCACCGGTGTCGTACTTCCACAGGCTCTGGTCGATGCCGGTGCCGGAGGCACCGTTGAAGTCATCGCTCCAGGTGAGGGTGAATCCCGACGGCGCCGAGGGCACCGTCGCCTCGGCGTTCGACGAACCGACGAGGGTGGTCGCCACCATGACGGCGACGACAGGGAGCAACTCGGCCATTCTCTTCCACCCGCCGCCCCGCTGTCTTTCCCGGCTCAAGCGCATGCGTCCGACCTCCGTGGGAGATGGGAGGGGATAGGCGCGCTTTCGTCGCGTCCACACCGCCTCTGACGGGACATCACCGGGGCGCGGTGCCGAGGTACGTCGGCCCGTCCCGGCAGGGGCGGACACCCAGGCATGTCATGCACACAGCGTGTCGAGGGGCCAGGTGTTCGGCAAGATGGCCGGCACGCCCATCTTTCGGCGCGGCCCGTGGGGCGGCATGGCGACGACTGCGGAGAGGGCCGCGGTGCTCCCGTGGGGATGGCGCCGGAGGACCGGGAGAGCGTCGGCACGGAGCACGCGAGTCCGTCGGAGGCGGAGGAGGCGGCAGCACAGGGCCGATATCGTTACGGGGTTGCAGTTCGGGTCACTTGCCATGATCCGGCACCCCCTATCCTCGCCGGGTGAGAACCACCAGTCGCACTCGTCAGCTCGGGAACACGCTGCGCAGCTGGGCGCTCCTGCCCGCCGGCGACGGAAGCGCGGCGCAGAGCCCCGTGGCGCGGCCCGTACCCCGCTCGCCCCTCCTGCCCGCGCGTGCCATGGATCTGGTGCTGACGGCCGTCGCGTTGCTGCTCGCAGTGTGGATCAGCGCCCAGAACCCCTCCATGGGACCGGCCGCTCCCTGGGCGAATCTGCTGATCGCCGCGGTGAGCGCACTGCCGCTGCTCGCACGGCGCCGGGCGCCCGAACTGGTACTCGCCATCGGGCTGCTCGCCAAGATCCTCCAGGTCTCGGCTTTCGCGACGCCGCTCGCCTACTACGCGGAGGGTGCCTATCGCGGCCCGCACAGCCGCCGGATCGTCTGGGCATCGGCCGGTATCGGGCTGGTGGCCCTCGCGCCCTGGAATGCGGCAGCGTGGTCCAGCTTCCGGACTGTGGTGACCTGGTTCGCGGTGAACTTTGTCTTCTCCTGCCTGGTGCCGCTGCTGCTGGGGCTCTACGTGGGCCAGCGGCGTGCCGTCGTCGCCGGTCTCGTCGAACGGGCGGAGCGCGCCGAGCGGGAACAGCGGCTCGTCGCCGAGGCCGCGCGGGAGCAGGAGCGCCGGCGCATCGCCGGAGAGATGCACGACGTGGTCTCCCACCAGGTGAGCCTGATCGTCGTACACGCCAACGCGCTCAGCGCTGTCGCCCACGACCCGGAGGTTACGGGCGAGACCGCGCAGATCATTCAGACGGCCGGCCGGCGCGCGCTCACCGAACTCCGCGAGATGCTCGGGCTGCTCAGGAACGGCCCGGCCACCGGGGCGGGGGCGCCACCGGCATCCACGGGAAGCGACGCCGCGAAGGGTGGGGCAGGGGCCGCCCCACACGACCCTGCCGCATCGGCCGAGCGGCGGCCTGTCCCCGGGGCGGCCGTCGACAGGATCGCCGAGCTGGCCGAGGGCTCCCGGACCGCCGGGCTGCCCGTCACCGTGCTCGTCGAGGGCGCGCCGCAGCCGCTGGGAGAGCCGGTCGAGCGTGCCGCACACCGGGTCGTGCAGGAGGCTCTGACCAACGTGCACAAGCACGCCCCGGGCGCCACGACGCAGATTCGCCTCGCCTTCGGCCCGCGAACCGTACGGGTGCAGATCGTCAACGGCCCGCCAGGAAGGCGCCCCGAGCCGGCTGCCGACGGTGAGCCTCTGCTGCCCAGCGGGGGACACGGGCTGATCGGGCTGATGGAGCGGGTCCGCCTGGCCGGAGGCACCATGGGGTCCGGACCCACCGGTGACGGCGGCTTCCGGATCGATGCCGCGCTGCCCACCTCGGTGTCCGGAGCATCCACAACCGGAGTTTGACTCTGCCGGAGCTTGACTCTGCCGGAGATCGTGGCGTTCCGCCGGGCACCCGCCTCGCCGATCCGCCGCATGCCGTGTCCGACGGGCCGCAGCACTCGGTGATGTCACCGGCAAGTCAGGCGTTCAGATCGGTCCGGCGTCGTGGGTGATGAGCGCGACCTGGGTGCGGTTGGCCGCATCGAGCTTGGTCATGATCCGGCTGAGATGGACCTTGACCGTGGACTGGCTCACGGACAAGTCGGTGGCGATCCGGGAGTTGCTGTGGCCCTGGGCGACTGCCACGGCGACCTCGCGCTCGCGTGCGGTCAGCTCCGCCATCCGCGATCGCGCCCGCGGGGCGGCCGCACTCGTGGCGAAGACGGACAGCAGCTTGGTGGTGATGCGCGGTGAGAGCATCGCCTCGCCGCGCGCGAGGACCCGTACCGCTTCGGCCAGTTCGCGCGGCGAGGTGTCTTTGAGCAGGAACCCCGCCGCGCCGTGCCGGAGTGCGGCGTAGACGTATTCGTCGACGTCGAAGGTGGTGAGCACCGCGACCACTGGAGGATCGGGCAGCGCGGTGAGCTGGCGGGCGACCTCCAGGCCGCCGACGCGGGGCATCTGAATGTCGGTGAGCACCACGTCCGGGCGGTGCCTGGCCACCAGGTCCACTGCCACCGAGCCGTCATCGCCCTCGGCGACCACCTCGATGTCCGGCTCGGCGTGGAGGATCATCCGGATGCCCTTGCGCACCAGCTTTTCGTCGTCGAGGAGGACTACCTTGACGGTCACTCACGCCACCACCTCGTCCGCGTACGGGCAACTTCGCCTGCACACGGTATCCGCCGTCGCCGGTGCTGCCCGCACGCAGTGATCTGCCTGCCCGCATCACGCGTACCCGCTTGCCCGTCGGTCGTCCCGCAGCACGATCCAGCGGGCGTGCCGTAAGACTTTCGGGCAGGTCCGCCCGGCCGGGAAGGGTGACGCGCCGAGGGTGCCGACCGGGACAGGCTGGACCCCGTCGGATCCGGCCGGGTCCGACGTGAAGGTTCGGATCCAGAAGTTCGGGCGGGCCCCAAGGGGACTTCAACTGACTTCAAGCCGACTTCGACAAGACGCAGGAGGACAGATGACCAAGCGCGGCAAGGCGGCACTGTTTGCGGTGGCGGGGGCGATCACGCTCACCATGGCAGCGGCACCGTCGGCTTCAGCGATCATCGGGGGACACGATGCCACCGCGCCGTACCCGTTCATGGTGAGCATCCAGAAGGACGGCCACCACTACTGCGGAGCCTCCCTGATCAAACCGGACTGGATCGTCACCGCCGGGCACTGCACGGTGAACGTCAAGCCCCAGCAGCTTTCCGTGCGGGTCGGCGACCACGATCGGACGAAGGGTGCCAAAGCGAAGGTCATCGAGGTCATCGCACACCCGGACTTCTCCTACGAGCCGTTCCGCAACGACGTGGCCGTCATGAAGCTGGACCACCCCGTGGACGCCAAGCCCATCAAACTGGCCGCGAAATCCGGGCCGGTGGGCACCAGCACTCGGATCCTCGGCTGGGGAATGACCTGCGAGGACGGCAACGACTGCCCGAACCCCCCGATCCGTCTGCAGGAACTGGACACCACGCTCGTCCCCGACGACCGGTGCAGCGAGAACTACAACCCGGCCAACGAGCTGTGCACCGACAGCCCCACCAAGAACGCGCAGGCGTGCATCCTCGACTCCGGCGGGCCGCAGATCAAGGGCCGTCCCGGGCGGTGGGAACTGATCGGGGCAACCAGCCGCGACGGCGACGCCGACCCGGAGTGTGCCACCGGTCCCGGCATCTACACCGACCTGACGGCCCACCGCGCATGGATCGAGCGGGCCACCGCGAAGTGATGGGCGAGGCCCCGACCGGTTGGCGAATTCCCGCGGTCGGGGCCTTCGTCGTTCCGTGGTTGCCGTTGTGCGGACCATCCGGCATCCCGGACACCGCAGCGCGATCGATCTCCTCTCGGCCTGCAACAGCCGGGACCGATGTTGGCACCATCCACGCGGAGCGCGAACGCAACGAGGGCCGCGAGACAAGTAGAGGGTGAGACCGTCACCCGGCGGTCGGAGACGGAGATTCCGTGGAATCGGAACGCGACGAACACGGCGACCGCCGCAGTGATGCCCAACTGTCCATGGCCGCCGACGATCCGGCGGCGTTCACGCCGCTGGTCGAGAAGCACTCGGCGGCCCTGCACGGCTACTTCGCGCGGCGGATGCCGGGCGCGGCGGACGATCTGCTCGCCGAGGCATGGCTGCAGGCGTTTGCCGCGCGGCGAACGTTCGACCCTTCGCGCGGATCCGCACGCGGCTGGCTGTTCGGGGTGGCCCGCAACGTCCTCGCGGGCCATGTGCGGCGGGCGGCGCGGGCGGAGGTCCTGTCGCAGACAGAGGTCACCGACCCGTGGCAGGCCGTGGATCAGCGGCTGGACGCTGCGACGCTGGCGCCCGCACTGCGCAGCGCACTGGCCGAACTGCCTGCGGCGGAGCGGGAGGTGATGCTCCTCGTCAGCTGGGAGCAGTTGACGCCGGCCGAGGCAGCCGCCGCCGTGGGCATCCCCGCCGGAACGGCCCGTTCGCGGCTGCACCGGGCACGGGGCAGATTGCGCGAGCGGATCACGCAGGCCCGTCCCGCGGGACGGAATCTGGCCGTGACGGGAGACCTGGCATGAGTACGTACGACATGGAGGAGACGGGCATGACGGAGCGACAGGCACTGCTGGACTTCCCGGGCGCCGAGGCGCTGCAAGCGGCGGGCAGGGTCGAGCCGCCGTCGGCTCCGGCGCTGGCCCGGGCGCTGGCGGCGGTCGAAGGAGCCGTGCGGGAGGACGCGGGCCGGGCTCCGCTCCAGGACGCGCGGAAGGACTCCGTGGTGACGCCGTTCCGGAAGCGCCGCCGCGTCATCGCCGTCCTTGCTGCCGCCGCGGTCGCGGCCGGCGTCGTGGTGACGTCCGCGAACATGGGCGGGGCGCCTTCGGGTACGCAGCACGGGGCGCAGGCGCAGTCCGCTGCGGCCTTCCTGAACAACGTCGCCGAGGTCGCGGCCACTCGGTCGACCGGCTCGGGGAAGTACTGGAAGACCCACTTCAAGACCATCGACGTGTACACCACGCGGTCCATGGAAGTCAGCTACGTCGTCGCCGGCAAGACCGTGCGCAAGGGGCAGGACCCAGGCTGGAGGCTCGGCTCGAAGGTCCTCGACTGGAACGCCCTGGACCACCTGACCACGAACCCGACACCGCTGCTCCGGGAGATCGAGCACACGACGAAGGCCTCCGCGGACGGGACTGAGGACCCGGGCACGCTCGGCTTCGTGCAGGCGAGCACCATGCTCGCCAACGCCCCCGCCAGTCCCGCACTGCGCAGCGGGCTGTTCAAGGCACTCGCCCAGCTGAAGGGCGTGAGCGTCGTCGGCACCGTCAAGGACAGCGCCGGGCGCAGCGGGACGGAGCTGGCCTACCAGGGGGGCGTCGGCGTCACCAAGGTCATCATCGACCCGAAGACCAGCACGCTCCTGGAACTCATCGAGCCGTGGCGGAGCGAGAAGGACGAGCACCAGGCGATCTACCTGTCCGCCGGCCTGACCGACAAGATCGGCTGACCGACAGGACCGGCTGACCGACGCAGCGGCCGTGGCGCACAGCCGGCCCGCTGCGTCAGATGCGTCAGATGCAGTGGGTGCGGTGAGTGCGGAGGTGTGACGAGCGGGTCGGAGGCCGGGCTCCCGCGGCGGTGACGAGTCGTTGCGACACCGGCCACAGGAGTCGGGTTTCCACGGCGAGTTCGGATCTCGCGTCCTCCGCACGCAGTTGCCCTCACCGAGCAGTACGCAGAAGGCCCCTGGAATTCGCCATGGTGGCGGGGGGCCTTCTGCGTGTGTGTCCAGGGGCCCTGTGCGGCCGTCCTGCCTGCGTTCCGGCTGCCCGTCAGTGTGCGCCGGCGAGGACCGGTGCGTGCCAGGCGTCGATCACGATCTGGTGCCGCTTCGGGCTCACCTTCGCCGCGCCGCTCGCGTAGTTCCGGTCGACCTGTGCCGCCTCTGCCGCGTTCGGTTTGGCATTGGTGCACGACGTACCGGGGCCGTGGCCGGACATCAGCTCCGAGCACGGTCCGCTGTAGTCGTCCGGCAGCCCGAGGATGTGCCCGGTTTCGTGCGCCGCGATCCGGGTCATGTCGTAGCCCTCATCGACCGCCTCCTGGCCCAGTTGCACCTGGCCTCTGCTGCCGCCCGGGACAATCGGACCGAGTGTCGTCTGGGGCCAGCCGCTGGTCGCCACGTAGACGAAGTTGGCCGAGCCGCGCGAGGTTGCCGGTTGCAGGTGGACGTTGTGGTCCGCCGCGTTCCAGTTGTTCACGCCCTGCGTGATCGCGTCCGCCCACTGTCCTGCTCCACTGGCGTCGTAGGTCAGAGTGACCACCGCCGCGGTCGCCCTCGGCGCGGGGTGCGCCGAAGCGGCACCGGATGTAACGCCCAGCGCGACCGGGACCAGTGCCGCCACGGCTGCCATTCGCTTGATCATGAGACTCGTTCCCCTCCCTGACGTCTGTTGCCCGTGAGCCACAAGGGCACCACGTCATCAGCAGGCGCCACAAGTACGCGGTGAGCAAAGGGAGTTGGGTGTGACCATCTCAGCGGTGATCATTTCTGCTGCGTTTCGTTGATCGCTGACGTCACGGCAGCCCTGCCGGATGACGTCCCAACAGGGTCCGGGCGGTTCCGTGGGGCGCCGTGTGACGGACGATGGGTACTGACGGTGGGGGCGGACATGAGGAGCGGCGCAGTGACAGACAGCGAATCCATCCCGGCGGAATCGGACCTCCGGTCGTCCGGTGGAGGGCCGGAGAGCGGCGCGGCAGGCGCGACGCGGCCCGGGGACGGGGCGGAGCCCGCGTCCGGGGACGGCAGCCCGCGTCCTCCGCGGTCCCTGCGTCGGCGGCTGGGCGGGGCCGTGGTTCTCCTCGTCCTCGTGATGCTGTTCTTCCTGCCCTGGTGGACGCTGTTCGCGTCCGGTGTCGACTGGCCGTTCCCGGTCTTCCTCGTCGGCACGGTCGTCTTCGCCGCCTGGCTGGTCTCCTTCCCCTTCCTCATGGCCGCGGGCCACGGGCGGCGGGGCTCCGACCGGGCGGCCCGCATCGCGGACAGCACCCTCGGGGTGATCTGGGTGCTGTTCACCTGGTCGGTGCTGGGCGGTCTGGTGCACCTCGTGCTGATGGGGCTGGGCGTCGGCGGCGCCGAGCGGGCCAGGAGCATTGCCGTGGCCGTCGCCGTGGTCTCCGCCGGACTGCTGGCGTGGGGACACCACGAAGCCATGCGCGTGCCCCGGGTGAAGCGGCTGGACGTCCACGTCCCCCGGCTCGGCGGCGGTCTGGACGGAACGCGTGTCGTGGTGCTGGCCGACACCCACTTCGGGCCGATCGACCGGGCCCGCTGGTCGGCGCGGGTCGCCGAGGCTGTCAACGCGCTCGACGCGGACATCGTGGTCCACGCCGGTGACATCGCCGACGGCACCCCCGCCAAGCGCCGGGAGCAGTCCGCGCCGCTCGGGACGATCCGGTCGCGGCTTGCGAAGGTCTACGTGACGGGGAACCACGAGTACTTCGGGGAAGCTCAAGGCTGGCTGGACCGCATGGCGGAACTGGGCTGGGAGCCGCTGCACAACCGCCATGTCGTGGTGGAGCGCGGCGGTGACCTCCTCGTCCTGGCCGGTGTGGACGACGTGACCGCGGAGTCCTCCGGGCTGGCCGGGCACCGTGCGAACCTGCTCGGTGCGCTGGCCGGGGCAGACCCGGAACGGCCGGTCCTGCTCGTCGCCCACCAGCCCAAGTACGTCGGCCAGGCCGCTGCGGCCGGTGTCGACCTCCAGGTCTCCGGGCACACGCACGGCGGCCAGATCTGGCCGTTCAACTTCCTCGTCCGGATCGATCAGCCGGTGGTGCAGGGTCTGAGCCGGCACGGCGAGCGCACGCAGCTCTACACCAGCCGGGGCGCCGGCTTCTGGGGGCCGCCCTTCCGGGTCTTCGCACCGAGCGAGATCACGCTGCTCACCTTGCGGCCGGGCGGCGACCGGGCCACGCCGGAGCGCACCGGAGACACGGCCGCGGACGGCACGGACTCCACAGCGGGCACGGGTGCCGATGGCAGCTGACCGCAGGGCGACACCCCCAGTGCGGCAGAGGCAGCCGGCGGGCGGCAGTCGGTAGTCGGCAGTCGGCAGTCGGCAGTCGGCAGTCGGCAGTCGGCAGTCGGCAGTCGGCAGTCGGGGCGAGTTCAGGCCACCCCGAGCGGTTCCGGACGCTGTCCGCGAGGAGTTGTCCGCGAACTCCCCCGGAATTGTCCGTGATCGGTAACGGACGCATCCGTCGGCCCACGCTCCTCGTCCCTCCAAGTGGTCGCAAGGTGGCCGGGATCGGCGAGGGACTGGGATTAAGGGGCGGACATGGCACTGCACGGCGGCGGGCGGGGCTGGTACGGCAAGGTGTTCGGGGCGGCTCTCGGGGTGACGATGCTCGCCGCCGGTGCCTCGGTGTGGACCGCGCAGGCCGGTTCCGCGGGCATCTCGTCACCGAAGGCGACCGCTCCGGCCATGCCGGGCAGTGACGTCAAGCAGGTCGAAACGACCATCGCCCACTCCTCGGACGCGGGAACGCACGGCGTCAACATCACCATCGACGACGGCCCCGACCCCACGTGGACCCCTCAAGTGCTGGACCTGCTGCGGGAGTACGGGGTGAAAGCCACGTTCTGCATGATCGGGCCGGAGGCGCAGGCCCACCCGGACCTCGTGAAGAAGGTGGTCGCGGCCGGGCACCGGCTGTGCGACCACACGGTGTCGCACGACACCACCATGGACAAGAAGTCCGAGGCCTACCAGTCCCAGCAGATACTCGACGCCGAGCGCATGATCACCAAGGCCTCCGGGGGCGTACGGCCGATGTACTACCGGGCGCCCGGCGGGGCCTTCACCCCTTACAGCCGCAAGCTCGCCGCTTCCCGGGGCATGCGCCCGCTGGGCTGGAACGTGGACAGCAAGGACTTCGAGCGTCCGGGTACGGACGCCATCGTCGCCACGGTCGAGCAGGAACTGCCCAACGGACCGACGCTCCTCTTCCACGACGCGGGCGGTGACCGTTCCCAGACCGTCGAGGCCCTGCGCCGCCTCCTCCCCCACCTCAAGGAGCAGGGCTACTCCTTCGGCTTCCCGGTGCACTGAGGCTCAGCGGCGGTACGCGGCTGTCGCCGTCTCGGTGAAGGACCGGATCAACGGGTTGGCGTCACCCTTGTTCCACGCCACCACCACTCGGCTCGGCGTCATGTCGATCAGCGGTACCACCGCCAGCTCCGCGGACAGGTCGTGGCCGAGCGGGGCCAGGCCGACCGTGCCGTTCCACAGCACGGCCTGCACGCATTCCTGGACGGTGCGCACCACCGGGCCCTCGCGCACTGTGCCGCCGTTCCAGTAGGACTGCCAGACGGCGTCGGTCCCCTGCGGGAACTGGAACCAGCGGCGGTCGTTCAGGTCGGCCAGCCGTAGCCGGTCGCGGTGGGCCAGCGGATCGTCGGCGCGCAGGACCGCGCCGACCGGATCGGTGCGCAGCGCACCCACCGTCAGGGCGGTCTCGTCGAACGGCGCCCTGGTCAGGGCGACATCGACCAGCCCGGCCCGCAGCCCGCAGGTCGGGTCGGTCAGGTCGGTGTCGCGGATGCGGATGTCGATGCCGGGGTGGCGCCGGCGGTAGGCGGCCGCCAGCGCCGTCACTCCCGGGTCGGTGCCGTCCCCCAGGATGCCGACGGTGATGGCCGCGACGCCGGCCGCCGCACTGACGCGTACGCGTACGCGGTCGGCATGGCCGAGCAGGGCCCGCGCCTCGTCGAGCAGCACCGTGCCGACCGGGGTGAGGTCGACGCCGGCGGGCGAGCGGGCGAACAGCAGGGCTCCGACTTCGGCCTCCAACTGCTTGATCGCTCTGCTCAGCGGCGGCTGACTCATATGCAGTCGGGTGGCGGCCCGGCCGAAGTGGAGTTCCTCGGCGACGGCCACGAAGTAGCGCAGGGTCCGTAGCTCCACGCTGCAACGATACCCACGAGGTATGGGCGTTGGGGGATGGGTCTTGGACAGCTGGGAGCCCCGGAGGTGCACTTGCGGACATGACCGAAGCAGCGAAGACCAGCGAGCCGCAGGACGGCCCTTCCGTATCAGTGGTGAGCCCCGGCGACGGCGAGACGATCGTCCTGGGCACCACGCGCATGCGCGTCCTTGAGGACGGCAGCCGCACCGAACACCGCCTCGCGATCGCCGAGTCCGTCCTCGCCCCGCACACCCAGGGGCCGCCGCAGCACCGCCACGCCCGACACGACGAGGGCTTCTACGTCCTTTCCGGCACCGTGCAGTTCACCGTCGGGGACGAGACCCACGACGCCACCGCGGGCACATTCGTGATGGTTCCGCCCGGCGCCCCGCACACCTTCGCCAACCCGGGCGACCAACCCGCAGTCATGCTCAGCATGTTCACCCCGGACCTGTACGTGCAGTACTTCCGGGACCTGCAGGGCGTACTCGCCGCCGGCCGGCCGCTGACGCCACAGGCCGGCATCGCCATGATGAGCCGCTACGCCACCAGGCCGGCCACCGACTTCACCTGAAGCCGAGCCGGCGGGACGACCCGGTTCTGGTTCTGGTCCGGGTTTTTCGAATTGTCCTGTACGACCGTTACGGTGCAGCTGTGACCCGTTCCCCGCTGCGCCCCCTTCTCTTCCTGGACATCGACGGGACGCTCATCCCCTTCGGCGCGACGCCGGAGCAGTACCCGGACGGCTACCCGACGTACCCGTACAGGCAGCGTGAAGTCGGCGCGCATCCCCTGCTGGCCAGGGTCGATCCCGCGCTCGGGCCCCGGCTGGTGGGACTTCCGTGCGAGCTGGTGTGGGCCACCACCTGGGAGGCCGAGGCCAACGAGTGCCTTGCGCCCCTGCTCGGCCTGGAGCAACTCCCCGTAGTCGCCTGGCGGGAGGCGTCCTACGAGGACGTGCGCCGCGGCCTCCACTGGAAGACCCGCACCCTTCTCGACTGGTCCGAAGGCCGCCCCTTCGCCTGGCTCGACGACGAGATCACCGACACCGACCGGGCCTGGGTGGCGGAACACCACCCCGCCCGCGCCCTCCTCCACCGCGTCGACCACCGTCACGGCCTCACCGACGCGGACTTCGCCGCTCTCGACGAGTGGCTGCGTGCGGGTTAGCCGTCCGTACGCCATCACCCCCGGGCCGGCACCTCTGCCTTGAAGTGGACCTCCGCGCCCCCAGATCTCCCGTATCCCTCACGCCCCCGTTCCCTCACGCCCCGTGCTCCCCTCCGGCTCCCCCGCCGGCGCCGCGAACTCCTCGGGCCTGCCCTTCTTCGGCAGCAGGAGCGTGATCGCCAGAAACGCGACCAGCAGGCACCCCTGGACCAGCAGGGCATGGTGGAAGCCGGTGGTGAAGTCGCCCGATGTGGCGCGGGCGAAGAACACCGAGCCGAACACGGCCACACCGATCGAGCCACCGATCGACTGCACCGCCGACAGCACCCCGGACGCCGAACCGATCTCGTCGTCGTCGACCGCGGCAAGAATGAAGCTGAACAGTGCGGCAATGACCAGACCGGCACCGATGCCGCAGACGACCACGCCCGGCGCGATGTCCCAGATGGAGAACGTGCCGCCGATGTGCCCGAGTTCGTACCAGAGCAGCGCCGCGCCGCCCAGCTGCACCAGCGGGCCGATCTGCAGGACCGCCCGGCCGATCCGGTCGGCGAGTACGGCTCCGCTGACCGCGCCGCCGATCGCCGTACCCAGCGCCAGCGGCAGGTTGCCCAGACCTGCCTCTCCGGCCGTGAAGCGGTGGCCGATCTGGAGGAAGAGGGTCAGGACCAGCTGCACTCCGATCAACCCGCCGAAGAACAGCGCGATCCCGCCCAGCCCGACCGTGAAGGCCGGCTTGCGCAGCAGGGCAAAGGCGACGAGCGGCTCGCGTCCCTGCGCCGCCGTACGTCGCTGCTGTACGGCGAAGAGCGCGAACCCTGCCACCGAAGCGGCCATGCAGAGCCATGTCCACAGGGGCCAGCCGGCGTCCTGGCCCTGGTTCAGGGGCAGGACGAGCAGGGCGCAGGCGAGGGCCACCAGAGCCGCGCCCGTACTGTCGACGAGCACGGCGCGGTCGCCCGGTTTCCTGGGAACGAACTTCGCGGCAACGACCAGGGCCACGAGGCCGATCGGCACGTTCACCAGGAACACCAGCCGCCAGCCGAGACCGAAGAAGTCTCCCTGGATGAGGCCACCGCCCAGCACCGGGCCGACGATGCCGCCGAGTCCGAGCACCGGGCCGAAGACCCCGAACACCTTGGTCAGTTCTGCCCCGCTGAAGTTCTCACGCAGCAGGCCGAGCCCCTGGGGCAGCAGCATCGCCCCGGCCGCCCCCTGGACGAGCCGGAACGCGATCAGGGTCCCGATGTTCGGCGCGGTCGCGCAGAGCAGTGAGGACGCGGTGAACGATCCCAGGCCGATCAGGAACATCCTGCGCCGCCCGTACCGGTCACCCAGCCGGCCGCCCAGCACCAGCCCTGCGCCCAGCGTGAGCGCGTAGCCGCCGATCACCCACTGGAGGCCCACGGATGTCGCACCGAGCGACCTCTCCAGGTCCGGCCCGGCCACATTGACGATCGACGCGTCCAGCAGATCCATGATCTCCGCGACGAGCATCACCACCAGGATCAGCCACCGCCAACGGTAGGGAGCCGGTGGGATCGGGGGCTCTGCCCGTGTCGTCGGGAGCGGTGTGGATGTCGGTGTCGGTGTCGGTGTCGGTGTCGGTGACAGCGGGCGGTCGGCCGGGGCCGGGGAAGCACTCATTATGCCTCAGACTCTTGATTACCAATTTTATTAGCAATATCGAGAGTATCCTGTCCTCCATGGATGTCACATCGCCGGGCCCCGCCACCCCGGAAGCCGGACCCTTGACCAGTCCCGCAGCCGGTCCCGCAGCCGGCTCAGCAGCCGGGGCGGAACGCAGCGGTGCCATCCGTGATCAGCTGCGGCTCCTGACGCTGACCCAGCAGCGATTCGAGCGGTACCTGAGCCGTCGGCTCCAGGTGGACCCGGCCGGACTCGCGGTGATGGACCATCTCGTCCATACCGGTCCGACCACCCCCACCGACCTCGCCCGCCGCCTGGACGCGTCGACCGCCGCGACGACGCTCGTGATCGACCGGCTCGCGGCCGGTGGGCATGTCACCCGACAGCCCCACCCCACCGACCGCCGCAAGGTGATCATCACGCCCGCCGACCACTGGGAGGCGACGGCCTACGAGCACGTCGCGCCGCTCGTGCAGGGCGTCACCGCCGCCGCCGAAGCACTGGCACCCGAGGAGCAGGCCGTCGTGGCGGCCTTCCTGCAACGGATCGTCGGCGCCTACGACGAGGCGATCAGGCCCTGACCCACCGGTTCGACGGTTCGACGGTTCGACGGGCGCTGAACAGCCAAGGGCCTACGGTGGAAACAACCCGTACCGCGCCTCACCCGCACCCGGCGTAAGGAAGCGTCCGATGAACCTCTTGAGCCCCTTCGAAGAGTTCCGCGCCCTGCACCTGCCCACCGCCGAGGGGCCGCTCGTCCTGCCCAACGCCTGGGACCACGCCTCGGCTGCCGCACTCGCCGAGGCCGGGTTCCGCGCCATCGGGACGACCAGTCTCGGGGTCGCGGCAGCGGCGGGAAAGCCGGACGCGACCGGTGACGCCCGCGCGGAGACCGTGCAGCTCGCACTGGGGCTCGTCCGGATGGACGCCCTGATCAGCGTGGACATCGAAGGCGGCTTCAGCACCGACCCGGACGAAGTCGGGCAGCTCGCCGCCGAGTTGGCGGACGCGGGCGTCGCCGGAGTCAACATCGAGGACGGACGGACCGACGGCGCCCTCGCCGATCAGGACCGGCAGTGCGAGATCATCCGGGCCGTGAAGGACGCGGCGCCCGAGCTCTTCGTGAACGCCCGTACGGACACCTACTGGCTCCCCGGGCACACGGAAGAGACCGCGCGCCGGGCGGATGCCTACCAACGTGCGGGCGCCGACGGCCTGTTCGTCCCGGGCCTCCAGGACGGACATGCCATCAGCGCACTGATCCGGGACCTCGCCGTACCGCTCAACATCCTGGTGTCGCCCGGCGGGCCCTCCGCCGAAGGGCTCGCCGCGCTGGGGGTACGCCGGATCAGCTGCGGTTCCCTGCTGTTCCGGGCGGCCCTGCACGCAGCGGTCAGCACGGCCAGGGCCGTTGCCGACAGCACGGCGCTCCCCGCCGGGACGTCCGGCATCCCTTCGTACGCTGCGGCGCAGGCCCTCTCGGAGCGATTCGGCGGCACCGGCACCTGAGGCGAACGACCGCAACCGGATGGGGGGCTGGCCCCACCTCGAAGAGGCCGGGCCACACCATCCCGCCCGGCACGCGAATCCGGGATCGTCGAGGTCATCAGGACGGCACGTCCCACCGCGATGATCCGAGGCCCATGATGAGCACCAGCACCCTTCCGCACACGGCGCAGACCCCAGCCGTCACTCCGGGCACAGCCGGCACCGGATTCTGGCGGGCGCCCTTCTCCTCCAGGACGTTCCGGGAGGTCGGGTACACCTTCACCTCACTGCTGGTCGCCATCGTCGGATTCACTTTCGCGGTGGCGATGTTCTCGCTGAGCGCGGGACTGGCGGTGACGGTGATCGGACTGCCGGTGGCCGCCGCCATGCTGGCCGGGGCACGGGGGCTCGGAACCGCCGAGCGGGGCCGGGCCCGTAGACAACTCGGCCTGGATGTCGCCGCTCCCGCCCCTGTCCGGCGCTCGCCGCACTCCGGCCGGTGGTCCGCGCTGACGGCCCGCCTGACGGACCCCGCGGGATGGAAGGCGCTGCTGTTCCAGATCCTCATGTTCCCGTGGCGGGTGGCGAGCTTCGTCCTCTCGCTGACCTTCCTGGTCACCGGCTGGGCAGTCGCGCTCTATCCGGCCTACCGGTGGGTCTTCCCGCGCTACGTGGGCTGGCCCGGCTATCCGTTGTACGACTACACGTCCAACGGTGTGCACCACCACTACTACCTCACGTCACCCCTCCAGATCGGTGCGTCCTCCCTGCTGGGCCTGGTGATCGTCTTCCTCACCCCGCAGCTCGTACGCGCTCTGACGAACGTCGACCGCGCGGCAGTCCGTGGCCTGCTCGGCAAGTAATGTGCCTCGGCCAGTGACGCTGCTCAGCAAGTGACACGCCTCGGCATGTGATGCTCCTCGCCAAGTGGCCGTGCCACCAGCCCTGTTCCCTCACAGCTGTCACGCGCCCTGTGGGTACCAGCGCAGTTCGACGGTGTTCCCGTCCGGGTCCCGCACGTACACCGACTGGGCGCGCCCCCGGGCGCCGAACCGCGCACCAGGACCGTCCACCACGGTGAATTCGGCCAACTCACCCGCGTCGATCGCCTGTTGCCAGTCGAGCGGCTCGACCACCAGACAGATGTGGTCGACATTGGCACCACCGGCCGTCGGACCCTGCCCGACCTGGGCAGCCTGCCCGGCCCCAGGGCTCTCCGGTGCACGGACGATATCGATGATCGTCACAGGACTGACCCGCACGGACGGAAAGGGCGCTTCACCCGCACGCCACTCCTCCACCCGGACCGGTTCGAGACCGAGCAGGCCGCAGTAGAACTCAAGAGAGCGCTCGATATCGGCGACGTTGAGGACAAGGTGGTCGAAGCCGGTCACCCGCATGGAAACTCCCTCTCATGGCTCACCCTCATGGCTCGCCTCATGAACTGCCCGATGAACTGCATCTCATGGACTCCGTCCCGCCCGGAGCGCACCCCCATTCCACCCAGCTTCCACTCAACGTGGCGCGCGTCAGGCAGCAGGATCAGTGACCGTTCCGCGCAACTCGATTGATCTCCGCGCTGTCCAGGACAGGTTCGCCCGCTCCCTGTTGCCCGGCGACCGCAATCATCGCGCGCGCCACGTTCTCGGTCGTGGTCACGTGCCGGGGGATCACCCGCCGCAGCAGCGGATAGAGCCAGGAAATAGCCGCATACATCCATCGATAGGCCGGCGTTTTCGATGCCCCGCCGTGCGATGACTGGATATACCCGGGCCGGAACATATATGCGTGAAAGGGCATCGCCCGGAGTTCGTTCTCCGTACGCCCCTTCACCCGAGCCCACATCGAGCGGCCGCGTTCCGTGCTGTCGGTGCCCGCGCCCGAGACATAGACGAAGGTCAGCCCTGGGTTGTCGGGCAGCGCCCGCGCCGCAGCGAGCGTGTAGTCGTAGGTGACGCGCCGGTACTCCTCCTCGCGCCTGCCGAGCGAGGAAACACCCAGACAGAAGAAGCAGGCATCGGCATCCTCGAAATCCGCGGCGAGCGACGAGAAATCCGCGAAGTCCTGGTGGCCGACCTCCCGGAGTTTCGGATGGTGCACCCCGAGTGGGTTACGTACGACCGCGAGAACGCTCTCCACCCGCGCGTCGAGCAGACACTCACGCAAAACGCCCTGACCGACCATTCCGGATGCACCGAAGAGAATTACCTTCACGGTCGCGACGCTAACAGAAGCGGCAGCACTAACAGACCGCCGTTTCGCTATGAACGGGAAGGCGACCGCTTTCCCGCTCTCGTATGCTGACCGAGTCATGTCACCAGAGAGTTTCCTCCGGGCGCGCAGACCGGAGCAGAAGCAGCAGCGGCGCGAGACCATTCTCGCGGCCGCCCGCCGTCTTGCACTGGAACACGGAGTACGGCGCGTAACGCTCGGCAGCGTCGCCGATGCCGTGGGGCTCGCCAAGTCCAATGTCATCCGGTATTTCGGGACCCGCGAAGAGATCTTCCTGGTGCTCGCGGCAGAGGACTGGCAGGAGTGGCGGAGTGAGGTGGCCGCGCGGCTGGACGCGGGCGAGGAAGCCGTCGGCGCGCTCGCCGAGACCCTCGCCGAACAGCCGCTCTTCTGCGATCTGCTCAGCCAGACCGCGACGATCCTGGAACACAACATCTCGCTCGAAGCGGCCCGCATCTACAAGCACACCGTGCTCGCCGCCATCTCCTCGCTCAGCGCCCACGTGGCGCGGGCCCGCCCCGGGCTGACCGCACGCGAGTGCACCGACCTGGTGTCGACCGCCGGGGCCCTCGCCGGCACGCTCTACCCGATGGCCACCCCGCCGCCCGTACTGGCCGAGCTGTACGCCCAGGACCCACAACTCGCGGCCGTCCGGCCCGCACTGCTCCCGACGCTGCGGCGCACCCTGTCCGCACTGGCCGCCGGACTGCCCGCCGTGCGCTGACAGCCGCCGCCTGCACCCGAACGCCACACCGGCGTTCGTTGCGCGTGGTCACGCGGGAAAGATCCCGGATGACCCCGACACGCAGCAGCACGACACCCCGCACCGCCGGCGCCACCGCCACCGCCACCGCCGTCTATCGGGCGGCCTGCGGTTCTCTGTCGGCCCTGGCGGCTCTGGTCTCCCTGGCCCTGGTCCCGGCAGCCGCACCCGCCACCGCGGCGCCGTACCCCGTACGCCCCGATCCGGCCGCGCAGGCCGCGCAGTTGTCCCGGGAGCTGGTACGGGCCTCGTCCGCGCGGGGCGCCTACCGGCAACTGCAAAAGTTCCAGTCGCTCGCCGACGCACACCACTCCACGCGCGCCGCCGGGACACCCGGCCACGAGGCGTCGGCCGAGTACGTCCACGACACCCTGCGGAAGGCCGGCTTCCGGGTCTCGTACCAGCCCTTCCCCATCACCTACACCGAGACCCGGGCCGAGAAGCTGGCCGTCGTCGCGCCCGCCCCGCGCGAACTGGCGGTCTCGGCGCTCACGTACACCAGGTCCACCCCGGTGGGCGGGATCACGGCCGCACTCGCCGCCGTACCGGTGGACGCCACCACGGGGTGCGAGCCGGCCGACTACGCAGCGGGGGCGTTCACCGGCAGGATCGCGCTGATCCGCCGCGGCGGCTGCACGTTCGCCCAGAAACAGAAGACGGCGGCCGGTGCGGGTGCGGTGGCCGCGCTCATCGCCAACAACACGCCCGGCACGCTGTCGGGCACCCTCGAATCCCCCAAGGGCGTGAAGATCCCCACCGGCGGCATCTCGCAGGCCGACGGCGCGGCACTGGCCGCCCGAGCGCAACGGGCCACCGCACGCCCGCAGACCAACCCGCGCACCAAGGCCGGTCCCGGCCCCGCCCCGGCCCGCACCCCCCACACCCCCGCCGTGACCGTCAGGCTGGAGATCCGCCAGCTCCAGGAGCGGCGCACCACACGCAACGTCATCGCCGAGACCAGGGGCGGCGACCCGGCCCACACGGTGATGCTCGGCGCCCATCTGGACTCGGTCACGGCGGGACCCGGCATCAACGACGACGGCTCGGGCTCGGCCGGCCTCATCGAGGTCGCCCAGCAACTCGCCCGAGCCCGCCAACAGCCCGCCAACAAGGTCCGGTTCGCCTGGTGGTCGGCGGAGGAGCTGGGACTGCGCGGCTCGGAGGCGTACGTCAGGAACCTCACCGCCCCGCAGCGGAAACAGCTCGCGCTCTATCTGAACTTCGACATGATCGCCTCCCCGAACTACGCCCAGCTCGTCTACGACGGCGACAACTCGGACGCCAAGGGCGCCGGCGCGGGCCCGGCGGGGTCCGACCGGCTGGAGAAGGGGATCACCGCCTTCCTGGACCGCAGACATGTGCCGCACGAGGGCACGGACTTCGACGGCCGCTCCGACTACGGCCCGTTCATCGCCGCGGGCATCCCGTCGGGCGGCACCTTCACCGGCGCGGAGGAGATCAAGACCGCCGCGCAGGCCAAGAAGTTCGGCGGGAAGGCGGGGGTCGCGCTCGATGCCTGCTATCACCTGGCGTGCGACACCCTGAAGAACATCAACATGAAGGCGTTCGGCATCAACATCGCCGTCATGGCCGACGCCGTGGGGACGTACGCATCCGACGTGCGTTCACTGACACCGAGCACCGGACACCGGCACCGGGCGTCGAGCACCAGGCACCGGGCGTCGGGGATCAGCACCGGGCACCGCGCTCCTGAGAGCCGTTACCGAACGTCCGACCGGCCCCGTCAGGACCGAGTACATCGCGTGCAGGAACAGTGAAGGCCGGGTGCCCATCCGCAATCTTGGCCACAGGGTCACCGGAGGGGGTGGTTCCGATCCTGGTTCACTCCCGATTCACTCCCGATATGTCACCAGATAAGGGCTTTGGGCCGCGGTGCCACCGCCACACCGTGGCTGCGCCCGGAGGCGCTTCCCCGGTAGGCTTTCCGTGTGATCTTCAAGCGCATCGGAAGCGGACGCCCGTACCCCGACCACGGCAGGGAATCCACCCGCCAGTGGGCGGATGTAGCGCCGCGCCCGGTCCGGCTGGACCAGCTCGTGACCACCAAGGGCCAGCTGGACCTCGAAACGCTGCTCGCGGAGGACTCCACGTTCTACGGGGATCTCTTCGCGCACGTCGTGAAGTGGCAGGGCGACCTCTATCTGGAGGACGGGCTGCACCGGGCCGTGCGAGCCGCACTTCAGCAGCGGCAGGTCCTGCACGCCCGCGTCCTCGACATGGGCTGACGCATCGACGCGGACTGACGCCTCGACATGGGCTGACGACTCAACGCAGGCTGACGACTCACCGGCTCACAGCTCGCGCGGGGGTAGGGAATCCACCCTGGCCAGAGCCGTTTACTGGTCCTTTTGGGGCCATTTTCGCCCATCCGGCGGTCATCAGATGATCGTTCAGTTCGCATCGCTGCCCCACCGCACTACGCTGCGCTCATGAGCATGCTCACACCCCCCGGCATGGGCGGAAAGTACCGCATCACGGGCGACAAGTACCCGAGGATGCACCGCCCCCGACGGCGTGGCCGACTCGTCTTCGGGATCGTGGCCGCAGTCGTCGCCCTCGGCCTGGTCGGCTGGGGATCCCTGCAGCTCATCCACCTCTTCACCGGCGGCTCCCACAAGGTGTCGGCCGCTGGCCAGCAGCACGACTGCAAAGCCGGTTCCTCGCCCGCCGCCACCGCGCCGAAGGCGCTGCCGAAGCCGGCGAAGATCAAGGTCAACGTCTACAACGCGACCCCGCGCGGCGGACTCGCCAAGTCCACAGCCGACGAGCTCAAGAAGCGCGGCTTCACCATCGGCAAGGTGGGAAACGCCCCGGCGGCCTTCGACAAGAAGATCCCCGGCACCGCGCTGCTGCTGGGCTCGGCCAAGACCCCCGACGCGTCGTTCTCCGTACTCGGTACGCAGGTCAAGGGCGCCACGCAGAAGACCGACACCCGGAAGACCAATGACGTCGACCTGATCATCGGCACCGGTTTCAAGGCCCTGGACACGAAGCAGGACGCCGCCAAGGCGCTGACCGTACTGGCCCATCCCCAGCCGGCACCCACCGGGAAGTGCTGACGTTCGCGGAGCAGCACCGCCGGCCCGCCCCTGAGCCGGGGACGGAGCCGAAGCCGGGGCCGGAGCCCCGGCGTCCTCCCCGCTCGGCTACTCGGCCGACCCGTACATCCGGTCACCCGCGTCGCCGAGCCCCGGCACGATGTAGCCCTGCTCGTTGAGGCGCTGGTCGACGGAGGCGGTGACCACCGTGACCGGGGTGCCCGCCAGCTCGCTCTCCATGACCTCGACGCCTTCGGGCGCGGCGAGGAGCACGACGGCCGTGACGTCGTCGGCGCCGCGCGCGATCAGCTCGCGGATCGCGGCGACCAGCGTGCCGCCGGTGGCCAGCATCGGGTCCAGGACGTACACCTGACGCCCCGAGAGGTCGTCGGGCATCCGTGACGCGTAGGTGGACGCCTTCAGCGTCTCCTCGTCACGGACCATGCCCAGGAAGCCCACTTCGGCGGTCGGCAGCAGCCGCACCATTCCTTCGAGCATGCCGAGCCCCGCCCGCAGGATCGGCACGACCAGGGGGCGCGGGTACGACAGCTTCACGCCGGTGGTCGCCGTCACCGGGGTGTCGATGCCGACCTGCTCGGTGCGCACATCGCGCGTGGCTTCGTACGCGAGCAGGGTGACCAGCTCGTCGGCGAGGCGCCGGAAGGTGGCGGAGTCGGTGCGCTTGTCGCGCAGCGTGGTGAGTTTGTGCGCCACCAGCGGGTGGTCGACGACGTGGATACGCATACGACAACCGTAACCGGGCCCCGGACCGGCCCGCGCTGGCATCAACACGCCGGTCGGGGGGAAGGGGGGCCGGTACGGAGGTGGTGTGGCCGATGCCCGAGTCCGAGCGGGAGTCCGAGCCGGCGAACGCGGCCCGCAGCAAGGCCGGCGACGAGCCGGCGGGCCGGTCCGCGTACGAGGCGGAGAACCGGCCGGAGTACGCGCCCGCGTACGAGCCGGAGCACGCGCCCGCGTGCCAGCCGGGCGCCGCGAGCGGGCCCGGCGGCGCGGGCGACACCGACGACCAGGAGAGTGCCGCCGACCGGCGGAGGCGCCGGGCGCAGTTTCTCCGTGAGCTGAACGAGGCCAAGGAACTGCGCGACCGTGTGCAGCCCAGGCGCGCCAAGGTCGCCAGGCTGCGACAGGCCATGCGTATGCGTACGTTCCGCTGGTAGCGGGCTACCAAGGTTTTACCGGCTGCGGGAAGCAACACGCAGACCTGAGCCCGAAGACCTCTCGCGAACGCCATGTTTCTGCCACGATTCCCACTGGGCGGCGCACAGCGCCCCCTTCGACAGGCACCCCTAAGACCAGTGGGAGAGTCACGGTGTACTTCGCCGCACTGCTCGCGCGCACCGAAGACGGGTGGGAAGCGAGCGACACGGAGCTCGACGATGTGGAAACCCTCAGTGATCTGACCGATCTCGCCCGGGAAGCCTCCGGGGACGAGGACACCGTCCTCGTCTTCATCGAGCAGGAGGGCGCCTGGTTCGGCGTCGTCCGGGTCGACGGCGAGGACGATCCACGGATCTACGTCTCGGACGCCGCAGCCGCAAGCCGTTCCTCGTACGGAGAGATCCTGCTCACCGACGAGCTGATGGGCCGGGACCCGCAGGACCCGGACGCCCTGGAAGAACTTGTCGATCTCGACGGTACGGAGGACGGTGAGCTGGAGGAGGACGGGGACGACCCGGTCGACGAGAGCGAAGCCGTACCGCCGGGACCGCTCGGGGACATCACGATCCTCGCCGACCTCGGCGTGACGGAGAAGGAGCTCCTGACACTCGGCACCGACGCACTGGCTGACATCGCCGACGCACTGGGCGCCGCCGAGGTCCTGGAAACCGTCCGCTGACCTACCCCAGGTGCCCGACGGCCGGACACACCGCTGCCGGTACACGGCATCGGGCACACCACCGAACAGACGAGCAGATGACCGATCCCCTACGTGATCCCTGGGCCGCGCCGATGCGGCTGGCCCTGGCCGAGGCCGCGCAGGCGGCGGTGGCCGGCGATGTGCCGGTCGGCGCCGTCGTGCTGGCCCCGGACGGCACGCCGCTCGCGGCGGGCCACAACGAACGTGAGGCGACGGGCGACCCGACGGCACACGCCGAGATCCTGGCGGTCCGCCGGGCCGCAGCGTCGCTCGGCGAGTGGCGGCTGACCGGCTGCACGCTCGTCGTGACACTGGAACCCTGCACGATGTGCGCGGGCGCGATCGTCCAGTCCCGGGTGGACCGGGTCGTCTTCGGCGCGCCCGACGAGAAGGCGGGAGCGGCGGGATCGCTCTGGGACGTCGTACGGGACCGCAGGCTCAACCACCGCCCCGAAGTGATCGTCGGGGTGCTCGCGGAGGCGTGCGCGGACCAGCTGACGTCCTTCTTCCGCGACCGCTGACGACCCCGCCGGCCCCCTTCCCGAAGGCCGATTTCTGACCACGGCCGACCTTGGGCTAAGCTCTCTCTCGGTAGCGTGTCCGAGCGGCCGAAGGAGCTCGCCTCGAAAGCGAGTGTGGGGAAACTCACCGAGGGTTCAAATCCCTCCGCTACCGCTCTCACACCCTCCTGATCTGCGGAAACGCAGTCAGGGGGGTGTTTTGCGTGCGGCACCGGATCGCACCGCTGTGCGGCACCGGATCGCACCACTTCCCTTCGGGCAGGGCGCCGGGCAAGGCTCAGCCCCGCGCTTCCCGCCCCGGGGCCTGCGGTCACGTATTCGGCGGGCCCGGATAAGGCGTCACTCATGCCCCAGCCGTGCTGGCTCTCCCGCCTGCGCCTGCATTAAACCGGCTGATTTCGGACTCCCCCAAGGGATTTCGGCCGTTTCTTGCGATCGCAACTACCCAAGGATTGGGCCTGATTACGCTGCGTTCGTGGGGCTGTTCCGACCGTACGAGCCCGGGAAGGGTGTGGTTCGCTGTGCCTGCGCTGCCGACGACGACTGAGGAACGCCTGGGAAATCTCCGTGACGTCCTCGGCGGAGTGAGGCCCGGACGCGCAACGGCCGCCGACAGCACATGCACCGCTCCGCGAATGTGCTGGTCACGGAGGTTCGTTCGGGCCCTGCCGCGCATCGCCTGCGCAGCCCGTGCCGCCGATCCCGCCCCCAGGCGCTGAGCGTTCAAGCCAAGGGCGCCCTGCGGCGCAGACCACGGCCGCGGCTTCTTCACCCCTCCTTCTTCACCACTCGACAGGTCCCCATTCGTCGGGCTACGCCATGGAAGGGAGCCGGGAATTCCGCATTCCCGCAGAACCGGTTCCCCTGCCCTTGAACCGACTGTGGTCTGTTCGAACCAACTTGACGGTAAATGCATTTACGTTCGAGTTGTCAATATGGGTCATGAAAGGAATAAGAGTCCAGATGCCGCTCTCTTTCGAAGGCAACGGGAAGCTGTCGGCACAGCGCGAGCAATTTGCAGACTCGGGGTACATCGTCCTACCCGGCCTCATACCCCCATCGTTACAGGACCGGCTCACGCCCGAAGTGGACCGCTGGGTGGACGACGGACTGCGTTCACATTCCATAGCGGCCTGTAGCGACCCCGGCCCCGGCCTCCCGCCGCCCGTGATGGAACTGGAGCTGCCCGCACACGGTGAACTCCTCACCCACGAGCCGCTGTTGCAGTTGATCGCGGAACTCATGGACACGCCGTTCGCCTTTCACCATCTGCACAGCGACCGGCACGGTCCCGGTATCCCCGGCAAACCGTGGCACCACGACTGCGAGTCGAACGACCTGGACGACCCCAAGCTGTTGATGGTGCACGCGCTGCACTACCTCGGGGGCCTCGACGGCACGATCGGCAGCCTCACGATCATGCCCGGCTCCCATCGCGAGCCCTGGAGCAAGTCCGCGCTCGCCCACCTCGGCACTGCCGAACTGCCCGGCGAGGTGGTGATCGACTCCTTGCCGCCCGGCTCGACCGTACTGGTCAACTCCGCCCTGGTACATGCCCGCAGACCCGCACCCAGCCCGCCCGGCACCGCGCCCCGCTACTTCGTCGACGCGTGTTACTGCCAGACCGGGGCGCGCTGGCGGCCGGTGAAACCGTACTGGCGGCACATGCTCGCCACGGCCCGGGCCCTCGGCCTCGACGGCGGGCGGTGGCCCGAACTGTTCGCGGAACGGCATTTCACCGAGTACGCCCGGTCCGCGTGAGAAGGAGTGGCACTGATGGAGATCATGAGCCCGGTCACCTTCGACGCGGTACTCACCGCCTTCCGCCAGGACCATCCCGTGGCGCGCGACCACGGGAACAACACCAATCAGGACGCCGAAAATGTCCTGTTCCTGGCCGACAAGCTCTTCAGCACCTGGTCGAAGGCACGGCTGTCCCGCGCCGAATTCCGCGAAGTGATGCTGCCCTGGCACCTGAGTGAGGGCGGTGGGTTCGAACTCGTACCCCGCACCGGGCGGACGGTCGGCCGGGCCGCGGACCTGCTGCGCTCGCGCGCGGCGGAGCTGGCCGCCGCCAACCCCGACTGCACGGCGAAGATCACCCAGTTCCGCGACTCCCCCTTCACCTCCGTCTACCTGAGCACCAGCCCGGTGACGCACGACCACTACGCGGACCTTCCCACCGACGGAGGCCTCGTCCACCTCGACGGGCTGCACCGTCTGCTCGCCTGGGAACTGTCCGGGCGGCTGTCACTGACGGAAGGGCTGACCGTCTACATCGCCGGTGATCCCGCCCCGGGCGCCCCGGACTCCGTGAGCGGCAGCACACCGAACGCCACCCCCGGAGGTCGACGAACATGACAGACGCGACGCGCTCCCCGAGTTCTCCGAGCCCTCTGAGTTCCCCGAGTCCTCTGCATCCTCTGAATCCTCTGAGTTCTTCGAGCTCCCTGCCCGAACTGCTCATGCACAACGCCCTGACCTATCCGGACCGGCCCGCCCTCAGCGACGGCACGCGCACCTTCGACCACCGCCGCCTCGACACCGTGGCCGGACATGTCGCGGCCCGCCTCACCGATCTGGGGACCGGCCGCGGCGACCGGGTGGCGCTGCTGGGTGCCCGGGACACCCGGGTGTGTGCGCTGTTGCACGGCATCCTGCGCTCGGGAGCCGCCGCCGTACTGGTCGATCCGGGGTGGAGCCCGGACGATGTACGCCGGAGGCTGGACGCCGTCGAGGTGCGCCAGGTCCTCACGTCGACCCCACGGCTGCGTGCCCCCGAGCCGTACCGCACCGAGTTCGTCGACGTCGACACGCTCGCCAAGACCGATCCCGCCGACCCGCCCGTCGTCCTCCCCCTGGCACCCGACGACCTCGCCTACCTGTCCTTCACCTCGGGGTCGAGCGGGGAGCCGAAGGCCGTCGCGGTCACCCACGCCAACGCCGTGCACTACGCGCGGTCCCTGCGCGACCGGCTGGGGCTCACCGCTGCCGACGCGCCCTGCTTCGCCCACGTCACCACTCTCGCCGCCGACCTCGGTCACACCTCCTGGCTGCTCGCGCTGGCGACCGCCGGATCGGTGCATGTCGTCCCCGACGACCGGACACGCGACCCGGAGGCGTTCTGGCGCTCGCTGCGGGACGCCGGGGTGTCGGTGCTCAAGACCACCCCCTCGCACCTGACAGCGCTGCTGGCCGGCCGGCCGTCGCACGGCCCCGCCCTGGACACCCTCGTCCTCGGCGGCGAGGCACTGCCCCGGTCCCTCGCCGCGAGCCTCCTCCAGGACGGCGTCACCGCGCGGGTCGCCAACCACTACGGGCCGACCGAGACGACCGTCGGCGCCACCTGCTTCCTCGCGTCCAGCGTGGCCGAACTGCCCGCGGACGAAGCCACCGTGCCCATCGGCACCGCCATCGGCGAGGTCGGACTGCGGCTGGCGCCCGACCCGGCGGAGGGCGAACTCCACATCGGCGGAAAGGGTGTGAGTGCCGGGTACTTCGGGCGGCCGGCGGAGACCGCGCAGAGTTTCGTCACGTACCGGGGGCTGCGGGAGTACCGGACGGGCGATGTGTGCCGCCGCCGGCCGGACGGGAACCTCGTCTTCGTCGGCCGGTCCGACCGTCAGACCAAGGTCCGGGGCTTCCGTGTCGACCCCGCCGAGATCGAGCACGCCATCGAGGAGTTCCCCGGTGTCCGCCAGTGCGCGGTGATCGTGCGCGCCAACCCCGCGGGCAGCCAGCTGGTGGCCGCCGTACGGCTGACCGGCCATCGCGACGAGGACGAGGCGCTCGCCGCGCTCCGCTCGCACCTGTGCGACCGGTTGCCCGACCACTCCGTCCCGCAGCCGATCCTCGCCGTCCCTGACCTTCCGTTCGGGGCGAACGGAAAGCTCGACCGGGACCGCCTGAGCAGTCTCGTGTCCGGCCTCATCCAGTCCCGGGCGCGCACGGCACACCCCGGACCGGCCACCCCGGCAGGAGACACCGACCGGGCCACGGCGTCGCTGGCGCACACCATCGCGAAGCTGTGGGCGGACGCGCTGGGCCTGCCCCTGGTCGACCAGCACGCCGACGTACTGGACCTGGGCGGCGACTCGATCCTCGCGATGCGCACCATCGCGGCTCTGCGCCGCCGCGGCCACCGCGTCGCTTTCGAGGATTTCTACGAGAACCCGACCCCCGCCCGGCTGGCAGCGGCGGCGGCCGGGTCCGCACGGTGTCTTCCGCGGCCGCGTTCCGACGCGACCGCCGAGCGGGGCCGGCTCGCTCCCGCGCAGAACTGGTTCTTCCGACAGCCCATCGACGCACCACGGCACTGGAACCAGTCCGTGCTGCTGCGGTGCCGGGTACGTGTGGACGCCGGGGCCCTGTCGGCGGCGGTCCGGGCCGTACTGCACCGCCATGCGGCGCTGCGCCGGACGCTCGGCCCCGGCGGTCCCGGGCGCACCAGGCCCGGGGACGACGTGGACGCGGTGAGCCACTCCCGGCTGCGGGCCGCCGACTCCGTGCCCGAGACGGTCGGTGCGGTCTGCACCGAGCTGCACCGCAGCCTCGACCCCGAGGCCGGACGGCTGCTGAGGGTGCATCTGTTCTCCGGCGGGCCCGGCATGGACGACCGGCTCGCGCTGCTCGCCCACCACCTCGTCGTCGACGGGCTGTCGTGGCGCATCCTGCTCGACGACCTCGCCACCGCCTACCGGGCCGCGCTGTCCGGCCGGCCGGCCGCCCTCCCGCCGGCCGCCGACTTCTACGCGTGGGCCGCCGCCACGCCCCCGACCACCGCCGTGCACCCGCCCGTCGCGCCCCGGCTTCCCGTGGACGAGGCCACCGGTGGTACCGAACCGGCAGCCCTCACCTGGTGTCTCGACGAGCGGGCGACCGGACGCCTCGTCGAGCGCCACGGGCGGGCCCAGCATCTCGAAGCGGTGCTGCTCTCGGCGTTCGCCGACGCCACGCTGGCCTGGAGCGGTCAGCGGAGGCTCGGGGTGGAGGTGGAGACCCACGGCCGGGAGACCGGCAGTGACGACGGGCAGTACCTGGAGACGGTGGGCTGGTTCACGGCCGTCAAGTGGCTGGCCATCGACGCGGCGCACGGCGCACGGCGGGTGCCCGATGTCGAGGACCTCGTCCGGCGGGCACCCCAGCTACCGATGGACGTCGAAGGGGTACGCCCCGAGGCCGGGTTCAACTTCCTGGGCACGTTCCGGCTGCCCGAAGACCCGTCCCTGGGCTGGTCGGTGGCGGACGAGCAGGCCGGCGCGGCCCGCTGTCCCAGCGGCGACTCGCTCTACCGGCTCCGCCTCACCGCCCGGATCACCGACGGCAGGCTGGTGACCGATCTGGTGTACGCCTGGCCGCAGTTGGCCCACGACAGCGCGGAGCGGATCTTCACCGCCTTCTCCCACGCGGTGGCCGGTGCGGCGGGCACCGGTGCTCCCCCTCACGTCAGAGCGACGGTGTCCCCCTCCGGCCAACTGCTGCACCGGGGCGCCGAACCGTCCCGGGGCGGCTGGCGAGTGGTGCGCGAGCCGGCGCCCGTGCTGCTGACCGGGGCGACCGGCTATCTGGGCCGGCACCTGCTCACCGAACTGGCAGGGCGCGGCGCCCGGGTGACCTGTCTGGTGCGCGGGAGCAGCGACGCCGATGCGGCCCGGCGGCTCGGCGGCGCCGACGTGGTCGCCGGCGACATCACCCAGGAGGGCCTCGGCCTCTCTCCCGCCGGTCTCGCACAGGCCCGTACGGCCCGTGTCGTCGTGCACGCCGCCGCGGACGTCCGGCTGGTCGCGGCACCCGCCGAACTGGAGCGGACCAACAACGGCGCGGTGCGGCGGCTGCTCGACTGGGTCGACGCCCACGCTCCCGGGGCCCGGCTGCACCACATCTCCACGCTGGCCGTCGCGGGCAGCGTGGAGGGTCCCGTACGCCGGTTCAGCGAGGCGGATCTCCACATCGGCCAGAGCTTCCGGACCCCGTACGAGAAGGTGAAGTTCGGGGCGGAGGAGACCGTGCGTGCCTGGGCCGCGTCCGGCCGCCAGGCCTACATCCACCGCAGCGGCCACATCGCGGCGCACAGCGGGACCGGGGCCTTCCAGGACAACATCGCCGCCAACCGGATCTATCAGACCGTCCGCGGCTACGTACTGGCCGGTGCGGCGCCGAGCCGGCCGTCGACGACGTTCGAGTTCTCCCACGTGGACACCGTGGCGGAGGGGATCGCGGCGATCGCGACCTACCCGTACGCGGCACCGGGCGTCTACCACGTCGAGTCGCCGCACATCGTCACGCACGACGACCTGGTGACGTGGATGACCCACCACGGCTATCCCGTCCGGCTGACGGACGACGCCACGTTCGCCACGGCGCTGGCCCGCGCCGAGCGGCACCATGCGGACATGGCCGGTATCGCCTCGGCCTGGTCACAGCTCGCCGACCGGAACGTCGTCGTCGACAGCGCGTGGACCAACGCGGTGCTCGACCGGCTCGGGGTGCGCTTCGCCGAGCCGACCGCCCGCTGGTGGTCGGCCGCACTGTCCTGGGCGGCCGGCGTCGGCTTCCTCCCGGCGGCCGTCGCCTCCCCCGACGGAACCGGGCCGCTCGCCGGAGCACCCTGTTCCTCCCCCGGCCGGCCCTGACCGCCGGCCCGCACCACCACCCTGCCCACCGACCCACCCCAGGAAGTGAAGCCATGACCCAGCTCTCCCCGGTCCTGAAGCAGGCCACCCCCGTGATCGCCACCCGTGGGGAGGGGATGTACCTCTATGACGCCGACGACCGGCGCTACCTCGACTTCACGGCCGGGGTCGGCGTGACCAGCACCGGGCACTGCCACCCCCGGGTCGTCGAAGCCGTGCGACGACAGGCGGGCCAACTGATCCACGGGCAGTACACGACCGTGCTGCACGACCAGTTGCTCACGCTGACGGAGCGGCTGGGCGAGGTGCTGCCCGCCGGTCTGGACTCGCTGTTCTATCTGAACTCGGGCAGCGAGGCGGTGGAGGCGGCACTGCGGCTCGCCCGGCAGGCCACCGGCAGGCAGAACGTGATCGTGTTCGACGGGTCCTTCCACGGGCGCACCATGGGCGCGGCGGCGATGAGTACCGCGGGCACCCGCTTCCGCGCCGGAATCGGACCGCTGATGCCGGGGGTCGCGGTGGCGCCCTTCCCGTACGCCTTCCGGCTCTCGATGAGTGATGAGGAGGCCGTCGAGCACGCGCTGCGCGGTCTCGACCATGTGCTGGCCACGGTCAGCGCACCCGCCGAAACCGCCGCGATGTTCATCGAACCGGTCCTGGGCGAGGGCGGTTTCGTGCCTGCCCCACCGAGCTTCCTGGCCGGGCTCCGGGAGCGTGCGGACCGGCACGGGATCCTGCTGGTGGCCGACGAGATCCAGTCCGGCTTCGGGCGGACCGGAGCGTTCTGGGCCCACCAGCACTCCCCCGGTCTCGTACCGGATGTGGTGATCACCGCCAAGGGCCTGGCCAGCGGCTTCCCGTTGTCCGCGATCGCCGCGTCCACCGAACTGATGAGCCGGGCCTGGCCGGGATCGCAGGGCGGTACCTACGGCGGAAACGCCGTGGCCTGTGCCGCCGCGCTCGCCACTCTCGATGTCATCCGCGACGAGGGCCTGGTGGCGAACGCCGCCGAACAGGGACGCCTGCTGGCGGACGGCCTGCGCAGGACCGCCGCCGATGTCCCCGCCATCGCCGATGTCCGGGGCGCGGGCCTGATGCTGGGCAACGAGTTCTGCCGGCCCGACGGCTCCCCCGACGCCGCGACGGCCCAGCGCGTCCAGCGCGCCGCCGCCGATCTCGGACTGCTGCTGCTCACCTGCGGGGTCCACAGCAATGTCGTACGGATGCTCCCGGCGCTGGTCGTCACGGGCGCGCAGGTCGGCGAGGCGCTCGGGCTGTGGGACAAGGCCGTCGCCACGGCCACCCGGTGAACGCCCCCACGACTCCCGGAAGGACTGATCACGTCATGACCAACACCGCGACCGGCAGCACCGGCTGGACCAGCGAGTACCTGGAGTCCGCACGCGACGTGTGGTCCTTGTCGATCAGCGACGAGGACCGCCGGCTGCTGTGGACCGACTCGCTGGCCCGGCGCTGGGGCGAGGGCGAGGCGGCCTGCGCGACGACGCGCTCGTTCATCCGGGAGAGCCTGGACGCCGTGGGCTTCGCACGGATCCAGAACCTCATGTCCCCGGACGCGTCCGACGCCGACCTCATCACCGGCCTGTCGTTCGTCCTGGACGAGGTGGGCGGGGCCGTACCGCAGAACGCCGATGGCGACCTGTGGACGGTTCTGCGTGACCGCGACGGCGACGGCGCCACTGAGCTCGGCTTCCACTGCGACACCTGCGACGTGCTCGTCCTGCTGTGCCTCCAGCCGGCCGCTGACGGCGGCGGCAACACCAAGCTGGCCAGTGCGCGGCTCGTCCACGACATCATCCAGCGGGAAAGGCCGGACGTACTGGCCCTGCTCAAGGAGGAGTGGACGTTCGACCGGACCGGGCGCGCGGGCCGGCAGATCCTCGTCACCCCCATCCTGTTCACGCAGGACGACGGGACCGTCGGCTGCTACTACCAGACCCGGACGGTACGGGCGTCCGCGAACCTCGACGCCCGCCGGCTCGAAGCCCTCGACTACCTGGACGAGGTGCTCTACCGCCCGGAGATCGCCTTCGGGCTGCGGCTGGCCGCGGGCGATCTGCTGATGATCCGCAACAGCCGGGTGCTGCACGGCCGTTCGCCCTACATCGACGTACCGGGTCCGCCGGCCCGCCGGATCCTGCGCGCCTGGATGAACGAGCGGTGACCGGCCACGGCAAGATCGGTGTCGTCACCGGTGGCGGCAGCGGCCTCGGACGGGCAGCCGCGCTGGCTCTGCTGGACCAGGGGTGGTCGCTCGCGCTGGCCGGCCGGCGCGAGGAAGCGCTCGAAGAGACCGTCGAACTGTCGGGCGCCGGCCCGGACCGGGTGATCTCCGTGCCCACCGACATCAGCAGCCCGACCGCTGTCGCGGCGCTCTTCGGGACGGTACGCAGCCACTTCGGCCGACTGGACCTGCTGTTCAACAACGCGGGCGCGGCCGTACCGCGCAGGCCGGTCACGGAGGTGCCGTTCGAGGACTGGAGCCGGGTGATGGACACCACCGTCACCGGAACATTCCTGTGCGCGCAGGAGGCGTTCCGCGTCATGCGCGACCAGACCCCACGAGGCGGTCGCATCATCAACAACGGTGCGCCGTCCGCGCATTCACCCCGCCCCAACGCCATCGCCTACACCACGGCCAAGCACGCGGTGCTCGGTCTGACCAGAGCCCTGTCGCTGGACGGCCGCCCCTACACCATCTCCTGCGGGCAGATCGACGTGGGCAACGTGGCCCCGGTGGACGGCAGTCCACAGCCGCCCGCGATGCAGGCCGACGGAACGATGGCGGTGGAGGCCACCGTCCCCGTGGCGCGCTTCACCGAGGCGCTGCTGCTGATGGCATCGATGCCCCTGGACACCAATGTGCAGTTCCTCACGGTCCTGCCCACGACGATGCCCTACATCGGCCGGGGGTGACGCGATGCTGATCAGCGCACGTTCCTTCGACGAGTACCGGGCGATGTTCGCGCTCTCGGACGACGACCTCGCCCTGCGCATCCTGGACTGCCCGGGCGGGGCGGCGAGCTTCACGGCCGAGGCGGGGGAGCGGGGCGCCGACGTCGTCGCGGTCGACCCGCAGTACGGTCCGCTCCGTCACCAGCTGGGGAAACTGGCCCAGCGGGAGATCGAGCACAAGCATCAGTACGTGACGGACCACGCGTCGGGTTTCGTGTGGGACTGGTTCGGCGACGCCGAGCGGTACACACAGCTGCGGACCCGGTCAGCACGCGCCTTCGCCACCGATATCGCGGCCCGTCCGGACCGCTACGTCGAAGGCGCACTGCCCCGGCTTCCCTTCCCCGACCGCTCCTTCGACCTCGTACTCAGCTCGCACCTGCTGTTCTCCTACGGGGCGCAGCTGAGCGAGGAATTCCACCTGAGCGCACTGCTCGAACTGGTCCGGGTGGCCCGCCGGGAGGTGCGGCTCTTCCCCGTGGTGCTGCACACCAGCGACCGCCGCTATGCGGCGTTGGACCGGCTGCGCGGCGCGCTCGACGACCGGGGGGTGCCGTCGCGGCTCAGCCGGGTCGATTACGAGTTCCAGCCGGGCGGCAACGAGAGCCTCGTCCTCGACTGCGCCGATCACTGCCCGTTGCCCACGGCCAGGCCCGGCGCCGATGCCCATGACCCGGTGCGCTGGCGACACCTCGATGCGGCGGGCGAACCCCACCTGTCCGCACCCCGCGCCACACCCCCGGGCCACGAGCCGCCCTCGTCCCCGGCGCCCGGTGGACACCGGGGGGAGGCCTCACCCTGAACCACGGATACCGGCGGCCGGCGGCGCCTTCCGGGATCGGCGCCCCGCTCGCCCGGTGACCGCACAGCAGGAAATGTCCCGTCATATCTCCGTCGTGTGTCACGGGCCGCGCACTCCCGTGTCACAGGAGTGTCTTGGTCGGCCCATCCCCTGAACCTGGTCGGTGCCATCCGTATCGGAGTAGGAAGAACGGCCTGCCTGGCAGGGAACTTCGAGCCTTCCAACCTACGGAGAAGCAGATGCGCATTCAGAAGATCTCGGTCCTCACCCTCGTCGCCGTGGCCGCCGGGCTCTCGCTCACGGCCTGCGACAAGGGCAGCGACAGCGCCGGCGCTCCCGCCGGTTCGAGTTCCACCAGCTCCGGCAGCCAGGCCGGCTCGACCAAGACCGACTCCGCCGCCAGCGGGACGGGGACCAACGTCTCCAGCAAGGCCGGCTCCGGCGCGCAGCCGGGAACCGCGCACATCCCGAGCGCCTGCCGGACCGCGAACCTGGGGTTCACCGTCTCGGGTGGCATGGCGGAGGGCCAGCTGATCGTCAACCTCAAGAACACCGGCGCCGCCGTCTGCACGATGCACGGCTTCCCGGGTGTGGACCTCAAGGGCCGCGACGGCACCATCAGCGCCACCCGCACCGATCTCACCGCGCACACGGTCAGTGTGGCGCCCGGCCAGGAGACCCGCTTCACCCTGAACTACCCGCCGAACAACTCCGGCGGCTCCGGCGTCACGTTCACCCGCCTGGTGGTCACGCCGCCCAACGAGACCCACTCGCACACCATCGCCCAGAACATCAACATCCCCGCCAGCCAGTCCGCCCCCGCCATCACCGTCAACCCGGTCGGTTCGGGAAAATAACCGCCGCCGCCCGGACTCGGCTCCCCCGCGGCGCGGCGCGGCCCCATCGCGTACGGCCCCACCGCGCACATCCCCGGGCGGACGGAACCGCACACACCTGGTGGGGAGCCGTATGCCGCGGGCGGGTCCCTCCCGCATGCCGTGAGTGGGTGCGGCTCGTATGTCACGGGCGGGTGCGGCCGGTATGCCGCGAGTGGATGCTGCCATGACAGACGCTCCGGCCAACAGCGCTCCGCCCATCGGCCCTTGATCCCTGGGCGCCCCGTCCGGTTAGACTCTCGCGACTGCTCAGGGACCTCAGGGGAAGCAGGGCCGAACGGTGCCAGTGAAGAAGATCATTCTCTATATAGCAGTCGTTTTTGTGCTGTACACGATCATTACTTCGCCGGCCAGGTCCGCCGACCTCGTACAGGTAGGGTTCGAAGGGGTCTCCAACGCCGCGAAAAGTGTCGGTAAGTTCATGACCGAACTGGTGAGCTGAGCCCGTACATTCGTTCCATAAGGAGTGTCCCTTGATCCGCCACCTGGTCCTCTTCAAGCTCAACGAGGGCGTCTCACGTGACGAGCCCCGGGTCGTCGCCGGCGCCGAAGCGTTCGCGGAGCTCGGCGGGCTGATCCCGGAGACGGAGTTCTGGGAGTGCGCCTGGAACATCAGCGACCGGCCCATCGCCTACGACTTCGCGATCAACTCGGCCGTCCAGGACGCCGACGCACTGAAGCGCTACCTTGAGCACCCCGCCCACCAGGCGGCCGTCGGGCAGTGGAGCGAGTTCGCCACCTGGGTGATCGCCGACTACCCCTTCTGAACCAATCCCCGCACCACCCCTGAGCCCCCGCCCGAGCCGTTCGGGCGTACGGCCCTCCATCGTTTCCGATGGGGGGCTTTCTGCCGTTTAGACCGGTTTAGAGCCCTTTTTAACGTCAACACGACGTTATGAGGTGCTTGCACACAGTGCACATGTCTTGTGATGCTATGACCGCTTTTGACGGATGAGTTGACCAAAAAGTCGACGACAAAGGGGTGGCGTGACCGTGCCGGCCAGTACTGCGCCTGAAGTACCGCCCCAGACCGCCCTGTCCCAGACCAGCCAGACGCAGACCAGCCAGCCCCAGAACGGTCAAGCCCAGAGCGATCAAGCCCAGAACGGCCAAGCCCGGACCAGTCAAGCCCAGACCAGTCAAGCCCAGACCAGTCAGCCCCCGGCCGGCCAGGCGCCGGTCGAGGAGAGTCCGCCGCCCGCCAAGACCCGCGGTGCGGACACCCGGGCGCTGACCCAGGTACTGTTCGCCCAGCTCAAGGGGGTCGAGCCGGGCAGTGCCGAGCACACCAGGGTGCGCGCGGCACTGATCGAGGCGAATCTGCCGCTGGTCCGGTACGCCGCCGCCCGGTTCCGCAGCCGCAACGAGCCGATGGAGGACGTCGTCCAGGTCGGCACGATCGGGCTCATCAACGCCATCGACCGGTTCGATCCGGAGCGCGGGGTACAGTTCCCGACCTTCGCGATGCCGACCGTCGTCGGCGAGATCAAGCGCTACTTCCGCGACAACGTACGGACCGTCCACGTCCCCCGGCGGCTGCACGAGCTCTGGGTGCAGGTCACCGGGGCCACCGAGGACCTCACGACGATGCACGGCCGGTCCCCCACGACGGCGGAGATCGCCGAGCGGCTGCGCATCAGCGAGGAGGACGTCCTGTCCTGCATCGAGGCGGGCCGCTCGTACCACGCACAGTCGCTGGAGGCCGCCCAGGAGGGCGACGGGCTACCGGGACTGCTCGACCGGCTCGGTTACGAGGACCCGGCACTGGCCGGAGTCGAACACCGCGACCTGGTCCGGCATCTGCTCGTCCAGCTGCCCGAGCGGGAGCAGCGGATCCTGATGCTGCGCTACTACAGCAATCTGACGCAGTCACAGATCAGCCAGGAGCTGGGCGTCTCCCAGATGCACGTATCAAGACTGCTGGCCAGAAGCTTCGCCCGGCTCCGATCCGCAAACCGGATCGAGGCGTAACCGGTACGGGTGACCCTCGCCCGAAGAAGAAATGCCCCACACCCCCTCTTTCCGGCGCACATTTGTCGACTTGGCGCTACAGCGCGTTGCCGACATGTGACATTCTGCTGGAACCGCGTTTGCCGCAGTCCGCCCTCCGGTATTCAGGTGGAGGCTGCGTTCCTCCGACGGGAGCGTCCGCCGTGACCGTCCGCGACCTCAAGGGGGTGGCATGTCCGCAGAACAGGGCAGCTCGAAGGTGCTCACGAAAGACGCACCGGAGACACTCAGCTCCGAATTGCCGAGCTCAGGCGCCATCGACACCCGCACTCTGTCCCGCTCCCTCTTCCTGCGGCTCGCCGTGCTGGCCTCCCAGGAACCGGACAGCCCGGAGCGCACGTACGTACGCGACACACTGATCGAGCTCAACCTGCCGCTGGTGCGTTACGCGGCGGCCAGGTTCCGCAGCCGCAACGAGCCGATGGAGGACATCGTCCAGGTCGGTACGATCGGCCTGATCAAGGCGATCGACCGGTTCGACTGCGAACGCGGCGTCGAATTCCCGACGTTCGCGATGCCGACCATCGTCGGTGAGATCAAGCGCTTCTTCCGTGACACCTCCTGGTCGGTACGGGTACCGCGCCGCCTCCAGGAGCTGCGGCTCGCGCTGACCAAGGCCAGTGACGAGCTGGCCCAGAAGCTCGACCGCTCACCGACCGTCCCCGAACTCGCCCTGGCGCTGGGCGTATCGGAGGAGGACGTGGTCGACGGGCTCGCGGTGGGCAACGCGTACACCGCGTCCTCGCTCGACTCGCCCTCGCCCGAGGACGACGGCGGCGAGGGGTCGCTCGCGGACCGTCTCGGCTACGACGACACGGCACTTGAGGGAGTCGAGTACCGGGAGTCCCTGAAGCCTCTGCTGGCCAAACTGCCCCCGCGGGAACGGCAGATCATCATGCTGCGGTTCTTCGCCAACATGACCCAGTCACAGATCGGCGAGGAGGTCGGCATCTCTCAGATGCATGTCTCCCGGCTGCTCACGCGGACGCTGGCGCAGCTGCGCGAGGGCTTGATCGGGGAGTAGGCGGAAGCCGGCGAAAACGGGCAGGACGGGCGGGGCCCGGCGTCCACGGGCTCCTCCGGTTCTTCCCCGCTCGCCGGGTTCCTAATTGACGGTCCGTCAGACACACTGGCGCGATGCGACGCCAGCACGCGGCCATCGCCGCCACCGCAACGGCCCTCTGCCTGGGCGGCCTGGTGGCCGCCTGCGCGGGCGGCACCGCACACCACGGCTACGCCGCCGTCGGCGCCGCGGGCGCCGGGCAGACGCTCACCACACCCGTACCGCCCTCCGGGAAAGTCACCCTGACGCCTCTGGACGGGCCGGGAGCAGCCGCGGGGCACGACACGGGGAAGACACCCGGACCCGGCGGCTCCGGGGCCTCAGAGGGCGCACAGGGCTCCTCCGCGGCCGGCGGAGCCAACTCCGGGCACCAGTCGCCGAATACGGCAGGCGGCACAGGGGCCCCAGGCGGCACAGGCGGCACGGGAGCTTCAGGCACCTCGCCAACACCTGGCGGACCGGGCGGATCAGCCACCCCTGGCGCACCCGGCCGCACCGGCGGCGGCAGCACGTCCTCCCCGCCCGGGTCCGGCTCCGGAAGCGGCACTTCGGGGGGATCCGACGGCGGTTCCGGCAGCACCTCGCCCGCCCCGACGGACGGCCCCGCCGTACTCAAGGTCGGCGCCCCCGACCGCGCGGCGACGGACAAGCGCTGGTGCGAGAAAGTGACCGTGCGCTTCAGCAACACCGGTGGTTCACCGGTCGCTTCGGGCACGGTCACTTTCTCGACGCACATCATCGGCGGGCTCGGAGTGGACTGGGCGACCCGGACGTCGACCCAGCCGCTGCCGGGGCCGATCGCCGCCGGTGCGGACAGGTCGAAGACGTACACCGTGTGCGTGGACGACTGGCGGGTGCCGCTGGGGATGCACATAGAGACCCGGAAGGTCTCCGTCAGCTGGAAGTGATCCCGGTGGAACCGACTGCGGCGCACGTGGCCCCGTACGGGACCGCCGCCGGGCAAGTAGCCCCGTACGGACCGGAGTCCGGACGCGCCGGGGCCCGCTGCGCAGCAGGAAACGGGACCGAGGTCAGCCCAGCGCGAGGAACGCGACAGCGGCCAGCACCACGATCACGGCGATGACCCCGGCGATCACGCCGATCCTCGGGCCCGACTGCTGCTGCGGAGCGGCCGCGGGCCGGGCGGCGCCCTGCGGTACGCCCTCGTCGACAAAGGCGCGGAACATCTGAGTGCTGCCCGCGGGGTCGTGGTTGCCCTCGGGGCCTTGGGGCGCTTGGGGGTTGTGTGCCATGAGGCAGGACCCTAGCGAACCCTGCGGTTCCGCCCAACCCCCGGGCGAAGGGCGACACCTTTCGAACACCCTTCCGTCACCTCATTGACCTCACACTTGCAAACACTTTGCCTTTCCTTTGCCTTTCCTGGTTCCATTTAACTTGCCTGCAGCAACCAACGGCTTTAATGTTGCCTGGAGCAACAACATAGAGTGCTCACAGGAAGCCCACAGGGAGGTGTCCGTGGCAGCGCAGAGTCAGTACGAAGAACTGGCCAGGCAGCTGAGTGCCATCGGCGCCGTCCAGCGCGGCCTCTCCCGCATCCTTCCGCCGGAATGCCCGACCGGATCGGCCGCCGCGCTGTCCCTGCTGGGCCGGCACGGCGAGATGCGGATGAGCAGACTCGCCGAACTGCTCGCCGTAGACATGTCGGTGACCAGCCGGCATGTGGCCCACGTCGCGGAGCGCGGCTGGATCGAGCGGTCTCCGGACCCCGCCGACAAGCGCTCCCGCATCCTGCGGCTCACCCCCGCGGGCAACGACATGCTCGGCGTCCTCGCCGAGCGGTACATCGACTCTCTCGCTCGCACTCTCAGCGACTGGTCCGACGACGAGGTCGGACATCTCAACGTGCTCCTGGAACGCCTGCGCGCCAGCTTCGGCGACTGCCGGGCCTGGGCCGGACACCACGAATAAATCACCACAGACCTGCGTATCACTCGCGTATCACCGCGTAAGTAGAGACAGAGGAATGCCATGGCTACGACCACACCAGCCGGTGTGCGGGGCGGCCACGCCAAGCACGGGGGCGGTCCCGCCTCCCACGGGGGGAATCCCGCCCCCGACGGCAGTGCGCCGATGACACACCGGCAGATCATGGAGGCCCTGTCGGGCCTGCTGCTCGGTATGTTCGTCGCGATCCTGTCGTCGACGATCGTCACCAACGCGCTGCCGAAGATCGTCTCCGATCTGCACGGCAGCCAGTCCTCGTACACCTGGGTCGTGACCGCGTCCCTGCTGGCGATGACGGCGACCACCCCGCTCTGGGGCAAGCTCTCCGACCTGTTCAGCAAGAAGCTGCTCGTCCAGATAGCTCTGATCATCTACGTCCTGGGCTCGGCCGCCGCCGGGCTCTCGCAGAACTCGTCGACGCTGATCATCTTCCGCGTCGTCCAGGGCATCGGCGTCGGCGGTCTCTCCGCACTCGCGCAGATCGTCATGGCCGCGATGATCTCCCCCCGTGAGCGGGGCCGGTACAGCGGATACCTCGGCGCCACCTTCGCGGTCGCGACCGTCGCGGGGCCGCTCCTCGGCGGTGTCATCACGGACACCAGCTGGCTCGGCTGGCGCTGGTGCTTCTACGTCGGTGTGCCCTTCGCGATCATCGCGCTGATCGTTCTGCAGAAGACCCTGAAGCTTCCCGTCATCAAGCGCGAGGTCAAGGTCGACTGGGGCGGCGCGTTCTTCATCGCCGCCGCCGTGTCGCTGCTGATGGTCTGGATCACCTTCGCCGGTGACAAGTACGACTGGATGTCCTGGCAGACGGCCGCCATGGTCGGCGGCTCGGTCGTCCTGGGACTGCTCTTCATGCTCGTCGAGTCCAAGGCGAGCGAGCCGATCATCCCGCTGCGGCTCTTCCGCAACCCCACGATCACCCTCGCCTCCATCGGCTCGCTGTTCGTCGGTGTCGCGATGTTCTCCGGCACTGTCTTCTTCAGCCAGTACTTCCAGCTGGCGCGCGGCCAGTCGCCGACGATGTCGGGTGTGATGACGATCCCGATGATCGGTGGTCTGTTCATCTCGTCGACCGTCTCGGGGCAGTTCATCACCCGGACGGGCAAGTGGAAGATCTGGCTGGTCAGCGGTGGTGTGCTGGTGACCGCCGGGCTCGGCCTGCTCTCCACCATCCGGTACGACACCACGTACTGGCACATGGCGGTCTTCATGGCCCTGATGGGTCTCGGCATCGGCATGATGATGCAGAACCTGGTGCTCTGCACGCAGAACCAGGTCTCCCAGAAGGACCTCGGCTCGGCGTCCTCCACCGTCTCGTTCTTCCGCTCCCTCGGCGGTGCGGTCGGCGTCTCGGCGCTGGGCGCGGTGCTCGCCAACCGGGTCACCCACTTCGTCACCGACGGGCTCCACGACCTCGGTCCGAAGGGCGCGGCGCTGGCCGGAAAGGGCATGTCCGACGGATCGGTTCCCGACATCGGTGCCCTGCCGCAGCCGCTGCGCACCATCATGGAGAGCGCGTACGGCCACGGCGTCGCCAACGTCTTCCTGTACGCCGCCGCCTGCGCACTGCTCGCGTTCCTGGTGACGCTCTTCATCAAGGAGGTACCTCTGCGTACCCGCGCCGTGGGCGCACCCGACCAGGAGGCACCCGCCGCAGCCGTCCCGGCAGCGGTGGCGGAGACTGTCCCTGTCAACGCCGTTCCGGCCGGCACTCTGCCGGCCCCCGCCACTCCGTACGGAAGTGGCCCGACCACTGAGGAGACGATGCCGATGCAGCCCGCCCCCACCCCAGGTATCACGATCCACGGTGTCGTCAGGGGCGCCGAGGGCGCACCGGTCGGCCAGGCGGCCGTCACGCTGATCTCGCTGGCCGGGCGCCAGCTGGGCCGCGCGATGGCGCAGGGCGACGGGGCTTACGCGGTGGACGCGCCGAACTCCGGCTCGTACGTCCTGATCGCGTCCGCCGACGGCTTCCAGCCGCAGGCCTCCACCGTGTCCGTCGGGGACGAGGCGCTGTCGTACGACATCCTCCTCTCCGGTACGAGCGGTCTCGCCGGATCCGTGCGGTCCGCCGACGGCGGCAAGGCCGTCGAGGGCGCGATGGTCGTCGTCACCGATGTGCGCGGCGACGTGCTGGCCACCGGCACGTCCGGTGCGCAGGGCGAGTTCACCTTCAGCGAGATGATCCCCGGTTCGGTGACCGTCGCGGTGAACGCGACCGGCTTCCGGCCGATGGCCCTGCCGGTCGACGTCGGCGGCCAGGGTGTGACCCGTGTCGAGGTCACGCTGGAGTCCGGTTCGCTGGTCCAGGGTGTCGTACGCGGTGGAGCCGACCGGCGCCCGCTGCCCGACGCCCGGGTGACGCTCGTGGACGCCGCGGGCAACGTTGTCGCCACGGCGACCACCGGGACCGACGGAGCCTACGGTTTCGCCGACCTCAACTCCGGCGAGTACACGGTCATCGCGACGGGTTACCCGCCGGTGGCGGGCTCGTTGATCGTCGCGGGAAGCGGCATCGACGGACACGACATCCAACTGGCCCACCCGGGCGAGTAGTCACCAGGCTGCCCCAGCGGATGCGGGGCGCGGAGGGGCCCGGCAGGACCGGCCCCCCTCCAAGCCCCGGACGTGGTGGTGGCGGGCAGGGGACGGCCCGCCACCACCGCCCGGGGCCCACTTTTTTGAAGGAGAGAGAACGGGAATGGGACTTCGCGCACAGGTACGGACGCGCGACGGCTGGGCGGTCCAGCACGCCGTGGTGACCGTGACCGACATGACCGGTGCCCAGGTACTGCGGGCGCAGGTGGGCGAGGACGGCACGGTGAGCGCCGACGCGGCTCTGGCCCCCGGCCCGCACACCGTGATCGTGACGGCCGTCGGCTACGCGCCCGCCGCGTCCACGGCCTTCGTCACGGCGAGCGGCCGTGCCGATGTCGGCACGGTGGTACTGGCCAGGCAGGGCGGCGTGGAACTCCCGCCGCCCGGCACCTGGACGCTGGACCCGGCGCACTCGTCGGTGGGCGCGGTCGCCCAGCACCTGGGCATCTCCAGCGTGCACGGCCGGTTCACGGAGTTCGTGGGCCGCATCGAGATCGCCGAGGACGTCGAGAAGTCGCGGGTCGAGGCGGTCATCGCCACGGCCTCGATCGACACGGGCAACGGCATGCGCGACGGCCATCTGAAGTCCGCGGACTTCCTGGACGTCGAGAGCTACCCGCAGATCACCTACAGCAGCACCGGGATCACCCCCGCGGGCCCGGACCGCTGGACGGTCCACGGCGAACTCCAGCTGCACGGCGTCGCCCGCGAGGTCGACCTGAACCTCAGCTACCTGGGTACGGGTCCCGACCCGTGGGGCGGCGTGCGCGCGGCCTTCCACGCGACGGCCGAACTGCGCCGCGAGGACTTCAAGATGAACTACAACCAGGTCGTCCAGGCGGGTATCTCGGCCATCGGCACCACGCTCAAGGTCGAGCTGGACATCCAGGCCGTGCAGGGCGACTCGCTGCCCACCGCGTAACGGCCGCACCGGCCCGCACCGGTCTTCGCGGACCCCGCCCGGCCCCCTCGGCGCCGCACTCCTCAGTGTGCGCTGCGGGGGCCGGGCGTTCTGCTGCCCGGGACGGGTGCTGGAGTGCTGGGGAGCTGGGGTGCTGGGGTGCTGGGGGAGGAGCCCGTGTGCTGCCGGACCCGTCCGTGCGGTGCGACGTATCGTGCAGCCATGGCACCCAACATCGCGACCAACACCCCCGTGGAACTGCCCGAACTGCTCGACTTCGTACGCCCCAGGCACCGGGCGATCCTGCTCACCACCCGCTCCGACGGCCGCCCCCAGGGCTCTCCGCTGACCTGCGGGGTCGACGACGCGGGCCGGATCGTCCTGTCGACCTACCCCGAGCGCGCCAAGACCCGCAATGTCCGCCGTGACGCACGGGTGAGCGTCATCGTGCTGTCGGACGAGTGGAACGGCCCGTGGGTCCAGGTCGACGGAGCGGGCGAGGTCATCGACTCACCGGACTCGGTGGAGCCGCTGGTGGAGTACTTCCGCAACATCTCCGGTGAGCACCCGGACTGGGACGAGTACCGGGCGGCCATGGTCAAGCAGGGCAAGTCGATCATCCGGATCACCCCGGAGCGGTGGAGCCCGATCGCGACCGGCGGCTTCCCGGCACGGCTGGCCGAGGACAGCTGACCGCTGACAGCTGCGACGGGGTGGCCCGAGGGGCCGGCTCCTCGGTCGGCGGCGGCGTCGGGGCCGGCCCCCGGACCCGCTCTTCAGCCGGTACCGGGCCGCCGGGCCGGGATCACAGCGCGGCGGCCCGGCCGCGCAGCAGGAGGTTCTGCGTTCCCAGCCCGATCGCCAGGTACGCGTACAGCGACGCGACCCCCAGCACCCCGGCACCGGCCGCATGGTCGATCCACAGCCCCAGCCCGATGTGCGCGGCGACCGAGGTCAGCCAGAGGCCCGTCGTGGCCGGTGTCCCCTTGCGCAGCACCTGGCCCGTGGGGTCGTGCCACAGCCGCACGGTCCGTGATCTGACCATGCCGAGACCCGCCGCGACGGCCAGGCTCACCGCCAGAAGGACCACGGGCAGCACGGTCAGCGGGTGGTGGTCCTCGATGACCGTGGCGATACCGAAGGCGATCCCCGCAACGCCCAGGACGCCGAGGACGGCCGGGGCGATCAGCGAGCCGTAGCGCGTCATCCGGCGGGTGCGCAGCTGCCGGAATATCACCAGGCCGACGACCACCACGGCTATGACGGGCGCGGTCCCGCCGTTCGTGCTCTGCATGTGCCAACTCCCCCTGCGGCCCGCGCCCTTGGACGGCCAAGCGGGCGGCTCACCGTCCGCTCAGTGTCCCCCGGGAGGTCGCGGAGCCGGGGCCCTTTTCCTCTTATGCTCCGCGTTTGGCCTCGATGCCCGCGATCAGCAGGTCGAGGGCGAAGTCGAAGTCGCGCTCCCGCATCTCCTCGACCGTGTCTCCGCCGCGCGCCGCCATCAGGTCCTGGGCCTGCTCGAACGTCCGGCGCAGGGAGGGCTGTTCGCTCATGCCGCCCATGGCGTGCTGGTGGTACTCGTCCTGAGTCATCCCGGCCCGCGCACACCGGTCCCTGAAGTGGCCCTCGACGGTGCCGAACCCGTACACGAACTGGAAGACCGCGGCCAGGCCGCCGGTCTGGCCGCGCAGCGGCAGATCGGCGCTGCGCATCACTTCTTGGGACACCGCGGCGAACTTCAGCGCGTGCGGGCCGATGTTGAGGAACACGCCGACGAGCGGGGAGACCCACGGGTGGCGCACCAGAACGCTCCGGTATCCGGCGGCGAGGCGCCGCAGCTGAATGCGCCAGTCGGCCCCGGCCTCCGTTCCGCCCTCCGTTCCGTCAGGCCCGGTCTCCGTTCCGTCAGGCTCGGTCTCGGTGCCGGTCTCGGTGCCGGTGCCGGTCTCGGTCTCGGTGCCGGTGCCGGTCTCGGCGCCGTCCACCGTTCCTGGCAGCACCAGTTCGCCCATCACCGCGTCCAGGGCCAGTTCGAGGAGGTCGTCCTTGGTGTCCACGTACCAGTAGACCGACATCGCTGTGACGCCCAGCTCGGCGGCGAGACGGCGCATGGAGAACTTCGCGAGGCCCTCGGAGTCCAGCAGCCGGACCGTCGCCGCGGTGATCTTGTCCAGGTCGAGCCCGGCCGGCTGATCCGTTCTGCGGGTGCGTGTCGCCTTTCCGCCCAGCCAGACACTGGCCCGCGCGGGACCCTTCGCGCGGTCGGCCGCAGTCACCATGGCGCGCCTCCTCCGGAACGTGTGGATCCACCGGTACCGATACCGATGTTAGGCCGCCGCTCCCGGTGCATCCGCCCGCTCGGCCCGCCGGAGGAGCACCGCGGCCAGCAGCCCGCCCGCAAGTACCGCTGCGGCGCCCACCAGTTGGCTGGTCTGCAAACCTGAGGCAAAAGCGTCCGCGACCCGGCTGCGCTCGCCCGGACCGTCGGCGGCGGCGAGAGCCGCGGGCAGCGAGGCCGCGCCCAGCGCCGCCGGCAGCAGGGCGGCGAAACGGGAGTTGAGTACGGCGCCGAGCACCGCGACACCGAGACCGTTGCCGAATTCGGCCAAGGTGCCGTTGACGCCCGCGCCGACCCCGGCCTTCTCCGGCGGGATCGCGCTCATGATCGCGTTGGCCATCGCGGGCATGGCGAACGCGATACCCGCGCCCATGACCACGAGACCGAGCAGCATTCCCGGATAACTGTCCCCGCCGAGCAGCGCGATGGCCACCAGACCGGCGGCGAGCGCGGTCATCCCGGTGGCGATGGTGCCGGGCGTGCCCAGCCGGGGCAGCAGCTTGGCCGAGACCCCGGTGAGGTTCAGCGCCACGATGGTGAGGGCCAGGGGTGCGGTCCGCAGCCCCGCGTCCAACGGCCCGTACCCGAGCACGAACTGCAGGTGCTGGGTGAGCAGGAAGAGCGAGCCGCCCATGCCGAAGGCGACGAGGACCGCCCCGGCGACGGCGCCGACGAAGCGCTGGTTACGGAAGAAGTGCATGTCCAGCATGGGGAACGGGATGTGCAGCTCCCAGGCAACGAACCCGGCCAGGAAGACGATGCCGACGGCGGCCGCGACGAGGACATGAGTGGAGGCCCAGCCGTGCGCGGGGCCCGAGATGATCGCGTACACGACCGCGGTCATGCCCACCGTGGAGAGCAGCGCGCCGAGCAGGTCGGGGCGGTCACCGGCCGGGTTCTTGGACTCCGGTACGAGGCCGACGACCGCGGCGAGCGCGATGACGGCCACCGGGATGTTGACCAGGAAGATCGCGCCCCACCAGAAGTGGTCGAGCAGCGCCCCGCCGATGAGCGGTCCGGCGGCGAAGCCGAGTGAGTTGACCGTGGACCAGAGGCCGATGGCCCTGACGCGCTCGGTGTTGTCGAAGATCTGGACGACGACGGCGAGGGTGGTGGTCATCAGCAGGGCGCCGCCGATGCCCATGCCCGCGCGGGCCGCGATCAGCTGACCGGTGGACTGGGCGAGCCCGGCGACGAGCGACCCGGCCCCGAAGAGCGTGAGGCCCGCGATCAGCATCTTCTTGCGGCCGTACCGGTCCGCGGAGCTGCCCGCGGTGAGCAGCAGACCGGACTGCACCAGCGAGTACGCGTTGATCATCCACTGGATGTCGGCGGTGGACGCGTGCAGATCGCGGGTGAGCGAGGGGATCGCGACGTTGAGGACGGTGTTGTCGAGCAGCACGGTGAGCTCGGCGAGACAGATCACTCCGAGGATCACCCAGCGCTGGGGGTGCCGGGTGGTGGCGCTCTCGTGCTCGGCGGCGGTGGCCGTCATGCCGGGCTCCTGATTCGTGGGGTCGCGAAGTCGCGACGTGGTGGTCGGATCGGGGGGCGTGGGGTCGTGTGGTCGCGACGGCATGGAGTCGCGGGGGCAGGGGGCGCGAAGTCACGAGACCCTGGAGTCGTACACCGTAGAGGACGGTCTTCTACGGTGTAAATTCGTTTTGCGCCGAGCCGCTTCCGGGTAGCTACGTCCGATGAAGCTGACTGCTCGTGTTGCTGAAGTGCTTCTGGTCTCAGGTGTCCTCGCCGCGACGATCGCGCCCCCGGCGCAGGCGCAGGCACCTGCCCCCGCTCGCGCCCACACCCGCGACGTCCCGCTGCGGGTCGCCTCGTACAACATCCATGCGGGCGCCGGGATGGACAACGTCTTCGACCTCGACCGGCAGGCGGCGGCCCTGCGCGCGATGCACGCCGACGTGATCGGGCTTGAGGAGGTCGACGTCCACTGGGCCGCTCGCAGCGAGTGGCGGGACGTGGCGGGCGAGCTGGCGAAGCGGCTCGGGATGCAGATGTCCTTCGCCCCGATATACAGCATCGACGGGCGGGAGTTCGGGGTGGCGGTGCTCTCGAAGTACCGCATCCTGAAAGCCGTGAACCACAAGATCACCCGCCTCTCCACCCAGGACCCGAACCCGGTCCCGGCGCCGGCCCCCGGCTTCGGTGAGGTCGAGCTACGGGTGAAGGGCGTACCGCTGCATGTGTACGTGACGCATCTGGACTACCGCGTCGACCCCTCCGTACGGGTGAGCCAGGTCGCCGACACCCGCCGCATCATGGGCCGTGACCGGAACCGGAAGATCCTCCTGGGCGACTTCAACGCGACCCCGGACGCGCCCGAGCTGGCGCCGCTGTGGCGCGAGCTGACGGATGTGGAGCCGGGCGCACCGACGTTCCCGGCGCTGAAGCCGGTGAAGCGGATCGACTACGTGGCGGTGTCGCACGGAGTGGGGGTGCGCGGCGCGGAGGTGCCCGACACGCTCGCGTCCGACCATCGGCCGATCGTGGCGGACCTGTCGCTGCGGCGGTAGGCGAAGCGAAGCGGGAGAGGAAGCGGAAGCAGAGGCGGAGGCGGAAGCAGAGGCGGAAGCGCGCAAAGGGGTGGGGCGGGGAGAAGATCTCCCCGCCCCACCCCTTCCGGTTTCCCGTCCGTCAGCTGCCCGAGGTTCCGGAGCTGCCGGAGGTGCCGGAGCTGCCGGTACTCGCCTTCACCTGCGTCAGGTCGTACAGCGTCACCGACCCCACCGTCACCTTCACGAACCGTCCCTCGACCCAGGACGTGATCTTCGAAGCGGCGCCGCTGCCGGATCCGCCGCGGCCCATTCCGCCACCCATTCCGCCGCCTGCGACGAAGTAGTGGATCTTCCCGTCCGTCACGTCCTTCTTGAACTGCGTGAGCGTGGGGGAGGGATCGCTGCCGTTGAAGCCGCCGATCGCCATGACCGGCTTCTGGGTCGCGAGCTGGTAACTCGCGGCATTCTGCGAGCCGATCGCTGCGGCCATCCAGGTGTAATCGTCGGCGTGCGCACTGATCTTGGTCTTGACCTTGGCGCTGACCTGCTGGCCGTCGAGCAGACCGCCCATACCGCCACCGCCCCGGCCACCGAAGCCGCGCTCGGCCATCCAGCCGCCCGGCGCGCCGCCGAACCGGCCCTGGCCGGTCTGCGACTGGCCCTGGCCCTGCTGACCGTTCCCCTGCCGGCCCATCGGCGGCTGACCCGTCCGACCGCCCGAGCCATTACCCGGGGCCTGACCATTCGCCCCGGTCTGACCGTTTATTCCTGTCCGACCGGCCTGCCCGGCCTGTCCGACCTTCCCGGTGGGTGTCTGTCCCATCCTCGGACCGCCCCAGCCACCGCCGTCCCGGCCGCCCCGACCGGGGAAGCCGCCCATGCCGCCCATCCGGCTCGCGCCCGCCGGACCCGCGGTCACGATCGACCCGGTGTGCCCGGTGTTCAGCGTGGACACCGTGTACGCGAACGGCGCGGCCAGCGAAGCCACCAGGCCCACGCCCGCGGCGCTCAGCGCGAACCTGCGGTTCCACCGGCCGGCCACCGCCAGGCCGACCGCCGCAACGAGCCCCACGACCAGCACCGCCCAGCGCAGCCAGGGCAGATAGTCCGGCGTCCGGCCGAGCAGCACATACGCCCAGACCGCGGTCGCCGCGACCACCACACCCAGCACCGCCGACCACACGAACCGGCCGCGCTCCTCCCAGAGGACCGTGACGCCCATCCCGACGAGGGCGGCGAGGTACGGCGCCAGCGCCACCGTGTAGTACTGGTGGAAGATCCCGGCCATGAAGCTGAAGATCAGCAGGGTCATCAGCAGCGCGCTGCCCCACACCAGGAACGCCCCGCGCGCGGTCTCCGTACGCTTCGCCCGCCAGGTGATGACGATTCCCGCGACGAGCAGGATGAGCGCGGCGGGCAGCAGCCACGAAATCTGGCTGCCGATCTCGGAGTTGAACATCCGGTCGAGACCGGTCTCACCCCAGCCGCCGCCCCCCATACCCCGGCCGCCACCGCCACCGCCACCGCCGACGCTGCCGGTCTCATCGCCGCTGATCCGGCCGAGCCCGTTGTAGCCGAAGGTCAGCTCCAGGAACGAGTTGTTCTGCGAGCCGCCGATGTACGGGCGGGAGGACGCGGGCCACAGTTCGACGATCGCCGTCCACCAGCCGCCCGCGACCACCATCGCCCCAGCGGACAGGCCGATCTGGCCCAGCCGCCTGCGTACCGTCGTGGGTGCGAACACCCCGTACACGACAGCCAGCGGCGGCAGGATCAGAAACGCCTGGAGCGTCTTGGTCAGGAAGGCGAAGCCGATCGCCACGCCCGCCCACACCAGCCACTTGGTCCGGCCGTCCTCCAGCGCACGCAGCACGAAGTAGATGGTGACCGTCATCAACAGCGCGAGCAGCGCGTCGGGGTTGTTGAAGCGGAACATCAGCGCGGCGACCGGAGTCGTCGCCAGCACCACGCCGGCGATGAGCCCCGCAGCCGCGCTGAACCGCCGCCGCACCGCCGCGTACAGCACCGCGACCGTGCCGACGCCCATCAGCACCTGCGGGACGAGGATCGCCCACGAACTCAGCCCGAAGATCCGTACCGAGAGCCCCATCGGCCAGAGGGCGGCCGGGGGTTTGTCGACGGTGATGGCGTTGGCCGAGTCGAGCGAGCCGAAGAAGAGGGCCTTCCAGCTCACCCCGCCGGCCTGGGCCGCCGCGGAGTAGAAGGAGTTGGCGTAACCGGAGGCGCTGAGGTCCCAGAGGTACGCCACGAAGGTGAGCAGCAGCAGCCCGAGGAACGCGGGCCGCACCCAGCGCGGGTCCTCGGCGCGTCCGCGCCACAGCCGGGCGATGCGCGCCTGCCCGGACGGCGGCGAAACAGCCTCCGGGATCTGATGGGTAGGGATATCGGCGGTGGTCATCGTGCAGTCCTCGGGTCGTCGGTGCGCCGCTCGGGGAACACCCAGGCGCGGAAGAGCAGGAAACGCAGCACCGTCGCTGCGAGGTTGGCCGCGATCAGCACCGCGAGCTCGGTGCCGTGCGAGGGGTCGTCGGACGCCGCGCCGAGCGCGGCGAGGGACCCACTGGTGAGGGCGAGGCCGATCGCGAACACGACCAGCCCCTGGGCCTGATGGCGTACCGCGCTGTCGCGCCCGCTCACCCCGAAGGTGAGTCTCCGGTTGGCGGCGGTGTTGATCAGCGCCGAGACCAGCAGGGCGCCCGCGTTGGCCAGTTGGGGGCTCACCTCCGTACGGAACAGGGAGTACAGCAGCAGATAGAGCAGCGTGGAGAGCGCACCGACGACACAGAAACCGACCAACTGCCGGGCCAGTCCCCCGGGCACGCCGGTCAGTTCGCGGTCGCGCGGGTCGTCCCCGAAGGGGCGCGCGAGCCGGTCCAGCGGGAGCGCCCCGACCCCCAGCGCGCGCCCCACCCGCCAGACGCCCTTGAGGTCGTCGACGGCCGTCCGCACGATGTGCACCGTGGACTCCGGGTCGTCGACCCAGTCGACCGGCACCTCATGGATCCGCAGCCCGGCGCGTTCGGCGACCACCAGCATCTCGGTGTCGAAGAACCATCCGGTGTCCTCGACCATCGGCAGCAGCCGCTGCGCGACATCCCGGCGGATGGCCTTGAATCCGCACTGGGCGTCGCTGAACCGGGCGGAGAGCGACGAGCGCAGGATCAGGTTGTACGCGCGCGAGATGAACTCGCGCTTGGGACCGCGCACCACTCTCGAACTCCGCGCCAGCCGGGAGCCGATGGCAAGATCGGAATGCCCGGAGATCAGCGGGGCCACCAGGGGCAGCAGCGCGTTGAGGCCGGTGGAGAGATCGACGTCCATATAGGCGAGAACGGGGGAGTCGGATGCGGACCACACACTCCGCAGCGCCCGCCCGCGCCCCTTCTGGTCGAGCCGGACGGCCCGTACCTCGTCCAGCATGTCCTCAAGCCCCGCGGCCACCTCGGGGGTCCGGTCGGTGCTCGCGTTGTCGGCGATCGTGATCCGGAAGCTGTACGGGAAGGTCCCGGCGAGATGGTCGCGAAGCCGCAGCACACACGGTTCGAGGTCCTTCTCCTCGTTGTACACGGGGATCACCACATCGAGCACCGGGGCGTCGGCCGCTGTCACGGGGAGATGCTCCCGTGCCGGCAGGGTGCCCGGAGAAGTGTCGGTTCGCATACCGACGACACTCGCCAGCGGCGCTGTCACCCCTGTGTGGTCAACCTGTGGTGGGGCTGTGAGTCGGGGGGTGCGGGGCGGGGACGGTGGGTGGATGCGCCGGAATCGCGGGGGCGGCGGGGGGCGCCGGAACCGACGGGGTCCCCGGAATCGCCGGAATGGCCGGGGCAGCGGGAGCAGCCGGAGCCGTGGGAGCCCCTGGAGCCGTGGGAGCCCCTGGAGCCGTGGGAACCACCGGAGCCCCCAGACTCTCCCGGACCCCCGGAACCCCCGGAACCCCCGGAACCCCCGGCAGCCTGACCGCGAACTCCGTGCGGCCCGGCACACTCCGTACGGTCACCGCCCCGCCGTGCGCCACCACGACCGCCTGCACGATCGCGAGGCCGAGCCCGGTCGAACCGGCGTTCCGCGACCGTGAGGCATCCCCGCGGGCGAACCGTTCGAAGACGTGCGGGAGCAACTCGACCGGAATGCCCGGGCCGTCGTCCAGCACCTCCACCAGCACCCAGCCCCCGTCCCGCCGTACCCGTGCGGTGACAGTGGTGCCGGGCGGGGTGTGCGTACGGGCATTGGCCAGCAGGTTCACCAGAACCTGCTGGATGCGGGGCCCGTCGGCCGGCACCAGGGCGGGGTCGTCGGGCAGTTCGAGCCGCCAGGTGTGGTCCTGGCCCGCCGCGCGCGCATCGCTCACCGCGTCGACCACGAGCGGGGAGAGATCAGTGCTCTCGTACGCGAGCGGGGACAGTCCAGTGCCCTCGTACGCGAGCGGGCGTCCCGCGTCCAGCCGTGCGAGCAGCAGCAGATCCTCCACCAGACCGGTCATCCGCCCGGCCTCCGACTCGATGCGGCCCAGCGCGTGCCGGGTGTCCGGTCCGGTCTCCTCGCCGCCGCGCCGGGTGAGCTCGGCATAGCCGCGGATGGAGGCCAGCGGGGTCCGCAGCTCATGACTGGCATCGGCGACGAACTGCCGTACCCGTGTCTCGCTCTCCTGCCGGGCGGCCAGCGCCGAACCCACATGGCCCAGCATCCGGTTGAGCGCCGCACCGACCTGCCCGACCTCCGTCCGGGGATCGGCCTCGGCGTCGGGGACGTGTTCCAGCGGGGCCACCTCACCGCTGTGCAGCGGGAGTTCGGAGACCCGGGTCGCGGTCGCCGCGACCCGCCTGAGCGGGCGCAGCGCTATTCCGACCAGCGCGGTCCCGGTGATGGCGGCCGCGAGCAGCCCGGCCGCTGTGACACAGACCTCGACCACGATCAGGGTGGTGACGGTGGACTGGACACCGGTCAGCGGGAAGCCGAGCACAAACGTGCCGCTGCTGGAGGAGATAGCCCGGAAGTCCCCGAGGCCGGGGAGCGAGACGGTGTGCGGATACCCGTCCCTGGGGACCGATTCCAGTGCGTCGAGCTGGTCGTCGCCGAGTGGCGAGCTGTCGGGCCGGGCGCCCGGTGTGGCGACGCTCTTCACCCCGTCGACCAGATCGTCGCTGTCGACGACGGTGTGCCCGCCGACGGATCCTATCGGCAGCCCGGGCTGCTGGACGATGGAACGGTCGCCGCCCATCGGATCGTGGTCGGGCCGCTGGGCCGCCGCCAGCAGCTGCTTGTCCAGCTGCCGCTCCAGATTGGAGTGCATGGCGATCGTGGTGACCGTACCGATCACGGCCACGACCACGGCGATCAGCGCCACGGCCGAGACGACGAGCCTCGTACGCAGCGACCAGCGCCGCCGCACCGACACCGGCTACTCCCCGGGCTTGATCAGATATCCGGCCCCGCGCCGGGTGTGGATCATCGGCGTACGCCCCGCGTCGATCTTGCGCCGGAGGTACGAGATGTAGAGCTCGACGACGTTGGCCTGGCCGCCGAAGTCGTACGACCAGACCCGGTCCAGGATCTGCGCCTTGGAGAGCACCCGGCGCGGGTTGCGCATCAGGAAGCGCAGCAACTCGAACTCGGTCGCGGTCAGATGGATGTTGGTCCCGCCCCTGGTGACGTCGTGGCTGTCCTCGTCGAGGGTCAGGTCACCGACGGCGAGCACCGACTCGCTGCGCTGTGCGCCCGTACCTGACCTGCGGATCAGCCCGCGCAGTCTGGCCACGACCTCCTCCAGGCTGAAGGGCTTGGTCACATAGTCGTCGCCGCCCGCCGTCAGACCCGCGATCCGGTCCGCCACGGCGTCCTTGGCGGTCAGGAAGAGCACCGGCACATCGGGCAGCTCGCGGCGCATCCGGCCGAGCACGGCGATACCGTCCATGTCGGGGAGCATCACATCGAGCACCACGGCATCGGGCCGGAACTCCCGCGCGGTCCGCACGGCTCCGGCCCCGTCACCGGCGCTGCGCACCTGCCAGCCCTCATAGCGCAGCGCCATGGAGAGCAGCTCCGCGAGCGAGGCCTCGTCGTCCACGACGAGAACGCGCACCGCGGTGCCGTCGGGCCTGCACATTTCGGTACGCCCCTGGGGCGAGGTCGTAGTCATGGGCCCAGCCTCCGAGCTACCTCTGAGAGACCCCTTTCCCCAACCTGTGAAATTCCTGAGAAACGCCCGCACCCGCAGACGGCACACCCCCGGACGAACGGCCCCACCACACACAGCCCTGTCCGGCGCTCCCCTCCTCCTTCGCTCCCCTCCTCCCTCATCCCCTCATCCCCTCATCCCCTCCCCAGCCGGGGCCGCCCAACCACGGGCAGGGCTGTCCCTATCCCAGCCGGGGCCGCCCACTTCGGGCGGGGCTGCCCCAATACCGGCGCTGCCCGGCCCCCGAACTGCCCACCCTCCGGGGCTGTACGTACGGTCACTCCCGGCCTGACGTACGGTCGCTCCGGCCCTCACGTACGGTCACCCCATGCGGATCCTCACCCTGTCGGGCAGCCTGCGCGCCCGTTCCACCAACGGCGCCCTGCTGCATGCGGCCGGGTCCCTGGCCACGGCCGACGGGGCGGCCGTCACGACAGCCGACATCGGCGGGCTGCCCCACTTCAACCCGGACCTCGACGGCGAGGGCGCCGTGCCCCCGGCCCCGGTGGCGGCCCTGCGGAAGTCTGTGGCCGAGGCGGACGCGGTGCTGGTCGTGAGCCCCGAGTACGCGCACGGCGTGCCCGGCGTACTGAAGAACGCCCTGGACTGGCTGGTCAGCAGCGGCGAGTTCATCGACCGCAGAGTCGGCGTGATCACCGCGTCACCCAGCCCGACGGGCGGCGACTACGCCAACACCCAACTGCGCGAAACGCTGCGGATGATGACCGGCACCGTGGTCGATGAGGCCTGCCTGATGGTCGGAACAGTCACCACCAGGCTCGACCGGGACACGGGCGAGATCACGGACCCGGAACTCACGACACAGCTCAAGGCGGCGCTGAAGGCACTGACGACGCCCTGACCAAGCGCCCCCGCCCCCACCTGCAACAGAACAACCCGAGCAGCAACGCCCCGACCGGACCGCCCAGACCAGACCAGACCAGCCCAGCCCAGAATAACGGGCCAAATCACCGCAAACCACCACCTATCCCACCACCCACACCCCGCCCATCCCACTCTCGGCCACCTCATCGCACAACAACCACACGAGATCAGGCCACAGGCAGAGAGGGCCACACAAGGGGGTGGCACCCACCCTCAGAACAACCCAGGCTGCTCCACCTCCGGTTCCGCCGGGGCCACCCGCACCGGCACGGTCACCCCCGCACCGGGCTCCGCGCCCGTCAGCCCCCAGCCGGCCATCAACCGCGTATCGAGGACGATCACCGCACCGTCGTCCCCGGCGAGATGCAGGTCAGGCCCTGCGGCAGCCACCAGCCGCCCCGCGACGGCCCCGCCCGCCACGAGCTCGCTCACCACCCCCGCGGGGTCACCGAGTCCCGCCAGCCCGAACACCTCCCCGTGATCGGCCACTTCGCACACCAGCCGCTCCAGCGAATCCGGCCACCCGGCCAGCGCGACGGCCCGTGCGTGCACCGCACGTACCTCGGCCGCCCGCTCCTCCCGTCCGGGCAGCCGGGCCCGCACCGCCCGCTTGTCCGCGTACGGAATCCGGTCCGGCACACCCAGCGCCGTACGCAACAGCTCCTCGGTCCGCCGGGCCGCCATCAACGGCCCCCGCCCCAGCCAGCTGAAAGCCACCGCCCCCTGCTCCCTCAGCCGCGCCGGACCGCGCTCCTCCGCCGTGATCCCCACCTTGACCATCCCGGCCCCGAACCAGGCGAGGTAGACGCGGTAGACCCGGGGATCGTCGGCGATCGTGTCGGCCGCCACCGAGTGCGCCCGGTCGAGCCGCGCGCACTCCCCGCAGCGCGCCTGCGTACCGCGCCCCGGCACCCGTGCCCGCACCGGGCAGGCATGACCACGCGCCCCCACACACGTACGCTCCCCCGCCGCCTCGACCCGGAAGCCGACGTCGGTCCCGTACACCAGCGGACTGGCCCGCGCCCGCCCTTCCCACGCGAGCCGGGGGCCCTCGTCCCCCCACCGCAGCCCACCGGAACGCCACATGGTCCCGTGCCCCCTTCCCTGATCCGCCGGTGCGCGGACGGCGAATCCGCGTCACTCGCAGCATGACACCCACCACTGACAGTGGCCCCCGAGCCCCTATGGCAGAGGCGGCCCGCACACCTCGGAACGTCTCAGACAAGGACGTAGACCGGCGAACCGTCCGGAGCGCGCCCCGAGTGCCGTATGCATCCACGCCGCAGCAGATGCCGGACACAGTCCTGGACCCGGGCCGGGGACAGCCCGGTGCGCGTGGCGATCTCCTCCGCGCTGCAGCGGGCAGCGCCCTCGACCAGACCGGGCGCCAGCACGGCAGCGACCGTACGGATGTCCTCGGTGATGACCAGGTTCCTGTCCTGCCAGCTCGCGAGCAGCTCCTGAGGCGTGCCGGCCGACACCGCAGCCGTGGCCCCGCCCGGCTGCGCCCGCTCGGCAAGCCGGTCCAGCGAATCGGCGATCCGGTGGAAGGCCTGGGTCAGCAGATCCTGCCCCCGACTGACCTCACGCATCAGCAGATGCCCCTCCGCCTCCCTGACCGCACACGCCTCCTCAGCCCGGATGCTCCGCTCCTCCAGCCGCACGATCGCGTCGACGATCTCCTCCGGCATGACATAGGCGGTACGCAGATCGTCCACTGGCTGAACGGGGGCCGGGACGAGTTCGTACGCACCATCACGCTGCACCGTGGCCACCACCTCGGCCACCCATCTCCTGAAGGGCGCGCACTCGTGCTTCGTACAGCCGTTGACGAGTTGGACGAGCCCGGCGAGCGTCACCATCTTCATGGACTTCTTGAGGCCGTGACCAGCGATCCTGCGCGAAGCGTCTGTCCCATAGACACCTCTCGCAATATCACCGAGGCTCTGCCGGCAGTCCGGGGAGACATGCCACAGCAGAGCCTGCCGGGTGTTCGCATAGCCAAGATTCCCCGCGACATCCACCGCCGGAAACCAGTGCGCCCCGTCGGGCAACGTCAACCGCCGCACCCGCGCGCCCGTGGCCGCGTACACGAAGTCGCCGACATCGACCGCGTCCCGAGCGTGGGCCATCGGCTCGTCCTCCGGCATGTCCTGCTCGCGCATCGAGCACCACCTCCGCCCCGGAACCTAGCCGTGGGCATATGCAACTCCCCCCGAAAGAAGGCAAGTTCACTCGATAGGCGACAGGAACCCCTGACTCAACAGCGGCCGGGCAGCTGCGACACTGCAAGCGTGACAGCGACGAAGACAACGGATACAGCTGCGGTGATCCACGAGCACGTGCGAGCCTTCAACGCCCGCGACCTCGACGCCCTCCTGGCAGGCTTCACCGAAGACGCCCTATGGGTTACCGGGACGACTGCTGTGCGAGGCCGTGTCGCGCTCGCCGAGTTCTTCCAGGACGCCATGCAGGGACTGCTTCCCACGCTGACGGTGCAGAGCCTCGTCACCGAGGGCAGCGAGGCCGCCTGCCAGCTGACCGAGACGCTGACGGTCCACGGTGACGAGCAGACCTTCTCCATCGCTGGTTTCTACCTGCTCCACAACCGGCGGATCGCGTCGGCAAAGATCTACCGCGAAGGCAAGGCCGAAGTCGGTTGATACAAGTCCAACCGCTCGCCGCAGTCCGCACTCCACTGCTGCACGACAACGCCAGAGCCCCCAGGATTTCTCCTGAGGGCCTCTGACTGCTGTGCACTCGGCAGGATTCGAACCTGCAATCTTCTGATCCGTAGCATCGGGCGGCACGTGACGAGAAGTTTCGGCGGCCCTCCGTTGCGATCTGTTTCGTTGCGATCTATCAGGATGGCTTTCACGGGCGTCTGTGTGCCGCCCCCAGCCCGAGCCGAGGCCCCGTGAGGCTTGTCAGCAGGACGCGGGCGGGACGCTCTGCTCGTACTGGAAGACGTTGCAGGGGTCGTACTTCTGCTTGATCTGGCGTAGCCGGTCGAAGTTGCCGTCCCAGTAGGCGGTTTCCCAGCCCTGCATGCCGATGTTCGGGACGTTGACGTAGGCACCGTGCACGTAGGGCCGCAGCGCCTGGCTGAACTCGGCGATCCACGCCTGGGCCCGCGGGGTCAGCTCGTCGCCACTGCCCGGTTCTCCACGGGTCCCCCAGCCGGCACCCGGCTCGGAGTAGAAAAGCGCATCGCGATGCGGGAATGCCGTGCCGCCGCGAGGACTCTTCCTGACCGCTCCACCGAAGGCCTGAGTGAAGAAGTTGCTGTCGTCCGTCGGCGCCTCCCGCATGAACGACGCGATCACGCCGATCGCTTTTCTCGGGAACGGCTTGTTGGTGAATTGCGAGAAGAACTTCCAGTTGGCGGGCTCGTCCGCGGTCGGAATCTGGAATCCCGCGTACACCTCGCCCCAGTTGCCGACCTGCACCGAGACCTCCGGGCGACCGACCGAAAGGATCGGGGCCAGCAGTTTCTTCGCCTCCGCTGGAGTTCCTTCCGCGAGGACCGCGAACAGCAGGATCTGGTTTCTGTGAATTTCGACCTGCGTGCCGAGACGGTTGTCAGCGAAGGGAGCCGTGCGCTGCCATGATTCGAAGACTCTGTTCAGGTCTCCGAGACCGTCCCACGTCGCCTGCACATAAGTGACGCTCTTGAGCGGAGCCAGCTTGTAGGTGAGGGACGTGACAATTCCGAAGTTGCCGTTGCCCGCACCGCGGAGCGCCCAGAGCAGGTCCGAGTTGTTCTTCAGATCGGCCTTGATGACCTTGGCGCAGTCACCGTCCGAGGCGACAACGATCTCGGCCCCGATGAGGCTGTCGCAGGCCATTCCGAGGTAGCGGGTGAGGAAGCCGAAACCGCCGCCGAGCGTCGCACCGGCCAGACCGACGGTGCCTTCCGTACCAGTCGTCACCGCAAAGTTCTTCTTCGCGAGCGTGGTCACCGCTTCCAACTGGTTGAGCCCGGCTCCGACCGTCGCCGTACGGCCGGCTGTGTCGATGTGGACCGACTTCAGCTCGCTGACGTCGATCACGATGCCGTTGTCCACGTTCGACCACCCCTCAAGGCTGTGGCCGCCGCTCCGCACCCGCATCGCGACATCGTGCTGCCGTGCCCACGTGAGGGCGTTGGCCACGTCCTGGGTCCGCTGGGCGTAGACGATGACCAGCGGATAGTGGACGAACAACTCGTCCCAGCCCAGGCTCGACTCAGCGTAGTTGGGGTCGTGGGGACGGACGATGCGGCCGGTCAGCTTCGCCGGCCCGCACTTCGCGCTCTCGGCCTCGTGGGTGACGGCACTCGCATCCGTAGCCTCCGCGGCCGCGACGCCGGGGAGAACGACCGCGCCCGCGCCGGCGACCGCTGTGGCCTTGAGCACTCCGCGACGAGAAAAGTCCTGCATGGTCCGTATCCTCTCGACGGGCTTACGCCCGCAGATCGACAGATGCACATCGCGTCTGTCGGCTGGCACGATCGATCCCTGGTGGACGATCTATGGGTCCCACAGATCAGCAGGGGATATCGTGACGGCGCCACAGGACACGCTGGTTGAGCGAAAGGACGACTTGCCGGAGGATGACGTACACAGGGGAATTACCTAGCCCAGCCGGACGCATCCGACTGGGCTTGATCTTCTTAGCCTCTCATTAGTTATTCTGTTTCCGAGCAATAATCTCAGGGGAAATTTCGGGAACTGTCTCCGTTAACAGCGATAATTCATCGACTGCCACCTGCGGACAATACTTGCGGAGCGGCCTTTCGTCGGGCCCTTCTTTTCTTTACGCCGGAACGGCGTCCAGTTCCGCCCGGGCTCGCCCGCTGTTCGCGCGGCGAGGTGGCGCTGCGTCGAGGGCGGCCGCGCAACCGCCGCCGGTGACGGCCTGGCGGCAGGTGTGGTGGACGACGATCACGGAGCGGGCGAAACGGGTGAGGAGGGTGATTTCCTCCATGGCAGTGCCGGCGCTGCAGCCCACGGTGATGACGTAGTCGGATGCCTGAACGGCCTCGATGGTGAGGCCCTTCGGCTTCTGGCCGGCAATGCCGATGCCGGCTTCCTCCGTCGCCTCGACGACGGAGGGATTGGCCTGGTCATTGATGCACCGAGGGATGAGGGCAACAGGGTCGGACGATGCCGACGTTGCGGCTGATGCCCCCGTAGCCGTCTGATCGATCCGACGACCACGATCGGAAGAAGTTGCCGTCAACCGCTGCCATCACGACATACGACAAAGGCCCCCAGGATTTCTCCTGAGGGCCTCTGGCCTGCTGTGCACTCGGCAGGATTCGAACCTGCAACCTTCTGATCCGTAGTCAGATGCTCTATCCGTTAAGCTACGAGTGCTTGGCGTTCCGGGCTGTTTACTGCCCCGTCGGCGTTGCGAGAACAACATTACATGACCTGCGGCGTCAGGTGAAATCCATTGACCGCATCCCCGCTGAGCTGCGAAGACACACCCTCCTGCGCCCTTGTGGGCGCCGCCGCGGGACGACTGAAGCCCCGTCCATCACGGACGGGGCTTCAGTGATCCAGCTGGCGGAGGCGGAGGGATTTGAACCCTCGATGGGCCGTAAAACCCAAACCGCATTAGCAGTGCGGCGCCATAGACCGGACTAGGCGACGCCTCCAGCACACCGAACACAGTCGCGCGAGCGCGAAGTGGTGCGTGCAGATGATGACACAGCCTTGCGGGCCGTCACCAATCGCGGCCCACGGTACTAGGCCGCGGGGTGGCAGAGCAAAGTCGTTCGTGTCGCGCAACGCCCGGCGCGCAGGAGCGTTAGGGAGGCAGGGGCGCCGCCCCTGAGCCGTATCGAGGAGTTTTGTCATGAGGAGTTACGTCATGCTGCGCCGCCTCGCTCTCACCGCCGCCGCTGCCTGTCTTTCCGCACTGGCCGCCGCCCCCGCCGCGACCGCCGCCCCCGCCGGTCCCGTCGCGGGCACCACCGCTCGTGCCATCACCCCGCTCCCCGCCCCCGGAGGACAGCCCGGTCACCGGCTTCCCGGGTCGCGGGTCCGCGACCGGCTCACCATCACCGTCGCCGATTCCGGCAGCCCCGCCGCCGACGGCACGCACCGCCTGTACTGCGCCCCCGCCGGGGGGACACACGCCTCGCCGCAGCAGGCCTGCGACCGGCTGGACCAGCTCGCCGCCGACCGGCGGACGCCGTTCGCGCCCGTTCCCGCCACCATGATGTGCACGATGCAGTACGGCGGCCCGGCCACCGCGCACATCACCGGGGTCTGGCGGGGACAGCCCGTCGACGCGATGTTCCGGCGTACCAACGGGTGCGAGATCTCCCGCTGGGGCGCCCTCGAACCCGTCCTTCCGCACACCGTCGGCTGAGGCCGGCCCAGCCGTTCTTCCACACAACCTTGGTGAGAGCCCCCCTCATCCGCCGCATGTCCGGAGCGCCTGCCTTTAGACTTCCAGCAGTGACACGCCATGGCCCGAGGGGCAAGATGGGCCGGGTTGTCAGCAAGGTGCAGTAGTTCAGGGAGGAAGCGTCGTCGTGAGCAGCAGGCCATCCCGAGGCGCTGCTCGCCTCGCAGCCATACTTGACGCCCTCCCGGACGGGCTGTTGCTCGTCAATTGCAACGGAACGGTCGTCAACGCCAACTCCATCGCCCTCGAAGCCTTTGAGACGCCGGGCACGGCGCTCGTCGGCCGGGGGTTGCTCGATCTGCTGCCGGAGTTCGACTCCCGGCTGATCCCGGGCTCGATGCGACGGCCCGAAGGCGCGGACGAGCAGGGCAGGACCAAACCGACGCGGATGCTCGCGCGGCGCACCGACGGCGCGGAGTTCCCCGTCGAGGTGACCAGCGCGAATCTGGAGGACGGCCGGGAGGCCTATGACTCCTACAGCGGCGGGTTCACCGGGGACGAGCTGCTGATGCTCGTCGTACGGGACCTGTCGGGTGCCGTCGACACCGAAGCCGAACTGGCGCGTTCGCAGCGGCAGACCGAGATGATTCTGCGCGCGGCGTCCGAGGGCGTCGTGGGGACCGACACCGACGGGCGCGTCGTGCTCGTCAACCCCTCCGTCGCGCAGATCCTCGGCTTCCGGGCGAGCGACCTCGGCGGCAAGGAATTGCACCCGCTGGTGCAGCACTCCCGCGCCGACGGTGAGCCCTTCCCGTACGACGAAAGCGCCCTCGCCGACACGCTCAGGTCCGGGCGCAAGCACCGGGTGCGCGGGCAGGTGCTGTGGGCGAAGGACGGCAGCCCGGTGCCGGTCGACCTGACCACGGCGCCGGTCCGGGACGGCGAACAGCTGGTCGGCGCGGTGCTGACCTTCGCCGACCGCCGCCCGTACGAGAAGCAGGCGAAGCAGCACGCCGCCGAACTCCGGGCCAAGGACGAGCGGAACGCCGCCGCCGAGACACGGCACACGGACGAGCTCGCCGCCCGGGACAAGCAGCACGCGGCCGAACTGGCGGCGCGGACGGAACAGTACGAGTCGCTCGAAGAGCGGCAGCAGCAGCTGACCGCGGTGCTCGGGGACGCCCTGCGCGGACCGCTGGAGGAGCTGCGGGCCGAGCTGGGCACGCTCGCCGCCGACCCGGCCGGCCAGCTGTGGCCCGAGGCCAACCAGATCCTGCACCACCTGGCCGCCGGTTACGCGCGGATGACCACGCTCGTCGACAGCGTGCTCGGCTTCCAGCGGCTCGCCGCGGGAACGGAGGAGCTGACCAGGACGAAGGTCATGGTCGACACCGTGGTGGCAGCGGGTGTGGAGGGTGCGGTCGAGCTGATCGGCCCCGGCCGGGTGCAGTTCGCGGTGCACGCGCCGCCCATAGAGGCCGAGGTCGACGGGGGGCGGCTGGCGACCGCTCTCGCGCATCTGATCGCCGATGTGGCCGGCGTCGACGCCACGGGCAAGGCGCGGGTCACACCGGGCGGCGCCTATGTGGACTCGACGATCGTGGTGGCCGCCGCGCAGCGCGGCAAGGTCGTACGGATCGAGGTGCGCGGGCCGTTCAGCGGCGGCGACCCGGTGCACGAACCGATCGTGCGCGGGATCGTCCGGGCGCACGACGGCGTGCTCCAGACCCATGAGGTGCCGGGGACGACCGGCAGTGCGTACGTTCTGGAGCTGCCTCTCGGGGGCGGTTCGGGGACGGTGGATCCGGCCGCCGCGGCGTCGGAGGCCGACGGTCCGGCGCCCGGCCCGACGAGCCAGCCGAACGCCACATCGGGCGGGGGGCGGCGCCGGGGCAGGCGCTCGTCCACCGATGCCTTCCTGGAGGGCTCCGGCGGCGACGGGGGCACGAGCCCGGGAGACGCCACGAGTGCCGGTGCGCCGGAGCCGCCCACAGGGCGCCGCAGGGCGCGCCGTGGGGAAGCCGGTCACGCCGGTCCTGGTGGGGCGCCGGTACCTGCACCTGTTTCTGGAGCTGTTCCCGGAGCCGGTCCTGGAGCCGGTCCTGGAGCCGTTTCTCCGGCTGTTCCTGCGCCAATTCCTGCTCAGTCGTCGGCTCCTGCTCCGGGGAGCGGCGCCGCGGGTGCGGGCGGTACGGACGGGTCTGGCATGGGTGCTTCCGGCGCGGGTGGCCGGGGGCAGGGTGTGGCCGGTACCGCGGGCGGACCAGCCGCAGGCCGCCCCGGTCCGGCGATTCCCGCGCAGGAGAACGGCGCCGGTGACGGCGGGTCGGGCCGGAGGCGCGGACGTACGGAGCCGGCCGGTGGGGCCGCGGGTTCCGGGGGCTCGGTACCGCCAGGAGGGCTGCCGTCAGAGGGCTCCGTGGTGACCTCCGCCGAGAACGCCCGGGCGAACGCTCCCGGTGCGGGGCACCCGCAGCGCGGGGCGACCGTGCCTCCGCAGGGTGTACCGGCGGATGCGCCGGTGCCCACCGGACGGCGCGCCCGGCGCGCGGAGGGCGTGCGCGAGATCGAGAGCGCTCGCCCCGCCCTGGGACCCGCGCCTGCCGCCCCGCAGCCGGGGGGCACAGCACCCGGCCAGCCGGGACAGACACAGACAGGCCTGGCTCAGCCGGGCCAGACAGGGCAGACACAGGCAGGGCAGACACCGCCTCCCGGCCGCCGGGCGCGCCGGGCTCTGGCAACCGCTTCGGCCTCGGCGGCCGCGGAGGCCGAGCGCCCGCGTACGCCGTTCGCGCTTCCCCCCGCGGACGCCGACCGGGGGCAGGGGCACGGGCAGGTACAGGGGCACGGGCAAGGACAGGGCCAGTCTCAAGCGGTGCCGGTGCCGTCCGACGGTTCGATCGGTTCGACGGGCGCGACGGGTTCGCTCGGTGCGATCGGTTCGATGCCGGGCCGCCAGGACGCCGTACGGACGGCCGGTCACCCCGGCACCGACCCGCTCGCGCCGCAGCACCATCCAGGGGCGGACGAGGAGCTGCCGAAGGACGGCACGCTGTATGCGTCGCCCGAGGGCTGGGCCGCCGTCACCGAGCGGGCGACAGCCGACGAGGCCGCGGCCCAGCCGCTGCCCGCCGAGGAGCCGATGCTCGCGGACGGCGCACAGGGACGTGCCATAAGCGTGCGAACGCTCGGCCAGGGCGTGCCGTTCGCCGAGCAGATCGCGGCACAGCAGAACCAGCCGCACTCGCTGGGTTCCGGCCGACGGCGCAAGCTCGCAGCCCCGCCGGAGGGCGAACGCCCCGAACCGGCGGCCCGGCCCCATCCGCAGACCGCCGGCGAGCAGGGCACACCGCAGCAGCCGAGCCATCACCTCTCGCAGGGCCACACGCCGCAGGGGGCGACAGAGCACGGGGCGAACCAGCAGGGCCAGATGTCCCCGTCGGCTCAAACGTCACAGCAGGCGCAGCTTCCTCAGCAAGCGCAGGCATCCCAGCAGGTCCCGCTTCCCCCGCAGGCTCAGGCCTCCCAGCAGGCTCAGCAGCGCCTCTCGCGCCAGTCGGAGGGCCGCTCGTACGCCATAGGCGCCCCCGACGAGGGGGCGGAGGGGCCCGAACCGCTGGACGGTCCCGGTGGCGCCGTGGAGGTGGCCAACCGGCCGCAGCCGCAGCCCGTCGACGACGAGTTGCCTCCCGAGCCGCTCGACAACCCGCGCCGGCTGCTCGTCTGGCCCGCGCCCGACGTCTCCACCCAGCAGGCCCTGAGCGACCGCGGCTACCGCCCGGTGATCGTGCACTCCCGGGAGGAGGTCGACGCCCAGATCGCCGCGTTCCCCGCAGCGCTCTTCGTCGACCCGCTGACCGGACCGATCACCCGTAAGGCGCTGCAGTCACTGCGCCAGGCGGCAGTGGCTGCCGAGGTGCCCGTCCTGGTGACGGCAGGGCTCGGGCAGGCGACACGGGAGGCGGCCTACGGGGCCGATCCGGCCGTCCTGTTGAAGGCGCTGGCCCCGCGCGACACCGAACAGCACCCGCCGCGCGTCCTGCTGATCGAGGAGCAGGAGGAGATCGCGCTCGCCCTGACGGAGACGCTGGAGCGGCGCGGGATGCAGGTGGCCCGGGCCGGCACGGACGCGGAGGCCGTCACGCTGGCCGCCCAGATGCGGCCGAACCTGGTGGTGATGGACCTGATGCAGGTACGCCGCCGACGCGCCGGGATCGTCGACTGGCTCCGCGCGAACGGGCAGCTCAACCGCACCCCGCTGGTGGTCTACACGTCGGCCGGGATGAATGCGTCCGAACTGTCCGGGCTCGCCTCGGGCGAGACCGTGCTGTTCCTGGCGGAACGCTCCACCAGCACCGAGGTACAGGGCCGGATCGTCGACCTGCTGGCGAAGATCGGCACCAACTGAAACGGAGCCGGCGCCAGCTCGCTCCGAGCCAGTTCGCTCCGGACCGGCTCGTTCTGGACCGGCTCGCTCCGGACCGGCCCTGCTCATGTGGGACCGGATCAGGGCCGGTCTGCCGCCGTCCCCGCCCCCTCCGGACGGAGCAGGTGCGGGAGCGGGTGCCGGGATCAGGGTTCAGGGATCAGAGCTGGGTCGTGTCCAACTCGCCGTCCGCGTACTGCCTCCTGAGCACCTTCTTGTCGAACTTCCCGACCGACGTCTTCGGCACGGACGGCACGATCGCCCACCGCTCGGGCAGCTGCCACTTGGCGAAGGACCGCGCGAGGAAGGCCCTGAGCTCCTCGTACCCGACGCTCTCGCCCTCCTTCAGCACGACCGTCGCGAGCGGCCGTTCGCCCCACTTCTCGTCCGGGACGGCAACCACCGCGGCCTCGGCGACCGCCGGATGCGCCATGATCGCGTTCTCCAGGTCGACACTCGAAATCCACTCCCCGCCGGACTTGATGACGTCCTTGGCGCGGTCGGTGAGCGTCAGGAAGCCGTCCTGGCTGATGACACCGACATCGCCGGTCTTCAGCCAGCCGTCGGCGCTGAACTTGTCGGCGGGCCGGAAGTTCTCGCCGCCCGCGCCGCCGTAGTACGCACCCGCGATCCAGGGCCCGCGCACCTCCAGCTCACCGGCCGACTCGCCGTCCCAGGGCAGGATGTCGCCGCCCGGACCGGCCAGACGCGCCTCGATGCCGACAGGAAAACGGCCCTGCGTGACGCGGTACGGCCACTCCTCCTCCGGGGTCAGCCCGGCGGGCGGGTTGGACGTCGTCCCCAGCGGCGAGGTCTCCGTCATGCCCCAGGCGTGGCAGAGCCGGACGCCCAGCTTGTCGTACGCCTCCATCAGCGCCGGCGGGCAGGCGGCGCCGCCGATGGTGACCCGCTTCATCGAGCTCAGATCCCGCGGATGGGCCGTCACCTCGGCCAGCAGCCCCTGCCAGATGGTGGGCACGGCCGCAGCGTGCGTCGGCTTCTCCTGCTCGATCATCTCGGCGAGCGGCGCGGGCTGCAGGAAACGGTCGGGCATGAGCATGTTGATGCCGGACATGAAGGTCGCGTGCGGCAGCCCCCAGGCATTGACGTGAAACTGCGGCACGACCACAAGTGTCGTGTCCTGATCCGTGAGCCCCATCGACTGGGCCGAGTTGACCTGCATGGAGTGCAGATAGACCGAACGGTGCGAGTAGACGACGCCCTTGGGCTCACCGGTGGTGCCCGAGGTGTAGCAGAGGGCGGCGGCCTGGCGTTCGTCGATTTCGGGCCAGTCGAACCGTGTCGGGCGGCCCGCGATCAGTTCCTCGTACTCGTGCACGGTCGCCGTGGCCCCGGCGAGCAGCGAGCGGTCCCCGGGGCCGCTCACCACCACGTGCTCGACGGTCGGCAGGTTCGGCAGCAGCGGTGCGAGCAGCGGCAGCAGGGAGCCGTTGACGATGATCACGCGGTCGGCCGCGTGGTTGACGATCCAGATCAGCTGCTCGGCGGGGAGCCGGATGTTGAGGGTGTGCAGAACGGCACCCATGGAGGGAACGGCGAAGTACGCCTCGACATGCTCGGCGTTGTTCCACATGAGCGTGCCCAAAACACTTCCCTCGATCAGTCCGAGTTCATCGCGTAGGGCATGGGCGAGCTGGCAGGCGCGGGCGCCGAGCTCGGCGAACGAACGGCGCTGCGGCGCGGCGGGGTCGCCGGTCCAGGTGGTGACTGTTGAGCTGCCGTGGACCCGTGTTCCGTGGTCCAGGATGCGGCTCACGGTCAAGGGAACGTCCTGCATCGTGCTCTGCACCGGATTACCTCCCGCTGGTGGCTGTCCGGCGATTGTGGAGCCATACCGTGCGGTATGTCTACTGGCCGGTATGCAGCGCGGCGGGCGCCCACGGGTCCGGTTCCCACCTGGGGTGAAACTCGAACGTCACGTTCTCGGCCCCGGGCCCGTTGCGGATGAGCGCGATACGCCGTAGCAATTTGCGGTAGACGCAGGGGCGATCCAGTCGACACCCCGCCGACGCCGTCGCCGCCCTCTCGGTGACCGGCTGCTCGTCCGACGACAAGAAGGACGACGCCAAACTGGCAGCGAGCAGCGCCCCCGCGGCTGACACCGGGGATCCCGCCGAAGCCGACCGGCGCCGACCGTGACGCCTACCTCAAGGTGGTCAAGGCCGTTGATCCTGCGCTCGTCACGGACGAGGACAAGGCCATCGGCGCCGGCCGCAACCAGTGCTCTTCCCTCAACGGTGGCGGGAAGGCCCCCGACCACTTCGCGGCCGAGCGGTTCAGGAATGACGCGCACCCCCTCACGGGCGCCCAGGGCAAAGCCCTGAACGCCGCGCTCCGCAAGACGCTCTGCCCGAAGTGACATTGCCTGCCGTTATGGATCTGTGATCCAATCAGGGCGACCCCGGCGTGCCCGAAAATAGCTGCTCAGCCAAACCGTTGCACTTCGGTGGCAACGGTTTGGCAACTGCGAACGAAGTCCCGCGCGGCCTCCGCTGTAACTGACTCCGGCCTGTGTGCTGCCTTATTGCGCAACAACCTCAACCGATCAAACACGTTAAGGGTTTCCGGCTGCAAGCCCAACGCCCTGAGACGCCTCGACAGGTCTTGTGAGTCATAGACACCCGATCTGCTTTGCGGCGCCTGACCGTGATCCTCAAGCGCGTTCACGCAAAACGCTTGCAGGATCGTCCAGGCAGTAATCACTGAACCCACAGGAGAAGCCTCAACCGTTCCCATCGCCTCGTGGAAGATCCCCCACCTACGCACACGCGGAACCTCAAGGACTGACTGCGGTTCACCCACGGTGGGCCCCTGCATAGGCTCGTCAGACGACAGCGGTGGAGATCGCATCCACGGCGCCGGTGACGGGTGCTCAGTCGGCGACTGGGACGGCAAAGGCCCGGATTGCGGCTGCTGGGGCGGCGGCTGCGGGGATTGCTGCTGCCGGGGTGGCGGAGGCTGTGGATACTCGTACCCGTATGGCGTCGGCCCGGGTCCCGGCGGCGTGAATAGCGGCGGCTCGGACATCAGATCATCAGGTGTGTTGGGCACGGCAAGGCTGTCGGCCTCATCCCGAACATCTCGGGCTTCAGCAGCAAACTCGAATGTGCCGGCTGGAGTCTCTAGCCGAATGAGGCGCTCGAACGCTCCCCTTATCTGTGTGCGGAGAACCCAGACCGCGCACAACGTGACCAGTGGCCACGCAAGGGATTCAAAGTACTTGAGCACTAGCTCTGCTATCTCCACTGCTCCATCTTTGTGTGATTCCCTCGGCGTACCTCGCTGAACGCACGAATCGTGACGTAGCCGAGACAGGCACGGCCCGGTAGGTGCGGCACCCAGCAAACCCACTGATCACCGCGGCGAGGAGGTGAATGTGACCAAGCCTCGACCCATCACCGACAAAGACCGGCGAGCCGTCCGCCGCCACGCCGCGGGCATGACCCGAAACGAGATCGCCCGCAAGCTGAAACGGTCCCCATCGACCGTTTCGAAGATCGCGAAGGACCAGGGCCTCACGTTCGACCGCGGCCCCGAAGTCATCGCCGCGACCGAGGCACGCCGCATCGACCTCGCCGCCCGCCGCGTAGACCTCGCCCACCGGCAACACGAGGACGCCGAGAAGCTCCGGGAGTAGCTGTTCGCGCCGTGCAAGATCGGCGCGTTCGGTGGCAAAGACAACGTGTGGACGCAGCAAGACCTCCCACAGCCCACCTTCGGCGATCAGCGCGCCATTGTCGCCGAGGTCGGACAGTCCATCAACAACAGTGTGAAGCTCGCCCCGCTTGAAGGCGGAGCGGACGCCGACGGCGTTGCAAGCATGCTCAGCAAATTGGGCACCGCATTGGGCGCAGCGTTCGCCGACGAGCCCGACGACGGGGCGCCGGGGGGGGAGGGGGGGGAGGGGACGCGTGCTTGACCTCGACGCACTACCCCTCTCCCGCAAGCAGCTGCGATCGATCGGCCGCGCGACCGCCCGTATCAATCTGTGGCATGGCGCTGTGCGGTCCGGCAAGACCATCGCGAGCCTGCTCGCGTTCGTGATCGCGGTCGCCGCCGCCGGGCCGTCCGGCTTGATCATCATTTGTGGCCGCAGCTTGCAGACCATCGAGCGGAACGTGTTCGAACCGCTCATGGATCAGGCGTTGTTCGGGCCTCTCGCTCAGCACATCCACCACACCAGAGGCGCGACCACGGCCACCATCCTTGGCCGTACCGTGCACCTGATCGGCGCGGCCGACACCCGCGCAAAGGGCCGCCTACGTGGCCTCACCGCGCAACTCGCTTACGTCGACGAGGCAACACTCCTGCCTGAAGGCTTCTGGACTAAGCTACTGGCCCGGCTATCCGTCACGGGCGCCCGCCTCTACACCACTACGAACCCCGACAGCCCGCGCCACTGGCTGAGGCCGCCTGCCTCGACCGCGCCGACAAACTCGACTTGCGGGCCTGGCATTTCAAGCTCGCCGATAACCCGTCCCTCGACCCCGACTACGTGGCCAGCCTCACCGCCGAGTACGTCGGACTGTGGCGAAAGCGCATGATCGCTGGTGCGTGGTGCGTCGCCGAGGGCGCCATCTACGCATGTGGAACGAGACCACGCACGTGGTCGCCGAGCTCCCCGCGATGCGCCGCCACTGGGTCGGCATCGACTACGGCACCTCGAACCCCATCGCGGCGTTGCTCCTGGGCCACGGTGTCGACGACCGGCTGTACGTGTGCGCCGAGTGGCGGCACGAGGGCCGTGCCACGCACCGCCAGATGACCGACGCCCGGTACTCCGCGGCTATACGCGGGTGGCTGTCCGAGCTCGGCTAGCCCCCGAGTGGGCGTCTATTGACCCGTCGGCCGCCTCGTTCTCCGTACAGATGTGGCAGGCCGGGCACGACGGATTGGCCAAAGCGACCAACGATGTCGGCGACGGCATCCGATCCGTATCGTCCGCGCTCGCCGCCGGCCGCCTGCTCGTCCACGAGTCATGCGAAGGGCTACTCTCCGAGATGCCCAGCTACGCATGGGACCGCAAGGCATCCGACGCGGGCCAGGACAGGCCGCTCAAGGTCGACTACCACAGCGTCGACGCGCTGCGCTACGTCGTGCACTCGACCGCGCATGAGTGGCGCCACCTGCTGACCCTCCCCGCTATACCGGAGAGGCCTCGCGCACCTTCCGGATCTCGTCTCTAAACTTCGACAACCTGTCGGACACTGCCTCTTGCAACCGGTCGTGGTTCCGTTCCCACCGACGAGGCACGACCACACGCTTCTCGCGAACAATGTTCGACGAGCAACATAAGGCGACCAGATTCGCGCTCACTGAGCAGGCGGCGTAATAGGCGCTCTCTGGACCGACCATCTGCACCGCATACTTGTATGGCCGCAGCTTTGATAGGGAGTCCCCATCAATTTCGAGATTGGCTCGGAGCATGTCAAGGTCGCGCGGGCTCCAGATCTTTCGGACGAGCTCCTCGGATAGTACCGCAGTGTTCTGCAGTTGAGCCGCGAGAGCCTCCGCGGAATTCAAAAAAGATGCGTAGGCAGAGAGTCTGTCCTCTCTCAAGGCACGTTCATCCGCGACGCGCGCATGAGTTGCCGCATCGTAGCGAACGCCCCCGTGTACAACCCCAGCTTGCACAACCATGCCCGCGACGTGCCCACCGCTCAACTCATTGTTCACTTCGCCCAGTTCACCCATGCGTCGGAAGATACGCGACGGGTCAAAAGATCACTATTGGAGGTCACATGACACTGCCTGAGAACGGCGCAGCGTGGCCGCCTCCGAGCATGGCTCACGCGTACCAGGAGATGCGCCGCGATGACGCGTGGTACGGAGGCAGCGAACGCCGTCTCCGCGCCATGTACGACCACGGCCAGGACCAGCAGCCACAAAGCGCACCGAGGCTTTTGGGGCCGCCAGGGGCCCGACCAGCACGCCGGGAAGCGGGAGCGGCGCCTACACGTGCCCCTGCCCAGCGATATCGCCTCGACGTCCGCCGATCTGCTGTTCGCGGACATGCCGACCATCACCGTCGAAGGCACGGGCACGCAGGCCCGCCTTGACGAGCTGATCGACGAGGGCCGCGCCCATCAGCTGTTCCTGTATGCAGCCGAGCAGGCATCGGCGCTCTCCGGTGTGTACCTCCGCGCAACGTGGGACAGGGAACTCGCGTCGCGCCCCCTGCCGACCGTCGTGCAGGCGGGCGCCGCCGTTCCAGAGTTCTCCATAGGCATGCTCCGCGCCGTCAGCTTCTGGCGTGACTTGTCCGGCGGCACGGACACGACGACGTATCGGCACATTGAGCGGCACGAGCCCGGCCGCATCATGCACGCCCTGTACGAGGGCGCCCCCGACAACATCGGCCGCCCGGTCCCGCTGACCGAGCACCCGGAGACAGCCGGCCTCGCCGACAGCTTCGACCAGGGGGGCGACGGACAGACGATCAGCACAGGTATCCCGCTGCTCACCGCGTCGTACGTCCCGAACATGCTCCCGAACCGGCTGCACCGCGGATCGCCCATGGGGCGCAGCGACTATGCCGCCCCGCTCTACGACATGTTCGAGTCGCTCGATGACACGTGGACGTCGTGGATGCGAGATCTACGTTTCGCCCGCGCGAGGCTGATCGTCCCAGACGGGTACCTCAGGAATGAGGGTCCCGGCAATGGCGCCAGCTTCGATGACGACCGCGAGGTATACAGCGCTCTGAAGATGCCCCCGAACGAGGGCGCCGATATCACCCTCTCGCAGTTCGACATCCGGGTAGAGGAGCACCAGCGCACGCACGAGAGCATCATTTGGCAGGCCGCACAGTCCGCCGGGTACTCCGCGCAGTCGTTCGGCCTCGACGGTGGCGGGCAGCCCATCACCACAACCGAATCGGACTCCCGCGATCAACGGAGCATGGTCACCAGGAAGAAGAAGACGGGCTACTGGCGCCACAGTGTCGCCGACATGGCGCATGTGCTGTTGCTGCTCGACGTCGCACAGTTCGGTTCCCGGATCATCCCGGAGCGGCCGGCCGTCGACTTCGGTGATGGCGTCGCCGAGTCACTCCAGTCGACCGCAACGTCATTGGAACTACTCAGCCGCGCAACCGCCGTGAGTACCGCGACCAAGGTCAAGATCCTGAACCCCAGTTGGGACGACACCGCGGTTCAGGCCGAGGCCGCCGCGATCCTCGCCGAGACCGGCGCGGCGGCCCCCGACCCTATTGGCACATTCCCCCTGAACCAGTGAGGATCTACGAGAGAGGCCCTTTCCTGGAGCCTCAAATGCGTTCTAGGCCAGTATATTCTAGAGCCCTCTGCGCTGCACGCGAAAGCGCGAGAACCGAATCCATTAGATCAATAGACGCGTCATCCAATTGACTCACAAGGCCATTAATGCGCCTCTCTTCCATTTCCGCCTCACCCGCAGGTGCATTGATAAATACACGAACACTCACCAAATGACCGAACAGAGCGTATGCCCATTTCCTCAATTCGGCTGCTTCAGTCAACACCTCGGCAGGACCGAGAAGAGTGATCTCTAGCCAACCCTCATCGATGGGCTCTTTGAGATCAAGGGCATTCGTGAGCGCTTCACTAGAGCTCCAAATAACGTCCCCCGCCCCGTATTCGGCCATGTCCGTCGCGGCGGAAATCATTTGTCGAAATGCCACACGTCGAGGCTCGCGAACTTCCTTTTGGTAGTCCGCTCGCACCGTCGTGAGGGCTGCCTGTCGTTGCGCCCGAGTGGTCAATGCGGCGGTGCCGAGAGTTGCTATTGCGCCAACAAGGGCACCACCGATCGCCGCGATGCCAGCATCCATGCGGCGGATGTTATCAACCGATCGAAAGGGCCAACTTCGCCATGAAGCTGGTGCTTTGAGCACTCGGGGCGTCGGTAAAACGAAGGTGGTGGCGAACTGTGCCGATACATCCGGGCATGGTCGAAGACCTCGCCGCGGGCACCCGCGACCTGTACGCGGAGGCCGAAGAACGGCTGTTGGGCATCATTGCCCGGCAGCTGGCGGACTGATTCGATTCGCCACAGTGGGCCGAGCGCAAGCTCGCCGCCGTGCAGGCGCTCAGGCGCTCCGCTCAGACCGTGGTCGGCTTCCTTGAACAGGCGGTGGCCGCCGAGGTGTTCGACGTGACCGCGCAGGCGTACAACGTCGGGCACCGGGCCGGGGTCGCCGAGCTCGGCGCGCTCGACGACGACGGCCGCCGCCTGGTCGACGACGTCACCCCGAACGCTCAGGCGGTCGATCGCCTCGCAGAGCAGACCGTGGACCGCGTCACCGATACGCACCGGGCGATCCTGCGGGCCGTCGTGGACAAGGTTCCGCGAGATCGTCGCCCACGTCGCCGCTACGCCGTTCCTCGGTACTGGCAGCCGCCGGCAAGCCACACAGGACGCGATGCAGCGGTTTGCCGATCAGGGCATTACGTCGTTCGTCGACAAGTCGGGCCGTCGGTGGAAACACTTCATACGCGGAGATGGCCGTACGTACCGCAGTGGGCCGCGCAGCGACAGAAGGCCACATGCGGGCGCCGGAAAGCGCCGGGGGGATCTCGTCACGGCGTCCAACGCTCCGCGTGAGTGCCCGCTCTGCCGCCCCTGGGAAGGCAAGGTTCTGACGATCAGCGGGCCGGACGGCGCCCACGCGGTCGAGGTCGAGCACGCGATCGAGGACGGCCGTACGGTCCGGGTGAACGTTGCCGGATCCCTCGACGCCGCCCGCCGCGCTGGGCTGCAACACCCCAACTGCCGCCACTCCGTGAGCGCCTACACGCCGGGAATCACGCGCACGGACAACGCCACCTCGGATCCCGCCGGGGACGAGGCCGGGCAGCGACAGCGCGCCATTGAGCGCAACATCCGGAACACAAGAACCGGGCCGCCGCCGCTGTCGACCCCGTCGCGAAGCGCGCCGCGAACGCCAAGGTCCGCCAGTGGCAGAGCGCCATGCGCGAGCACCTGACCGAACACCCCGACCTGCGCCGTCTGCGCGCCCGTGAGCAGCCCGGGGCATCCAAACCTTCCCGCGGCCCGCACCGTGCCGGACACAGCCCATATGGAGGCTGCCCGCGTACGGTCCGGGGACGCGGCGACCATGCGCGAGATGACCGATGAGCAGCTCGGCACGGCCATGGGCGCGCCGTCGCTCGACGCGCGGGACCAGGCGCGCATTGCGGACGAGTTCGACCGACGGTATCCGCCGGCGCCGCTTCCCGCCCCCGCGGCTACGGGCGATGCTGTCGGCGACCTGCTCGCCGACCGGGCCGCCATCGATGACGCGCTCGACCCGCTCCCCATTCCGGAGGAGTGGGGAGCCCTCGCCTACGACGAATCGTTCGGCGAGGAGCTCGCGGCCGCGGTGAAGGGCCGCCGAGAAGCGCGGCACGGAGGCAGCCCCGACGGTCACCCGGGCGCATGCGCGCGCCCTGTACGACGAACACGTATATGCCCAGTACCTGGCTGCCGAGGACGACTGTCGCGGCTACCTGCTCAGCAGGAAAGCACAGGCCGAAGGCGTCGACCCTGCAACGCTGTTCAGCGGTCCGGCGCACATCGCGTATGCCCGAGCGTCGGACGAGCTCAAGGAGTGGTGGCGCGTCCATGGGCGGATGACTCAGGCCGAGTTCATCGAGCAGGCGACCGGCGTACGCTCCGAAGCCGCAGCGCGGGCCCGTAAGGCGGAGTCCGAGTAGCAGAACAAGAGGTGATGAGCATGGGAACGCGCGCAGAGATCGTGCAGGCTGTGACGGATGGTGCAGCGGCCGGACGCCGCGGCGATCGTCCCACTACCTGCCCGTACTTGCGTGACTCTCTGCTCCGCACGGCATGGATTCGCGGATACGCCCGCACCCGACCGGCGGCCGGAGCCTGAGGTTCCCTCCATCACGTATGACGCTGGTCACAATTTAACTAGTGGTGTCCGCTTATGAACTGTGAGTGAATGTTCATGCCAACGACATTCATCGACACCACGGGGATTTCATGAACAAGGTGCGTACTGCCATCACGGCAGCCGTCACGGCTATTTCGCTTTCAACAATGGCGGCGCCTACGTGGGCGGCGGAAGCCTCTGGCGGCGACACGGGCTCTCCGGTCATCAACAACGTCACTGAAAACACACAGGTCAAGGACGTTCAAAAGGGTATGGCTCCGGCCACCACTTGGCCGATCAGTAACCATACGTTCAATCCCGGACACCCCTCCTTCACGAACGACGCGTCCTACGGCAAGTTCACAGGGCAGGTCCATTACGCGTCGCCTCAGACCATGGCTTGGAGCCTGAGGCTGAAGCCAGCCGTTACGGCTGCTGCCACTGGTTCCATGTCCGAGGTTGCATCGGTGACCAAGAACGGAAAAAAGTACAACTACCACGACAGCCACCCAGCAGTAGGGCCGTCTTACATACTCCACTCTTCAATTAAGACGGTTACGGGAGGGCCTTACGTGCTCACGATTCGAGAATCGTTCCCCATCAAGGGCGGCACCCGTACCATCACCACCACCTTCACTTTCACGATCACGTTCACCTGATCAACAGCCGTTAAGGACCGGGGGACGTAGAATTTGGTATACTTCTTCACCCCTCCCCCTCGCAGCAGAAGGAGGAAGTTGCATGTCGCGAGTACAGCGACTCACTGAAATCGTGTTGGCCGACCTCCGAGTGCAACGCCCTGAACTTAATCCGTGCGTAACCTACACCCCATCAGACTTCATTCCGGGAGCGGTTGATATTCTCCTCAGCGACGAAGGAGGATTCGGGTGCGGATTTTTGATCAATCCAGAAAATAGCGACCAGGAAATTACCCTGGAACTCGCTTACAGAATTCCCACCGCGTACGTAGAGCTCTTCCAAGTGGGAATACCAATAGTTCCCGGAAGTCAACGACCAGCGGTTGCGGTTATCGAAGGTGATGTAGTCATGTGGCGCGACCCAAAGCGCCCATCGAACTGGTCATGTCCGGTGGGTCGACTTGATTCCTCGGAGAACTGAGAGTTCCCGACACCTGATTTCTCGTGCTTGCTTAATTCGAGGAAGCGGAGCTGCCCCGGAACTCGCGGTAGTCGGCAGCCGACTGGCCAGGAGGACCGCACCGCGTAGCAAACGCATGACCAGCACCAATCGGGGCCCGCCAGGAGCGGGCCCCTTTTGCATGCCCGAACGGCCCGCCAGGCGCGGGCCCGTACTGCCCCAGGAGGGCACCCACATGAGCACCCCCGCAGCCCCCGCAGCTGGCCCCGGCGACATCGCGTCGGCCACGACCGAGTCCAGCACCGGGCAGGACCCGACCGCCGCACCGGCCGTACCCGTGGGCGAGGACGTCAGCAGCCTGCCGCCGTGGGCACAGCAGCAGCTCACGAGCGCCCGCGCGGAGGCAGCGAAGTCCCGCACGATCGCCAAGGCCAACGCCGCGCAGGAAGCCGAGGCCGTGATCACGCAGCGGCTCGCCGAGGCCTTCGGCATCGCCCCGACCCCCGACGCCCCGCCGGACCCCGCCGCGCTCACTGCCCAGGTTGCCGAGCTCTCCGCGCAGCTGCGCACCGCCCAGGTTCAGAACGCCGCCCGGACCGCCGCGGCCGAGCAGCAGGCCCGCCCCGATCGGCTCCTGAACTCGGTGGCGTTCAACGCGAAGATCGCCGACCTCGACCCCGCCGCAGCCGACTTCGGCGAGCAGCTCCAGGCTGCGATCACCGCCGAAGTCGCCACCGATCCCGAGCTGTACCGGACCGCCCCGGCCGGCCCCGCACGCGCGGGCGCCGAGTTCAGCGGCCGCCGTCCGACGGCATCACCCCCGCTCAGTTCGGCGCCATGAACTACGCGGCCCGCGCCGCTCTGTTCCAGACCGACCCCATCACCTACCGGCGACTTGCCAGTACCCAGTAAGGAGACCCACCGTGCCCAACACTGCCGCCGCCGATCTGTTCGTTCCCGAGGTATGGGGCGACATGTCACAGGCCAAGTTCACCGGCACCGTCCTTGTGGGCGGCTCGGCCGCCGTCATGACCGATGACCAGCTGGTCGGTCAGCCGGGCAACTCCGTCAACTTCCCGAAGTGGAACGCACTCGGGGAGCTCGACGACCTGTCCGAGGGTGTCGCCATGGGCACTACGAAAATGTCGCAGACGAGCGACAAGGCCACCATCCGGGAGGCCGGTAAGGCGGTCGAGCTCACCGATACCGCGGTTCTGACCGCGCTCGGCAACGCCAACGACGAGGCACACCGACAGTTCGGGATCCTCGCCGCCCGCAAGGTGGACGCGGCCCTTATCGCGCAGGCGCAGGCCGACGAGACCGCACAGGGGGCGGCAACCCGTACACGTTCACCACCGCCGCGGGGAAGACCGCGTTCACGCGACCGACGTGGAATGACGCGATGGTCCCCGCCATCGCCCAGTTCGGCGACGAGTGGGACCCGGCCGAGTTCGGGTGTTCCTCAACTCGGCGCAGCTCGCCGACGCGTACGCCGACGAGCGGTTCATCGATGCCCCGGCCACCCACTGCGCTGGGCAAGCCCGCCAGCAGCGAAACGCCCCTGGGGCGGGATCTCTCCCGTGCCAGGGGCGTCTGCTGCCGCTCCCCGGTAGGAAAACACCGGGGGTGATGCACCCTCACTCTTCCACCTGATACCGACACCCCGGCGTTCGGGCGAATCGCGGTAGACGCATGGGGCCGGTGGATCTACTGGAACCTCTATCTGTTCACAGACCTGCACTGGAGTGACATGCGCTTCCGTACCGCCCTCGCCGCGCTCGGCCTTGCTGCCGCCGCCATCGCCGGAACCGCTGGTGCCGCCGCCGCCGCCGACAACCATGGCAGCAACGCGTGCACCTTCAGGCCCGCCACCGCCAACGGCCAGCTGGTCGACGTGCTCCCCGACGTCCCTGTCCTGTCAGCCCCGCAGAGCCAGCAGTGCACGACGACTTCCACCCAGGACAACACCGACGGGCCGCTCTCCCACATCCTCGGCTCTATTCCGGTCCTCCCCGGCAGCGGCGTAGACAACAGCTGATACCACTCGCACTCACCGGATGAATCTGTGGCACACGGTCCGGGAATGAGTAGGCACCCCAGCTGGAGTTCCTCTATCGGCGGGGGCGCCTCGTTCCTGCTGTTGCATCTCCGCAGGTCACGCGGCGAGTGTTCTATCCACGTTGTTCCACATGAGCGTTCCGACCCGCTGGTCGCCGTCGATCCCCAGCTCGTCGCGGAGCGCGTTGGCGAGCTGTACGGCACGTACGCCGGTCTCGGCGAAGGTGCGGCGCGTCGGCGTCGCCGGTCCAGGTGGTGATCCGGGAGGCCCCGTGCACCAGCGTTCCGTGGACGAGAATGCGGGTCACTGTCAGCGGTACGTCCTGCATCGTGCTCAGCACGGCGTCCTCCTGGTGGGGCAGCGTTGCCTACGCATGGGTAATGTGCCGCAATTCTGCGCACATACCAAGCGGTATGTCACTACCCGTCCTCAGGAAATCCGCCGACGCCTCCCGCTCCGGCTCCCGTACCGCTCCCGTACCGCCGTGTCCTGTCCCGCCCTGCCTTGCCCTGCGTGGGAGTGCGCCGGTCAGTGGGCGAGGGACAGCTCAGGGTCCTCGCGCAGTTTGCCGAGGGCGCGGGAGACCGCGCTCTTGACCGTACCGACCGAGACCCCGAGCACCTCGGCGGTCTGCTGCTCGCTGAGATCCTCGTAGTAGCGGAGCACCAGCATGGCCCGCTGCCGGTCGGGGAGCTTCATCACCGCGTGCCACATCGCATCGCGCAGCGCCTGCTGCTCAGCCGCATCGGGCGCGGGCTCGGTCTCCGGCTCGGGCAGGTCGTCGCAGACGAACTCGTCGACCTTGCGCTTGCGCCACTGCGACGTACGGGTGTTCACCAGCGCCCGTCGGACATAACCGTCCAGGGCGCCATGGTCCTCGATCCGTTCCCACGCGACGTAGGTCTTGGTCAGCGCGGTCTGGAGCAGATCCTCGGCATCACTCGGATTGGCAGTCAGCGAACGGGCGGTACGCAGCAGAACGGGCCCCCGGGCCCGCATGTAGGTGGCGAACGACGAGTACGGCGTCGCCACCTTCGCTGCGTTGGTACAGACTGGCGTGGTCATAGCTCCACGCTAGGAGCCGAACCCCCTTGAGCAGATCGCCCAGAGGTGCCGAAGGCGAATCCCCCTCAGGTTGTAGGAGTGGTGGTACCCCCACCTCCTGAAGGTGGAGGGCGCCCATCCCCTCGTCGGGGTTCCGGTGCTGGACCGGGGAAGGGTCCCTGGACGATTCCGGAAGATTCCGAGGGAGGGCGCCAGGAGGGGCGGTCCGGTCCGGCACGTTCGCTAATCGGCGATCCGGGCCACCGGGGCGTCGACGCGGTTCCGGTCGATGCTGAGCTCGTAGCCGCCGTGCTCCTCCGTCACATCGCCCGCGTACTGGTGGATCCGCAGATGCGGCGACCAGTCCTGGCTCCGCAGGGACGGCTCCCCGGTCACCGAGGGCTGGTCATTCCAGCGGGCGAACCACATCACCGATGGCAGGTCCGACGTACCCGCCCTGCGCTCCGCGCCGAGCTGCTCCACTCCGGAGTCCGCGCTGCTGTAGAAGCCAGAGACGTATCCGAGGCGCTCCACCTCGCGGTCCCAGGAACGGATGAAGGAGAGGGTGGTGGCGGCGCAGTCGCTGTCGCCCTGGTCGTATGCCTCCATGTCCAGATAGAGCGGTGAGCCCTTCACCATGCCGAGCGCTCGGGCCCGCTCGACCGCTTCGTTCGCCTCATCCGCTCCCTGGCCGGCCGGGTCGTCGTCGCTCATCATGACCTTCCGTTTGCCCTCGGCCGCCACACACGGCGACTGCGAGCCGACGAACACCGGCAGGACCTTCCATCCCATCCCGTACACGCTGGACACCCAATCCTTGCTGAGCTCGGGCTGGTCCGGGCAGCCCCTGCCCCGGCCGCCGTAGTAGACACCGATGCTCCGGTACCGGGAGGACTTCCAGGCACGCATCGTCTCCAGGGACGGGGTGACACAGGTGTCGAACCCCCAGCCGTCGAACCGGTCGGTGTCAGCGGCGGCGACCGACGCCGGTGTTACGGCGCCAGCCTTGCCCGCACCTGCCCTGCCGGCACCTGCGTCTCCGGCGGCTGCTTCTCCGGCGGCTGTTTCCCCGGCGGCTGCTTCTCCGGCGGCTGTTTCCCCGGCGGCTGCTTCTCCGGACGCGCTGGCCTGCGCCTCACCGGCCCCCTGAGTGCCGGGCACCGGGTCCGCCCCGGTACTGGTCGGGGCAGCAGCCCCCGTATTGATCTGCGAACCGGTCTGTGCGCTACCGGTCTGTGCACCACCGGCCTGGGCGCCAGTTGCTCTACCGGCCTGCGTTCCGGGCGGGGGGGCCGTGACGTCCGGTGCGGCGTCGGCGGCCGGAGACCCGAGCGCCAGGAGGACGGCCGCGCCCAGAAGATGGGACAAGAACATCTTTTGTCGTTGCATAGGGCGCAGTGAACGGCCCGCCGGGCCGCACCACCCAGTGCCCACGCCGCAGTGTCAGCCGTCCGTGCCGAGGATGAGCCCGGATGTGGGTACGCCGGTACCCGCGGTGACGAGGGTCGTGGCCGCCCCGGGTATCTGGTTCACCGATGTGCCACGCACCTGCCGTACGGCTTCCGCTATGCCGTTCATGCCGTGCAGATACGCCTCCCCCAGCTGGCCCCCATGAGTGTTCAGCGGAAGCACGTCCTCCGCGACGAAGGCCGCTGCTTCACCCGGCTTGCAGAAGCCGAACTCCTCCAGTTGCATCAGCACGAACGGAGTGAAGTGGTCGTAGAGGATGCCCACATCGATGTCGGACGGCCGCAGCCCTGAGGTCTGCCAGAGCTGCCGGGCCACTACGTTCATCTCGGGCAGCCCGCTGAGATCGTCCCGGTAGAAACTGGTCATCTGCTCCTGTGCCCGGCCCGCTCCCTGCGCCGCGGCCACGATCACCGCCGGCGGACGGCGCAGATCACGGGCGCGCTCGGCGCTGGTGACCACGATCGCCTGCCCCCCGTCGGTCTCCTGGCAGCAGTCGAGCAGCCGCAACGGGTCCACGATCCACCGTGAGGCGGCGTGATCGGCGAGGGTGATCGGCTTCTCGTAGAAGTACGCCGCCGGATTGCGCGCCGCATACCGGCGGTCGGTCACCGCGACATGGCCGAACACCTCGGACGAGAGGCCGTACGTGTGCAGATACCGCTGGGCGGCCATCGCTACCCAGGAGGCCGGTGTGAGCAGCCCGAACGGCAGTGCCCAGCCCAGCGCGGCTCCCTCGGCCGACGGCTCCCTGTGCTGGACCCCCGAGCCGAACCGCCGCCCGGAGCGCTCGTTGAACGCCCGGTAACAGACGACCACGTCGGCCACTCCCGCAGCGACGGCGAGTGCGGCCTGCTGCACGGTGGCACAGGCGGCACCGCCTCCGTAGTGGATGCGGGAGAAGAAGGAGAGCTCCCCGATCCCGGCCGCCTGGGCGACCGTGATCTCGGGGCTGGTGTCCATGGTGAAGGTGACCAGACCGTCCACGTCGGCGGGGGTGAGTCCCGCGTCGTCGAGGGCTGCGCGGACCGCTTCCACGGCGAGTTTGAGCTCGCTGCGCCCGGAGTCCTTGGAGAACTCGGTCGCCCCGATCCCGGCGATGGCAGCCTTCCCACCGAGCGAGTCGCCCCTGCGCCTGCTCATGCGGCCACCCCGCTCCCGGATTCCGCACCTGCGCCGACGCGGGTGCCGGAGTCGGCGCTGGCACCGGTGCCGGACCCGGAGCCGGTGTGCACGGCATCGTCCGCAACCGCAACGGCGTCGGCATCCGGAGCCGCACCCGCGCCCCCTTCCGCGCCCTGAGCCGTGACTGTCACGCGGCCCGTGACGTGGCGGCCCTTCCCGTTGGTGCCGGTGATCCGGACCTCCGCGTCGGCCCCCTCGACCGCGGTGACCGTGCCCGTCAACACCATCGTGTCTCCCGGATAGTTGGGAGCCCCGAGCCGGATCGCGACCTTGCGCAGTCTGTATCCGGGGCCGAAGCGGTCGGTGACGAATCTGCCGACCAGCCCATTGGTCGTCAGGATGTTCATGAAGATGTCCGGGGAGCCCTTCTCCTTGGCGGCCTCGGCATCGTGGTGCACGTCTTGGTAGTCGCGGGAGGCAACGGCGCCCGCGACGATCAGAGTGCGGGTGATCGGGATCTCCAACGGCGCCAGTTCATCGCCGACTCTCATACCGGCTCCTCCATCTCTGCGGTTCCCGCATCGCCGTCCACGAGCAACGTGCCCAACTCGTCCAGCACTTCGCTGCCGCAGCCCAGATACGCGTCCAGCTGCCGCCCCCAGAGAAAGTGCCGGTGCACGGGGTGGTCGAGGTCGGAGCCCAGCCCGCCGTGCAGATGCTGGCCCGCGTGCACGACCCGCTTGCCCGCCTCCGACGCCCACCACGCCGCGGTGAGCGCATGGGTGGCGAACGGCAGTCCCTCGTCGTGCCGCCAAGCCGCCTCGTACGCCGTGACCCGTATCGCCTCGGTGTCCATGTACGCGTCCGCCGCCCGCAGCAGCACTCCCTGGTTGGTGGAGAGCGGCCGCCCGAACTGCTCACGCTCCGAGGTGTACGAGACGGCGCGCGCGAGCGAACCCGCGCACACACCGGCCTGGAGCCCCGCGAACGCGATCCGCGCCACAGCCAGCACCTGCTGGTACGCACCCGGGCCGCCCAGCGCCTCGGCCGGTGTCCCGGACAGGGTCAGCCGCCCTCCCGACCAGGGCGCGGTGCTCTCCACCGGCTCCGTCCGCGCGTCCGCCACCCGTACCAGCCAGAGCCCGAGGTCCTGGTCGGCGACCAGCACCAGCGTGGCGTCCCGCAGCCACGGCACGAACGGCACACTCCCGCTCAGCCTCCCGTCCGCGTCGGCCCGTACGCCTCCCCGCGCCGGGAGCGCACCCGTCGCGACCGCCGTCCCCTCCCGCAGCGCGGGCAGCAGCCTCCCGCGCTGCTCGGCCGTGCCATGGGCGGCCACCGCCAGCAGCCCGTACACACAGGTCGCGGTGTAGGGGACCTGGGCCGTGGTCCGTCCCTGCTCCTCCAGGAGCAGCACCAGACCGAGCAGCCCCGTCTCCTCGACCGCCGCCACCAGCCCCGCCGCACCCAGCGCCTTCCACAACCCGGCGTCCGTCCCGGTGCCGGCCTCCGTCAGCCGCTCGTGCGTGGAGAGGTCCGCGAAGATATGTGCGGCCAGGTCCCTCGCGGCTTCCTGCTCCTCCGTCGGTGTGAACTCCATGTCAGCCCCCGCTTCCCCTGAACACCGGCAGCTCCAGGTCCTCGTCCACGCGGAGGAACTCCAGGCTCACCGGCAGACCGACCCGCACCTTGTCGTACGGCACCCCGATCACATTGCTCACCATGCGCACCCCCTCGGCCAGCTCGATCAGGCCCACCGCATAGGGCGGGTCGAATGCCGGAAAGGCGGGATGGTGCATGACCACATACGAATAGACCGTCCCGGCTCCGCTCGCCGCGACCGTGTCCCACTCGGGCGATCCGCACGCGTTGCAGCCCGGCAGCCAGGGGAACCGCAGCGCCGAACAGGACGTGCACCGCTGGATCAGCAGCTGATGCCGGGCCACTCCGTCCCAGAACCCGGCGTTGTCCCGGTTGACCACCGGGCGCGGTCGCCTCGCCCCCGGCCTCCCGCCCCCGGTCGCCCGCGCGCCCGTCCCCCCGGCCGGTGTCTTCGTCCTCGCCCCAGGTGCGTACTTGAGGATCCGGAACCGATGCGTCCCCGCCAGCTCGCCCCCGCCCCTGACGTCCATCCGTGTGGTGACGAAATACCCGGTCCCCAGCGCGGTCTTCTTGCGCTCCGAGACCGACTCGATCACCGCGTCGAAGGTGATCCGGTCGCCGGGACGCAGATCCCGCAGATACTCCTGCTCGCAGTCGGTCGCGACGACCGCCGTGCACCCCGCGCCGTCCAGCAGGGCGAACAGCTCGTCGTAGGCGGCGGTCCTGCCCGTGTGCCCGGAGAGCCCGCCCATCGTCCAGGCCTGGAGCATGGTCGGCGGCGCGACGGCCGGATAGGCCGGGTTCGCGTCCCCCATCGCCTCGCACCAGTGCCTGATCATCGGCTCGTTGACGGTGTCCTTGCCCACCCCCGAGGTCGTGGCGGGGCGCCCCTCGTAGGCCTTCAACTGCTCGTACAGCAGATCCTTCCCGCTCGGCTCGTCACCATTGACCGCCCCATCGCCGACCGCGTCCCTCACCACCTCACCGCTCACCTCTTCCGGCTCCTCATCCCGAGTCGCATCGTCGCGACGATCTCCCGCTGCACCTCGCTCACCCCGCCCCCGAACGTGTTGATCTGCGCGGCCCGGTTCATGCGCTCCAGCTCCCCGCCCCCGAAAGCCCCCGGGGCCCCCGCCCGGATCAACGCCGTCTCCCCCGCAATTTCCTGACACATTCGATACACCTCTACGGCGCTTTCGGTTCCCAGAAACTTGACCCCACTCGCATCACCCGGTGCGAGAGTTCCGGCCCCGACGTCCCCGACCAGCCGCCAGTTGAGCAATCTGACCGCCGCGAGCCGGGCGTGCACCTCCGCGAGCCGCGCCCTGACCCACGCGCGGTCGGCCGGTCGTGCGCCGGTGTCCGGGTCGGGTGTGCGGGCGTACGCCAGGACCTCCGCGTAGGCGTCCTCCGCCTGCATACCGATCGCGGCCAGCGCCACCCGCTCATGGTTGAGCTGGTTGGTGATCAGCTTCCAGCCGGCGTTCTCGGCACCTACCAGATTCCCCGCAGGCACCCGGATCCCGTCGTAGTACGTGGCGGTCGTGGTCTGCCCGCCCACCGTCTCGATCGGGGTCCAGGAGAAGCCGGGGGCGTCGGTCGGCACCAGGATGATCGAGATGCCGCGATGCTTGGGCGCATCCGGATCGGTCCGGCAGGCGAGCCAGATCCAGTCGGCGTTCTGGGCGTTGGACGTGAAGATCTTCTGGCCGTCGATCACCCATGTGTCGCCGTCCCGCACCGCACGCGTGCGCAGCGAGGCGAGATCGGTGCCGGCCGACGGCTCGCTGTAGCCGATCGCGAAGACGACGTCGCCGGTCAGGATGCGCGGCAGGAAGTAGTCCTTCTGCTCAGGCGTCCCGTACTTCATCAGGGTCGGCCCGACGGTGTTCAGTGTGACCATCGAGACGGGCGCGCCCGCGCGGTACGCCTCGTCGAAGAAGACGAACTGCTCATCGGGCCCGCGCCCCTTGCCTCCGTACTCGACGGGCCAGCCGAGCCCCAGCATTCCGTCGGCGCCGATGCGCCGCAGCAGCGCCCGCTGTTCCGCAGGGTGTGCGCCGGCGCCCGGAGGGGAGTCGCCGCCAGGCCCCTGGCGCATCACTTCACTGAAATAGGAACGGAGTTCGGCGCGGAGTTCCAACTGCCGTTCCGTAGGGGCGAGGTGCACGTCGGCGGCCTCCCGGGCATCCGGATCAGGGTTTCTGACTGTCCGTCAGATACCTGTCCGGTGTCAACCCCGGAGCCCGACCGCAACTGCCGCCGCAGCACGCGGAAAACAGTCCGGGCGGCGATGCCTCAGCACCGTCGCCCGGACCGTCATTCACCCCTGCAGTACTCGTGCGGTTCCCGCACGGCCCCCACGATCCCGCCCCCCATCGGGCCGTATGTCACCAGAGCCGGGTGAAGTTCACCGTGTAGTGGGCCTGGTCGATCGACGTGAACGCCGAACCGTTCACACTGGCCGTGCTGTTCTGGTTCGACGCGCCGGAGCCGGTGGCGACCTGCTGCGTGGTGGTCGAGTTGCCGTTGTTGTTGTGCCCGACGCCACTGCCGACGACCCCGGCAACACTGGCGTTGGATCCGCTGCCCGCGATGGCGCCGTTGTCCGCGGTTGCCACACCCGTGAAGAGGGCCGCTGCCAGCGGCAGGGCGGCGACGGCGGCAAGGACGCGAACGGTACGGATGTGTGCCATGTCATTTCCTCCAGGAACCAGAAGTGCGGCTGTTTCCGGGGCGGTTGGCCGACCGCCCCGGTGAAGTGATTCACGACTGTCGCGAGATCAGAGTTGCCCACGAGACCCCCGCTGAACCAGCCTGGAAGACCTGATTCCCTCGCAAGCGTGACGTTAAGTCGATAAACCCCCATCACGTCACGAACCTGCGCAACGGCCGCCCACCACGCTCAGAACCCGGGCACCCCAGGAGGTGAAGCGTTCCTGCACTTCTTCCGGACGGGGCGCGAAAGAGCTTTCCGCCCCACTTTCCTGATTCGAACGCTTGAACGATAATGAACGCATGGCCGCCACCGACAGGCACTCCGCCACCCTGGCCCTCGCCCACGCGCTCTCCGCCGCCGAGCTCGGGCTCCCCGTCATCCCCCTGTCCCGCACCAAGCTCCCGGCGATCCCCTCGCCGCACCACGGGGAGGCCGACCCGGTCCGCTGCCGCGGCGCCTGCGGCCGTGCGGGTCACGGCGTCCACGACGCCACGGCCGACCCCGCAGCCGTGCGCGCGCTATTCGCCGCCGCCCCCTGGGCCACCGGCTACGGCATCGCCTGCGGCCGGCCGCCGCACCATCTGATCGGCATCGACCTCGACACCAAGGCGGAGACCGACTCCACAGCCGCTCTGCAACGCCTCGCACTCAAGCATCTGTTCACGATCCCGGAGACCGTCACCGTGCTCACCCCGAGCGGCGGCAGCCACCTCTGGCTGACCGGACCACCCGACAGGGCCGTCCCTAACTCGGTGAGCCGGCTCGCTCCCGGCATCGACGTCCGGGGCGCCGGCGGCTATCTCGTGGGGCCCGGTTCACTCACGGCCCACGGGGTCTACCGCCTCGCGCCCGGCACGGCACATCTCGCGCCCGCGCCCTGTCCTCGTGCTCTGCTCCGTCTGCTCACGCCTCCTGCGCGTTCCCCGCACTCAACCGGCCGGCCCGCTCAAGGCCATGGCCTGGTGCACTTCGTACTCGCCGCCCATGAGGGACAGCGCAACACCCGTCTGTTCTGGGCTGCCTGCCGCGCCTACGAGAACGGTTTCGGCGACCAACTCGCCGACCAGCTCACCCGTGCGGCTGTCCGTACCGGACTCACCGAGCATGAAGCCCGTGCCACCATCGCCTCGGCAGCCCGCCTGACGATGCCCGCACCGCGATCGGTGCGGTCTGTCTGACCTGTGCTGTCTTGTCTGATCTGTTCGGCCTGTCTGATCTGCGCGGCCAACCTGTTCCGTACGGCCTTCGCGATCCGTGCGGTCCGTGCGGTCCGTGCGGTCCGTGCGGTCCGTGCGGTCCGGCAGCCTGTACGACCTGCGCGGCCTGTGTGACCTGCGCGGCCTGTGTGACCTCGGCCCGTGTGATCTGTGCGGCCTGCGTGACCTGCGTGATCAGTACGGACTCTGTCATCAGTGCAGCCTCCGCCATCAGCAACGGCCTTCGTGTCGATCCGTGCGGTCCCGGCAGCCTGTGCGGCTCGGTCGGACCCACAGCATCGGTTGCACGATCAGGCCGGCTGAAGAACCGCTTCGCCGACCGCCGCGTCCGTGACCGCGTCGTCCGACGAAGTGTCGGTGTCGAGCGGGAGGTGCCGCGTGCTGGGCGTGGATCCGTGTGCTTCGGCCCGGATGCGCTGCTTGATGGTCGGGGGCAGCGCACGGTCCTTGGGCAGCGCCCACCAGGCGACCTGTGCCGGTTCGACGGTGACCGGCGCCGGTGCGGGCGTCGGCGCGGGTGCCGGCTCTGCGGCCTCCGGAGCCGTTCGTACGGCCGGAACACCCGTCGTACGGACGGTGCGGCCCGCCAGGTCGGCGGGAACCGGGGTGGGGGCCCCGGAAGGGACGGCAGCGGTGGTCGCGCGAGCCGAAGTGGAGAATCCGAGCATCGCGACGAGCGCGAAGAACGCGGTGGTGAAGGCGGCCCACACCTTCTTGGCCTGGCTGGTCATGACGACCCCTCATTTCTGTGATCCGAAGCGTTTTTACGGTGGGACGTTCTACGTACTTTTCACATGATGCGGATGGGCTTCGGACAGACAGGGACCAACGCACAGGAAGTGGTGTTCTTCGGATGAACACCACCCGGTTGGCCCCTCCCGACTGGGCGGATTTCCGCTGACGGGTTCCGATGGAACGTCAGATGCGTGTGTGTCAGGTGAAGGAGCGTCATGTCACAGGCAACGGATCCCGGCCCCCGGAAGCGCCGCCTGCGCCCCCGCAAGAAGGCCACCCGTGCGGTGCTCGCGGCCCTCCTGGTCTGCGTCGGAGCCCTCGGCTGGTCCGTGAGTGGCGCCCTGACCTACCCGGGCGACGACAGCACGGCGGCACGGCTCGCGGGCTGGGCCCGCGAGCACTCCCTGGGCGTTGTGGTCGACAAGCTGGAGAACATCAGGTACGACCTCGACCCACCGAAGGTCGGCGGCGCCCTGTCGGCCGACGCCCAGGCCCGCATGAACCAGACCGCGGCCGCCCAGGCGCCCCCGCGCGGCGCCCACCCCGAAGTACCACTGCGCACCCCGATGCGCCCCCTCGTCTCACCGGCGCTCAAGGGCGAGGGCGTTTACCGCACGCTGGTCAGCGACAGCAAGGGGCGGCCGATCGTGCAGGGGACGTACGTACGGCCCGACGCGGAGCACACGTCGTACGAGGCCGCCGTCGCCTGGATCAGCACCGCGCACGCGCGCTTCCAGCTCCACCCGGGTGTACGGGAGCCCGGCGGCACCTTCTCGGTGCCGCCGAACATCCCCAAGGGCCGGCGCACCGGGCTGATCGCCACCTGGAACGGCGGCTTCAAGATCACCGATGGCGGCTCCAACGGCGGCTTCTACCTCAACGGCCGCACCGCCGGATCGCTCCGCGACGGCGCCGCTTCCGAGGTCTTCTACCGCGACGGCTCGATCAAGATCGGCGTCTGGGGCCGCGACGTGCGGATGACACCGGACGTCGTCGGCGTACGCCAGTGCCTGGAGCTGATGGTCGACGGCGGAAAGGTCGTCCCGGACATCGACAGCGACTCCAAGTGGGGCGCCACCGACCAGAGCAAGATGTTCGTGGAGCGCTCGGGCGTGGGCGTCACCGCCAAGGGCGACGTCATCATGGTGGTCGGCCAGGCGCTGACCGCCCACACGCTCGCGGACCTGATGCAGCGCGCCGGCGCCGTACGCGCGATGCCGCTCGACATGAACCGCGCCTGGCCGTCCTTCATGAGCTACGACGGCAAGGCCGACCCCGCCAACCCGAAGCCGACGAACATCCTCGACTTCGAGAACCCGCCGGAGCGCTATTACAACCAGGCGACGCGGGACTTCGTGGCGGTGTACTCGCGCTGAGCGGGGGGGGGAGGGGAAAGCGCGCCGGCGCAGAGGGGAGGCGCGCGCCCGGTTCACGCACGGACCGGCGGCCGGGCGGCGCGAACCGGGCGTCACCCTAGACTCGCGACGTGAGCAGCAAGGGCGAGAACGAACACAGCGACGCCGGCGAGGACGAGGTCCTGGAAGCCGTGGGCGCGCTGGCGGAGCCGGTGCGACGCAGGCTGTACCGGTACGTGGTCGCGACGCCGGACGCGATCGGCCGCGACGCGGCAGCCGAGGCGGCCGGGATCTCCCGCTCCCTCGCCGCCTTCCACCTGGACAAGCTGGTCGAGGCCGGGCTGCTGGCCGTCACCTACCGGCGGCTGTCCGGGCGCGCCGGACCGGGCGCCGGCCGCCCGTCGAAGCTGTACCTGCGAGCGCCGGGCGAGCGGGCGGTGTCGCTGCCGCCCCGTTCGTACGGCTCCGCGGGCCGGCTGCTCGCCGCGGTGGTCGACGGTGCCGGGCTGGACCGCGAGTTGCAGTCGGCTGCGCGGGCGGCCGGCGCCGCGGAGGTTCCGGTCGACGGGGACGGTCCCGTCGCGGTGGAGGGCGATCCCGTGGCGGTGCTGCGCTCGCGCGGTTACGAGCCCTACCTGGACGGGACGACCGTCCGCCTGAACAACTGCCCGTTCCACGCCTTGGCGGACGAATTCCCGGCGCTCACTTGTGGGATGAACCTGGCTTACATCGAGGGCCTGCTTCCCGGCTGCGCCGGCGGCGAGGGCTGGACAGCCGCGATGGACCCGGTTCCGGAGGGGTGCTGTGTCGCCCTCACTTCTAAAACTAATAAAGCTTGACGATAGAAGGCCGGGACCGCCATGCTGTCGTCATGACGACCTTTCAGCTGGCCCAGGTCAATGTCGGACGTATCGTCGGCCCGCTCGACGGGCCCGTCCTGGCCGACTTCGTGGCCCAGCTCCCCGAGATCAACGCACTGGCCGACAACGCCGACGGCTTCATCTGGCGGCTGGTCGACGACGACGGCGCGGACTCGACGAGCCTGCGGCCGGACGGGCATGACGACATGCTGCTGATCAACTGCTCGGTCTGGGAGTCCGTCGAGGCCCTCAAGGAGTTCATCTACCGCAGCGACCACCTGCGGCTGCTGAGCCGCCGCCGGGAGTGGTTCGAGCGGATGTCCGAGCACCATCAGGCCATGTGGTGGGTCCCGGCCGGCCACCGGCCCACCGTCACCGAGGCGATGGACCGCATCGCGCTGTTGCGCGAACACGGCGAGAGCGCCGAGGCGTTCACCTTCCGCACGCCCCACCCGGCGCCTTCGCACCGGAAGGCCCCGCAGATCTCCGGCCCGCACGCACCCTGACGGCCGGACAGCGGTCACACGGAAGGGGCGCCCCCGCGAACGGGGGCGCCCCTTCTCTGATCAGCACGTTCTCTGACCTGCTGCGGTGGGTGTGGGATTTGAACCCACGGTGACTCTCGCCACGACGGTTTTCAAGACCGTTCCCTTAGGCCGCTCGGGCAACCCACCCCGCACCACCCCGCCGGGGTGATGCGGGAAACAGACTAGCGCGTCAGCTGTCGCCCTTGCGCTGGCCCAGGGTGACCTCGACCGTGTGCTCCTTGCCGTCGCGCTTGTAGGTGAGCTGGACCTTGTCGCCCGGCTTGTGCGTCCAGATCGTGCCGATCAGGGTCGGGCCGCTGTCGATCGCCGTGCCGTCCAGCTTGGTGATCACGTCACCGGGCTTGAGGCCGGCCTTGGCCGCCGGGCCGTTGGCCACGACCGAGGCCGTGCCGCTCGCGCCCTGGTCGGAGATCTTGGCGCCGTTGCCCTGCTCGTCCATGGCGACCGTGGCGCCGATCACCGGGTACACCGGCTGGCCGGTCTTGATCAGCTGCTGGGCGACGTTCTTCGCCTGGCTGATCGGGATGGCGAAGCCCAGGCCGATCGAGCCGGCCTGCGAGTCACCGCCGAGGCTGCCGCTGCTGGCCGACTGGATGGCCGAGTTGATGCCGATGACCGCCCCGCGGTCGTCGAGCAGCGGGCCGCCCGAGTTGCCCGGGTTGATCGAGGCGTCGGTCTGCAGGGCGCTCATGTACGAGGCCTTGCTGCCCGAGCCGTCGCCCGAGGCGACCGGGCGGTTCTTGGCGCTGATGATGCCGGTCGTCACCGTGTTGGACAGGCCGAACGGCGCACCGATCGCGATGGTCGAGTCGCCAACCGCCACCTGGTCCGAGTTGCCGAGCTCCAGCGGGGTCAGCCCGGAGGGGGCGTTCTTGAGCTTGACGACGGCCACGTCGTAACCCTGCGCCCGGCCGACCACCTCGGCGTCGTACTTCTTGCCGTTGGAGAACGTCGCCGTCAGGGTGCCCCCGTCGGCCGCCTCCGCCACCACGTGGTTGTTGGTGAGGATGTGGCCCTGGGTGTCATAGATGAAGCCGGTGCCCGTGCCGCCGTCGCCGTTGCCGCTCTTGGCCTCTATGGTCACCACGCTCGGAAGCGCCTTGGCAGCGATCCCCGCCACGGTGTTCGGGGAGCGCTTGACGTCCTGCGCCTTGCCGGGTGCCGACACGGTCGTCGAGCCCGTCGCGTTGTCGCTGTGCTCGGCGGCGAAGTACCCGATGCCGCCGCCGATACCGCCCGCGACCAGCGCCGCGACGACCACCGCAGCGATCAGACCGCCCGCGCGCTTCTTCGGCGCGGCGGGCGGAGCCGGTACGGGCGCACCCCATACGGGGCCGCCGCCCTCCCCGTATCCGCCGTTGCCGCCGCCCCCGTACGCAGGAACTGACGGCGGCGGCGGAGGCCAGCCGGCGTCCGCGGCCCGGACGGGCTCGGGCGCGCCGGCGGGCACCGGCCCAGGGAGCTGCGCAGTGGCTTCGGTGGCGGAAGCGGGCGTGCCCTCAGGAGCGGCAACCGGTACGGGAGGTGCGGACGGGGCGGGTGGTGCGGTCTCGGCCGCCGTGCCCTCGGTGCCCTCGTTCTCGGTGCTCACAGCTCTTTCTCCTCGGTTCCACGTCGTCTCGGTCAGAGTCCCGCTGTGCAAGTGTCTGCGGACAGCTTTTCCCACAGCACGTCGGGGCACTGTAAACGGGAGCTGTGCGTCTTCGTCTTCTCAGTGGGTTGTCCTGCTGCGTTGTCCTACTGCGATGTCCTGCGGGGTCGTACTACGGGGTTGTCCTGCTCGGTCGTCCCACTGAACTTCTCCCCGCCCGCTCCCCGCACATCCTTTATTTCGGATGAGAAGGATGAGAGGGGTGAGAAGCCCGCACCTTCACACACCTGCCCGCGCCCTTCTGCGTCCTCCTACCCCGCCACGGTGGCACCATGACGCGGTGACCCACGTACGACAGCACAGCATCCAGGTCGTCGCTCACCGAGGGGCATCCGAGGACGCCCCCGAGCACACCCTCGCCGCGTACACGCGTGCCATCGAGGACGGCGCCGACGCCCTCGAATGCGATGTACGGCTCACCGCCGACGGCCATCTCGTCTGTGTGCACGACCGCCGGGTGAACCGCACATCCGACGGCCGCGGCGCGGTCTCCACTCTGGAACTGTCCGATCTGGCCACCCTCGACTTCGGGTCCTGGCGGGACTGGAAGGACCCGCAGGAGTCCCCGGACTGGGACCGGGAGAGTACGTCCGTACTCACCCTGGACCGGCTCCTGGAGCTGGTCCACGACTCGGGCCGCCGGGTGGAGCTGGCCATCGAGACCAAGCACCCCACCCGGTGGGCCGGCCAGGTGGAGGAGAAGCTGCTCGCGGCGCTGGCCCGTTTCGGTCTGGACTCGCCGTCGCAGGGTGACTCGTCGCCGGTGCGGATCATGAGCTTCTCGGCCCGTTCGCTGCACCGGATCGCCGCCGCCGCGCCCGCCATCCCCACCGTCTATCTGCTGCAGTTCCTCTCGCCGCGGCTGCGCGACGGCCGGCTGCCCGCCGGTGCCGGGATCGCCGGCCCCGGCATGCGGATCGTGCGCAACCACCCCGGCTACATCGAGCGGCTGCACCGGGCCGGGCACCAGGTGCATGTGTGGACCGTGAACGAGCCCGAGGACGTCGCGCTCTGCGCCGAGCTGGGAGTGGACGCGATCATCACCAACCGCCCGAAGCAGGTCCTGTCCCAACTGGGCCGCCCTTAGCCCCACTTAGTCCTGATTAGCAACCTGAGACCGATTAGTCCCTTTCAATCCAGTTCAATCCCTATTAATGCGGTCACAGGGAGTGCACCGGCGCGTTCGGTTCGTATTCGAGCATGTTGAGTGCGTCACCGGGCCCCCTTTGGCCGGTTTCCGGTCCAGTAACCCGGGGCATCCAATCGGTGGCGTGGGGGCAAAGGAGGTCTCGGGGGTGGCGTTGGTGGTGGCACAGGAAGTGCCCGCGTCGTCGAGCATGGCCGTACCCCATGGCCCTGCGGGCGTGGGTGAAGCGAGACACCGGATGCGTGATCAGCTGCGCAGGACCGGGGTGTCCGACTCGGTCGTCGACGACGCCGTACTGATCCTTTCCGAACTGCTCAGCAACGCCTGCCGGCATGGCAGGCCGCTGGGCCGGACGGAGATCGGCGACGGCGACGTACGGGCTGCTTGGCGCGTGGACAAGGCAGGCAGACTGACCGTGGAAGTGACGGACGGGGGCGGTCCGACCCGACCGGTTCCGGCCACTCCATCGGTCACGGCACGGGGCGGCCGCGGGCTCAACATCATCAGTGCGCTGGCCCAGGAGTGGGGCGTACGGGACAACGCGTCGGGCGAAGTGACCGTCTGGGTGCTCGTCACCGAGGCGCGCCGCGAGGACTTCACCGCCGCCGGGCCCGCCGGTGGGCCGGATTTCCCGGCGCCGGCCGCCCCGGCCGTGTCGGCCGTCGCGGGCTTCCCGGAATTCGCCGAGGTCGCCGACTTCCCTGATGTCTCGGTCCCGGACGTCTTCGACGGAGTCGACTGATCCGGTACCGGACGGGTGGGGAGCTGCGGTCCGGTCTCCGTGAGCCCCCGCACGAACGGGCGGACATCCCATAGGCTCGCGCCACACACAGGACCAGCGCAGTCGGGAGAGAGCCGCACCATGGCGAAGAAGCGTCCTCAGACGAAGGCCCCTCACGGAACCAACGGGGCCCGCTCCGCAGGCGCCGCTGAGCATGTCCCCGTGGTCGGGGCCCGTGAGCCCTGCCCCTGCGGCTCCGGCCGCCGCTACAAGGCCTGCCACGGCCGGGCCGCAGCGCACGCCGTGGCCGAGCTGGTCCAGCGCCCCTTCGAGGGGCTGCCCGGTGAGGGCGACTGGGTCGCGCTGCGCGAGCTGGTGCCCGCGGCGACCGTGGAACTCACCCTCAAGGGCGGGCTGCCCGACGGTGTGCCGTCCGTGACGCTCGCGACCGTCCTGCCGATGGCCTGGCCCGCGCTGCGGCGTGACGACGGCTCCGTCCTGGTCGGCCTGCAGAACGACACCCCGTCCGGCGACCTCAGCCGCGACCTGGCCGACACCCTCCAGCGGGCCCTGACCGCCGAGCCCGGCACGCCGGTCGCCGGTAAGCAGGCCGCACCCGACGGGCCCCGGCTCCAGGACCTGTTGGACCCGGGCGCCCCCTTCGCGCCGGTGGTGCACCCCGGGTTCGAGTTCTGGGTGCCCGACTCGGAGAACGCCACCCCGGAGGTCTCCGCCTCGCTGGAGCGCGCGAACGAGGCGGTCATCCCCACCGTGAAGCTCGCATCGGTGGACTCCGCCTACTGGTGCGAGACCCCCGACAAGAACCATCTGCGCTGGGTGATGCTCCACCCCGAGGAGCAGCTCCTGGACGCCCTGGCCCGGCTGCATGCCGCGGGCACCTCATCGCTCGGCGTCGGCACCAGGCTGGTCGGCTCCTTCCGGGCGCACGGGCTCACGGTGCCGGTCTGGGACCTGCCGAGCGCGATGAACGCCGAGGAGTGCGAGAAGCCCGCGGCCGAGTTCGCGGAGCGGCTCGCCGAGGCTCTGGCCGCCGACGCTCCGCTCACTCCGGAGGAGCGCCGGGCCCGCGGCGGTCTCACCAACCGCCAGGTGACGCTCAGCTGAGAGTGACGACCCGGACGGAACAGCAGGTGACTCCAGTCACAACTGCCCGTACGCGCGGGTAAGTCGCTGTCCGAATACATGAGATCGAATTTGCGAACCGCCGATCTCTTGTTACCGTTCTAGTAGCCCGGTCGTTGGTGCATCCCCCGTCGCCAACGGCCGGGCCCTTCCATGCCCGGGTTGTCAATGCCCGGCAGGGGGCGCGGAGTTGCTTCCGGAGCACAGGCGCAGCGCGCCGCCCCGGCACCGTCCGCCCCCGCGACACAAGCCGCCGGCCCTCGTACTCCCTGCGCGTCCCGCACGCCGGTTCCCGCAGGGCGCGAGTCCCGTCCACGGAGCCGGCCGCGCGACCCGACGCACGGTCCGGCCGTCCGGCACCCTCACGGTGTGTACGCATCCGGGTGCCGCTCGGCCGTCAGCAGCAGGCGGGCCGGCCGTCAGTAGGCGAGCTTGCTGCCGCCGCCGGGAGCGCCGGTGCTCGCCTCGACCAGCGCGTCCACCACCGCTTCGACATCCGGTAGCCAGGGTGCCGCCGCAATACCGCGAGCGCCGGCTGAGCCTCCCGCGCCCGGCAGCGGCCGTGCGGCCGGGGAAGGAGCCCGCTCCCACCAGACCGGGCCCTTGCCCGTCTCGGACGGCGGCAGCACCAGATAGCCACCCTCGCCGTGGAACCGCAGCGAGCTGGGTACCCAGTCCTTGGCGTGCAGCAGTTCGCCGAGCCGTTCCAGTGAGTACGGGGCGACCAGCAGCGACCAGCGTGTGGGCGTCGCCACGACCGGTCCGATCCGCATGTCCATCCGGTCGAGCGCCACCAGCGCGCGTGCACCCGCGACGGCGGGCAGGCTGAGCGCGCACGGCGCGCGGCCGCCCGTCGCCATGATCACCGGGGCGTCGGGACGGCTGGTCCACCACCAGCGCACCATGCGCTCGTCCGTGGTCGCCGTGAGCAGCCCTGGGTCGAAGGGGTGTGCGCCGGGTACGACGCACTCGGGGTCGGGGCAGCCGCAGCTGCGCTCCCGGCCGGCGGAGGCGGTGTGCCCCACGCCGGGAACGACGGGCCACTGCCAGCCGGTTGCGCAGGTCAGCGCCGCATCGAGCTGGGCGTGCCTCCCGCTGCGCCGGAACCGGAGTCCGCGTCGCCTTCCGAGGATCTCGCGCATGAGCGCTCGTTCCTTTCCGTTGAACGCCGAGGTCCGCATCGCGCCATGGATATGTCGCGTCGCTGTACGTACACACGCTGCTGGCCTGCGGTGTTGATGACCGGCAGGGCGGAGCTGGTCCGAGTTCACTGCTCAAGCATGGCCAGGAGTGGCGCGTGCGTGGCGCGTACTTGTCCCGTGCTGTCTGTGCTTGCTGTCTGTGCTGTGCGCTGTGCCGGAGAATCGCCGTGCCGCTGAATCGCTGTGTCACTGTGCCGCTTGCGCGAACCCCGCCGTTCGGGGTTGGGGCGTGACCCACAGCGGTTTAGACGCCCAGGCCTGCCGCCAGGTTCCGGGGCCGTGTCAACTGCCCCTGGTCATCACCGGTTACGTACCCACCGCAGTCGGTGTGACGCTCTGCCGAACGACCTCAGTCGACATCAAATAGCCGCACAGGGGGGCACTTTCCGGCCAAGTTGGTTATCTACTGGAGGGAGACAGTTTCCTCCCGTGGACACCAGGGGCCCCAAGGGGACAATGCTGGACATCTCCTCGCTTCTGCGTGTACATGTGGATCCATTGATAGCTACGCAGAATGGTATGGGGGTTTGCGATGCTATTGAGCGAAACACACCAGTCAGAAAGCCGGCTGCCATGAGCGCACCTCACCTGCCGAAAGTGGCTGGAATCGACTCCACAGTTCCGGCCCCCGCGCACACTGCCGCACCACTCCCCGCCCCCGTTCCCGCCGCCGCCCCCGGCGCCCTCATCCAGGACCGGCTGGCCGGCTGGGTCTTCGACCTCACCACGCTGCACGAACTCACCGAACGGCTGGCCGCCACCAACACCCTGGACGACGCGCTCCAGGAGTTCCTGCGGGCGGGCGCCTCCCTGGTGGGTGCCCGGCGCGGCCTGGTCGTACTGGAGCCCGCGGGCACCTCGGCGCAGGGCGCAGCGGCGTACGGCCCCTGCCCCGCCCGCACCGTCGGACTCGGACTCACCCACGCCGAACTCGGCCACATCGAAACGGTTCCTCGCAGCCTCACCGCGTACGGACGCATCCTCGAAGCCGGCAGTACGGGCACGCCCCCCGGCGCGCGCTCCGGCGCGAAGAACAGCACGGAGCACGACACCGGGAGCAGCACACAGAACAGCACGGGCAACAGTGGCGAGAGCCGCGCGCAGAACAGCACAGGCAGCACCGGGAACACCGCGCAGAGCAGCACAGGCGGCCGTGGCGAGGGCGGCGCCGACACCGCCCCCGTCGACGGTGTCGCCACCCCCGACATCCTCGGCGACAAGCAACTCGACCCGCGCCACCGCGAGGTCGCCACCCGCCTCGGCTACGCCGCCAGCTACGCCGTCCCGCTGTCGGCCGCGACGGCCGGGCCGCTCGGCGCGGCCGTCTGGCTCTACGACGAACCCGCCGAACCCGTGGAACGCCACCGCCGTCTCGTCGGCCTCTACACCCGGTACGCGAGCGAGCACCTGGCCCGGCTGGTCGAACTGACCCGAGCCCGCGCCCGGGTGACCACCCTCACCGACGAACTGCTGCCCCGCCGGCTGCCCAGGGTGCCCGGAGTGCAGCTCGCCGCCTGCCACCGCACCGGACCGCGCGGCGGCGGCGACTGGTACGACGCGCTGCCGCTGGCCGACGGCGCGCTCGGCCTCACCGTCGGATCGGTCACCGGCTCGGGCCCCGGTGCCACCGCCGCGATGGGACGGCTGCGGGCCGGGCTGCGGGCGTACGCCGTCATGGAGGGCGAGGACCCGGTCGCGGTCCTCTCCGACCTCGAACTGCTGCTGCGGCTCACCGAACCCGCCCGCTCGGCGACCGCGCTCTTCGCCTACTGCGAACCGGCACAGCGCAAGATCGTGCTGGCCGGCGCCGGCCACACCCCGCCGCTGATCATCGGCGACCGGCGCACCGAGTTCATCGAGACCTCGCTGTCGGCGCCGCTGGGGATGCTCTCCTGCTGGGAAGCGCCGAGTGTGGAGTTCTCACCTGCGCCAGGAGAGACGGTTCTGCTCTGCACCGACGGGCTGCTGCGCCGCACCGGGGACTCCACGGACCGTGCGTTCGCCCGGCTCCACTCGGTGGCGGCGAACCTGCCCCGGCCGCTGCGCGACGACCCCGCCGCGATCGCGGACCACGTCCTGCGAACCCTGCTGCCCGAAGGCCTCGACCAGCAGGAATGCGCCGAGGACGTGGTGATTCTGGCCGCCCGTTTCGACTGATCCCCCCTCAGGTGCAGGGCAGTCCGGGTAAGAGGCCTTTCGGCACTGTGCCCCCTTCCGTACACCCGTACGATGGAGGGGGCCTGCGTCGTATCAAGGGGCCCAGCGTCGTATCGAGGAGACAGAAACGTGTCTGAGGAGCTCACACCGGAGACCCCGGAGACCGAGACCCCGGAATCCCTGGAGACCCCGGCAGCGGAGGCCGTCAAGCCGCGGAAGAACGGCCTCTACCCGGCCGTGTCCGACGAGCTCGCCGAGAACATGAAGTCCGGCTGGGCCGACACCGAGCTGCACGGCCTGGAGCCGATCGCCCAGGCAGCACACACCGCCGCCCGCCGCGCCGCGCTCTCCGCGCGCTTCCCGGGTGAGCGCCTGGTGGTCCCGGCGGGCCGTCTCAAGACCCGCTCCAACGACACCGAGTACGCCTTCCGTGCCGCGAGCGAGTACGCGTACCTCACCGGCGACCAGACGCAGGACGGCGTCCTGGTACTCGAACCGGCCGCGGGCGGCGGGCACACCGCCACGATCTACCTGCTGCCCCGCTCCGACCGTGAGAACGGCGAGTTCTGGCTGAGCGGCCAGGGCGAGCTGTGGGTCGGCCGCAGGCACTCGCTCGCCGAGGCCGAGCAGCTGCTCGGGATCCCGGCGAAGGACGTCCGCGAGCTGCCCGCCGCGCTGACCGCGGCCACCGGGCCGGTCCGCGCCGTCCGCGGTTACGACGCGGGCATCGAGTCGGCGCTGACCGACAAGGTCACCGCCGAGCGCGACGAAGAGCTGCGCGTCCACCTCTCCGAGGCCCGCGCGGTGAAGGACGACTTTGAGATCGGCGAGCTGCAGAAGGCCGTCGACGCGACGGTGCACGGCTTCGAGGATGTCGTGAAGATCCTCGACAAGGCCGAGGCCACCTCCGAGCGCTACATCGAGGGCACCTTCTTCCTGCGCGCCCGCGTCGAGGGCAACGACATCGGCTATGGCTCGATCTGCGCCGCAGGACCGCACGCGACCACCCTCCACTGGGTGCGCAACGACGGCGACGTACGCTCCGGCGAGCTGCTGCTGCTGGACGCTGGTGTGGAGACGCACTCCCTCTACACGGCCGACGTGACCCGCACGCTCCCCATCGACGGCCGCTTCAACGCGCTCCAGCGCAAGATCTACGACGCGGTGTACGAGGCCCAGGAAGCCGGTATCGCCGCCGTCAAGCCCGGCGCCGCCTACCGCGACTTCCACGACGCGTCCCAGCGCGTACTCACCGAGAAGCTCGTCGAGTGGGGCCTCGTCGAGGGACCCGTGGAGCGGGTGCTCGAACTGGGTCTCCAGCGCCGCTGGACCCTGCACGGCACCGGTCACATGCTCGGCCTCGACGTCCACGACTGCGCGGCCGCGCGCACCGAGGCGTACGTCAACGGCACGCTGGAGCCCGGCATGTGCCTCACGGTCGAGCCCGGTCTGTACTTCCAGGCGGACGACCTGACGGTGCCCGAGGAGTACCGCGGCATCGGGGTCCGGATCGAGGACGACATCCTCGTCACCGCCGACGGCAACCGGAACCTGTCCGCGGGGCTGCCGCGCCAGGCGGACGAGGTCGAGGCGTGGATGGCCTCGGTCAAGCAGGGCTGACCTTCCCGGCAGAACCGGCCGGACCGGCCGCACCCGCAGAACCCGGTAAGCCCGCGAGAGCAGGGGGCGCGCCGTTCAGGGCAGTACCGCCGTTGAGGGCAGTACAGTCACGACGCCCTGAGCAGCGCGTCCTCGCGCCATTTCAAGACCTTGTCGAAGCGCACCATCGCGCCACGGCCCGGCCGGTTACGGAAGTCGGCGTGGTCGGAGAGTTCCGCGATCAGACCCAGGCCGCGGCCGCTCTCGGCGCAGGGCGGCGCCGTCGGATGTGCCAGCACGTTCTGCGGCGCGGTGCGGCGCTTCTGCCGGACGGGAAAGCCCGGACCGGAGTCGGTGACCTCGATCCGGCACCGCTCACCGTCCAGGAACGCCGTCACCCGGTACCCCGGAGAAGTGGCGCCCGGCCCTCCGGTTCCGCCGTGCTCCACCGCGTTCGCACAGGCCTCGCTGAGTGCGAGCGACAGATCGAAGGAGATGTCGGGGTCAACGCCCGCGGTCTCCATGGCACCGAGCAGAAGACGGCGGGCGAGCGGAACGCTCGCGGCTTCGCGCCGCAAATGCAGAGACCACCAGATGCTCATGCTCCAGCCTCCTGGCTGCGGCTCGACATTACGGTTACGTATTGCCGCGGTACGGGGGGCGTAAGCACGCAGTTGACGTGATACCGCTCATTCGGCGGACGCGCATACCCCGTGCGCAGGTGTACCGCGGGCGCCTGTGGCAGACGTTTCGCGGGAACTCGAACCGCGTGCGGGCGGCTCACCGGGACGGATGCGGACCTTCCGGACCTGCCGTATGCGGGCCCCGGGCCCAGTGCGATGATGGCCCGGCCATGCTTACCTCAGCCGTACGCGCCGGAGTCGTTCCACGGCTCCTGAGGACCGCGGTCTTCACCGCGGTCTGCGTCGTGCTGGCCGGGGTGGGACACGCACTGGCCTCCGGTGCGGCCGTCCCGTGGCGGCCGCTGGTCCTCGGGTTCGCCGGGCTGTTCGTCGTGGCCGCGCCCTTCGCCGGGCGGGAGCGCTCGCTGCCCGGCATCGCCGCGGCACTGACCGCGGGCCAGCTCGCACTGCACACCCTGTTCGGGCTCGGCCAGCACGGCGCCATGATGATGGGCGCCATGGGCACGACCGCCGCGACGGGCGGTACGGGCGGGCCCGCCGGCAACACTTCCGCGGTGGTTCAGCTCGCGGGGAAGCTCGTCTGCGGCGCCGGGGCTGCCCCGCTGAGCGCGGCCAAGGCCCACAGCATCGTCAGCGCGGCGGGCATCGACCCGTCGACGAGTGCCGCCCAGGCCGCACCGCATCACATGGCGGGCGCCACGGCCTCGACGTGCCTCTTCATGCTGCCGAGCCTTCCCATGGTGCTCGGCCATCTGCTGGCGGCCCTGGCGACCGGCTGGGTGCTGCGACGCGGCGAGATCGCCCTGTTCCGGCTGACCCGGCAGTCGCACGGTGTCGCCGAGGGGGCGCTCGTACGCAATCTGCGCGCCGCGCTCGCGCTGGTACGCGCCTTGCGTGCCGGGCTTCCGGGAGCACCCGCCCATGGGCCGCGCGCCGGGTACGCACCTCTCCCCGCGCCCTTGTGGACGGCGGGCGAAGCACTCCAGCACACGGTGATCAGGCGCGGTCCGCCCGTCATATACGCGTTCGCAGCCTGACGCGGCACCTCCCCACGCGAGAAGCGACGGGAGCGGGTGCCGTGCTGTCCGCGCGCACCGGCGCGCGGGCTGCCACCCTTCCTTCCGCACCGTGGAGTGTGTTCCGTATGAGCATCAACCCGCTAAACGCCGACCTGCTGGGCAACACCCGTGAGGGCACCGGCCATGAGGGCGCCGGCCTTCAGGGCGCCGGCCGCCGCCCGGGGCGCACCCGCCGTATCGCCGTGGTCGGTGGCATCGCCGCCGCGTCCGTCCTGGCGCTGTCGGGTACGGCCTTCGCGCACGTCACCGTCCAGCCGCAGGGCGACGCGGCCAAGGGCGGTTACGCGACGATCGCGTTCAAGGTTCCCAACGAGCGTGACAACGCGTCGACCACCAAGCTTGAGGTCAACTTCCCGACCGACCACCCGCTCGCGTCCGTGATGCCGGAGCCCGTGCCGGGCTGGAAGGTCGACGTCACCACGTCGAAGCTGGCCAAGCCGCTGACCATCGAGGGCAAGCAGATCGACAAGGCCGTCACCAAGGTCACCTGGACCGGCGGGAAGATCGCGCCCGGACAGTTCGAGCAGTTCCCGCTCTCCGTCGGCCAGCTGCCCACCAACACCGATCAGTTGACCTTCAAGGCTCTGCAGACGTACTCCGACAAGGAGGTCGTGCGCTGGATCGAGGAGCAGAAGCCGGGCGCCGACGAGCCGCAGAACCCGGCGCCCGTGCTCAAGCTGACCCCGGCCGCCGACACGGCCGGCGCCACACCGGGCAGCGCGTCCGGCGATACATCCGCATCGGGCGACAGCGGCACGCCCGCCAAGACTGCCACCGCCTCGTCTTCGGACGGCAGTGACAACACCGCCAGGATCCTCGGGGTCATCGGCATCGTCATCGGCATCGCGGGCGTCGCCTTCGGTGTCCTCGCCGGCCGCCGCCGTACCGCCTGACGGGCCCCTACCACCCACAGCACTTGGGACGTTCCTCCATGCACAGCACGACACGCAGCACATACAAGAAGTCGCTGACGGCCGCCGCCCTCGCGGTGGCGGCCGCCTTCTCCCTCGCGGCCTGCAGCACCGACAGCGGCAGCAGCGGCAGCGGCGGCAAGAACCCGGTGGCCGATGTCTCCGGTGGGCAGAAGACGCAGGCAGCGACGGTGCTCGACACCCCGTTCACGAAGCCGGACTTCGTCCTCACGGACACGCACGGCAAGAAGTTCGACTTCCGCAAGGAGACGAAGGGCAAGCCGACGCTGATCTACTTCGGCTACACGCACTGCCCCGACATCTGCCCGCTGACCATGGGCAACATCGCCGTGGCCAAGAAGGCCCTGCCCAAGGACGAGCAGAAGAAGCTCCAGGTCGTCTTCGTCACCACCGACCCGGGCCGCGACACCCCGTCCGAGCTCGGCAAGTGGCTGAAGGCGCAGGACCCGTCGTTCATCGGGCTCACCGGCAACTTCAAGACGATCCAGGCGGGCGCCCGCTCGATCGGGATCGGCATCTCCCCGACCAAGAAGGAGAAGGACGGCACGATCGTCTCGATGCACGGGGCGCAGGTCATCGCCTTCTCGCCGAAGACGGACAAGGGTTACCTCCTGTACGGCGAGGACACCACCGTCAAGGACTACACGAAGGATCTCCCGAAGATCGTCAAGGGTGAGAAGCCGTGAGCCGGGGCACGCGGGCGACCGCCGTCTGCGCCATAGCCGCCGCTGCGGCCCTGGCGCTGGCCGGGTGTTCCTCGTCCGGCTCGGGGTCGGGGTCCGGTTCCGGCTCGGGGTCGGGTTCCGGCTCGGCCGACATCCGGGCCGGCGGCAAGCCCGAGCTGAAGGTCACCGAGTCCTTCATGCCCGAGCCGGTCGGCGGCAGCGGGATGGCCGCGGGGTTCGTGACCGTGACCAACAGCGGTGCCACCGCGGACCGGCTCACGTCCGTCACCAGCACACTCTCCGACGACGTCACCATGCACACCACCAAGAACCAGCAGATGCTCGCCGTGAAGTCGCTCCCGGTCCCCGCCCACGGCGAACTGGATCTGGAGCGCGGCGGCAACCACCTCATGTTCATGCACCTCAAGAAGCAGCCCAAGCGTGGCCAGAAGGTGGCCGTGGAACTGCACTTCGCGAAGGGCGGCGTGCTCAAGGCCGAACTCCCCGTCAAGCAGCCCACCTACAACCCGCAGCACAGTTGAGGAGCTGACACACCATGACGGCGACCACCGCCCCACCGCGCTCCGGTCTTCCGCTCACCCGGCTGCTGCTCGTCGCGGCGGCGGTCCTCGGCGCGCTGTTCGCCGCGGCCGCCCCCGCCTCCGCGCACGCCGCGCTGCTCGGAAGCAATCCGAAAGCCGGAACGGTGGTCGCCAAGGCTCCGGCGGACGTCGCGCTCACCTTCTCCGAACAGGTCGCCATGGACAACAAGTCCATCCGCGTCCTCGACCCGAAGGGCAAGCGCTCCGACACCGCCAGACTCCGCAACCTCTCCAAGGGCAGCACCGTCACCTACGGTGTCGACCTGCGCCCCGGCCTCGCGAAGGGCACGTACACCGTCGCCTGGCAGGCCATCTCCGCCGACAGCCACCCCGTGTCGGGAGCCTTCACCTTCTCGATCGGCGCCCCGTCCAGGACCACGGTCTCCGCCACCGGCGAGAACGTCGGCGGCGGACTCGTCGGCGTCCTCTACGGCGCCGCGCGCTATGCCTCGTACGCCGGATTCATCGTCCTGGTCGGCGGCGCCGCCTTCGTCGTCGCCTGCTGGCAGCGCGGGGCGAACGAACGGCCGTTGCAGCGGCTCGTCGTACGCGGCTGGCTGACGCTGACCGCTGCCACCCTCGTCCTGCTGCTGCTCAGGGCCCCGTACACCGGCTCCGGGCACCTCGCGGACGTCTTCGACCTGAGCGCGCTCAAGGGCGTGCTCCAGACCAAACCCGGCGCCGCACTCGTCTCCAGGCTGCTGCTGCTCGGCGCTTCCGCGGTCTTCATCGCCGTCCTCTTCGGGGCGTACGCCCGGCGCACGGCCTCCACGGAGCCGGAAGCGGCGAAGGAGCGGAAGGACCTCGCCTTCGGTCTGGGCCTCGGGGGGACCGTCGTCGCCGCCGGGATCGCCGCCACCTGGGCGCTCACCGAGCACGCGTCGGTCGGCCTCCAGCCCGGGATCGCGATGCCGGTCGACATCGTGCACCTGCTCGCGGTCGCCGTCTGGCTCGGCGGTCTTGCCGCGCTGCTCGTCGCCCTGTTCCGTACTCCGTCCATCGAACGCGCCGCTGTGCAGCGGTTCTCCCGTATCGCCTTCACAGCTGTCTGCACCCTGGCGGCGACCGGCCTCTACCAGTCGTGGCGGCAGGTCGGCTCCTGGCACGCGCTGTTCGGTACGGGGTACGGGCAGCTGCTCATGGTGAAGGTGGGGCTCGTCGCGGTGGTCGTCTGCATCGCGTTCTTCTCGCGGCGCTGGACGGCGCGGCTCTCGGAGACGGCTGTGGGTGAGGCTGTTGACGCTGCCGAGGGCGGCGCTACCGGCACCGCAGCGCAGGAACAAGAACAGGACCAAGAACAGGAACAGGAACAGGAACAGGTCACTGTCCCCGCCGATCCGCAGCGCGCCGCCCAGCTCGCCCGGCAGCAGGCCGCCAGGACCGTGGTGCGCGAGAGGCGGGTACGGGACGCCGACCCGCACCGCACCGGGCTCCGGAAGTCGGTGCTCGCCGAGACCGTGGTCGCCGTGGCGCTGCTCGCCGTGACGACGGTCCTGACGACCACCGAGCCGGGCAGGACCGAGGAGGAGGCCGGACGGGGCGCCTCCTCGTCCGCCGCGGCGGCGGTGCCTTCGGGGCCGGTCGACATCACGCTCCCGTTCGACACGGGCGGCCCCAAGGGCAAGGGGACAGCGGCCCTCGAACTCACTCCGGGCCGCAGCGGCGACAACGAACTGCACCTCTTCGTGAACAACCCGGCAGGCAAGCCGTACGACGTCCCCGAGGTGAGGATCGCCCTCACCCTCAAGGCGAAGAAGATCGGGCCGCTGCCCGTCGTCCCCGACCACCTGTTCACCGGACACTGGAGCGCGGACGGCGTCCAGATCCCGATGGCGGGCAAGTGGGACATCGCAGTGACCGTGCGGACCTCCGACATCGACGAGACCACCGTGAACAAGACGGTGGAGATCGGCTGACCAGCAATGAACGACATCTCCAGGAGGCGGCTGCTCGGGACCGCGGGCGCTGTGGGCGCAGGCGGCCTCGTGGTGGGCGCAGCCGGCGGAGCAGCGGCGCACGCGGCGACCGAGGCGGCTCCGGCGACCGCGCTGACGACTGTCGGCTCGACCGAGGTGGCCTTCCACAGCTCGGGGAAGAGCGGCGGTTCCACCGGGGCCGCGCACCAGGCGGGCATCACCACACCCGCCCAGTCCACCGGGTATCTGATCGCCTTCGACCTGGCGGCCGGCGCCGGCCGCACCCAGGCCGCGGCGCTGCTGCGCCGCTGGTCGGCGAGTACAGAGCGGATGATGGCGGGCGAGCCGACCGGCGACGACACCGGGATCGCGCTCGACGCGGGCCCGTCCTCCCTCACGGTCACCTTCGGCTTCGGACGGTCCTTCTTCAGCCGTACGGGACTGACCGCGCAGCGCCCCACCCAGCTCGACCCGCTGCCGGACTTCGCCTCCGACCACCTGGACGCCAAGCGCAGCAACGGCGATCTGTGGGTGCAGATCGGCGCCGACGACCCGCTCGTCGCCTTCCACGCTCTGCGCGCACTCCAGAACGAGGCGGGTTCGGCGGCCCGGGTCCGCTGGCAGATGAACGGTTTCAACCGCTCGCCCGGCGCGACCGCCAAGCCGATGACCGTCCGCAATCTGATGGGCCAGATCGACGGGACGGGGAACCCCAAACCCTCGGACAGCAACTTCGGCCGGCGCATCTTCGTCCCGGCGGGCGGCGGCAAGGGCGCGGGCGCGCAGCCGGAGTGGATGGCGGGCGGCTCGTACGCCGTCGTACGCCGGATCCGGATGCTCCTCGACGACTGGGAGAGGCTTCCGCTGGGGAAGCAGGAGCAGGTCATCGGGCGGCGGAAGAAGGACGGCGCCCCGCTGACAGGAGGTACCGAGACGACCGCCATGGATCTGACCAAGGTCGGCCCGGACGGCAAGTTCGTCATCCCCGACAACGCCCATGCCCGGATCTCGGCCCCCGAACAGAACGGCGGTGCGGCGCTGCTGCGGCGCACCTTCTCGTACCACGACGGAATCGGCCAGGACGGCACACCGGACGCCGGGCTGCTCTTCGTCTGCTGGCAGGCCGATCCGGCACAGGGCTTCGTACCGGTGCAGCGGAAGCTGGACCGCGGCGACGCGCTGTCCACGTTCATCCGGCACGAGTCCAGCGGACTCTTCGCGGTGCCGGGGGCTGCCGGGCCCGGCGAGTACGTGGGCCAGCGCCTCCTCGAAGGCCACTGACCACGAGGCCTGCGGCCGGGCGGTGAGCGGTCGGCGGTGAACGGTACGCGGTACCCGGACGCTGATCGGCAGGCGGCAGGCGGGGCCGGGCGCCGACCGGCCGGTACGCGATCGCTCCTGTCCGGCGCCCCCGGACGCGGGGCGTTCGGCCCATTAGGGTGACCGTATGTCAGCCACTCGCTTCACCTATCTGGGCCCCGAAGGCACGTTCACCGAGGCGGCCCTGCGCACGCTCCCCGAGGCCGCCACCCGCGAACTCGTCCCGATGGTGTCCGTACCGGCCGCGCTCGACGCGGTACGGACCGGGGAGGCCGCAGCGGCGCTCGTACCGATCGAGAACTCCGTCGAGGGCGGCGTCACGGCGACCCTCGACGAGTTGTCGGGCGGCGAGCCGCTGATGATCTACCGCGAGGTGCTGCTGCCGATCGCCTTCGCGCTGCTGGTGCGGCCCGGCACGAAGCTGTCCGATGTGAAGACGGTGACGGGGCACCCCGTCGCCCAGCCCCAGGTACGGAACTGGCTGCGGGCCAACCTCCCGGAGGCCGTGTGGGAGTCGTCCGCGTCCAATGCGGACGGCGCACGGCTCGTACAGGAAGGCCGGTACGACGCGGCCTTCGCCGGTGAGTTCGCCGCCGCCACGTACGGGCTCGAACCGCTGATCACCGAGATCCACGACGCGCAGAACGCCGAGACGCGCTTCGTCCTGGTGGGGCGCCCCGCCCGGCCCGCGGCACCGACCGGCGCCGACAAGACGTCGGTGGTCGTCTGGCAGCGCGAGGACCATCCCGGCGCACTGCTCGAAATCCTTCAGGAGTTCGCGGTGCGGGGGGTCAACCTGATGCTCCTCCAGTCGCGGCCGACGGGCGAGGGCATCGGCAACTACTGCTTCGCCATCGACGCGGAGGGCCATATCTCGGACCGCCGGGTGGGCGAGGCGCTCATGGGGCTCAAGCGGAGCTGCCCCGAGGTGCGGTTCCTCGGTTCGTACCCGCGGGCCGGGGTGACGGCCCAGGACGTACGGGCGCTGCGGTCCGGCACATCGGACGCGGAGTTCGTGGCGGCGTCGGACTGGCTGGCACGCAGCGAGGACGGCCGGGCCTGACCCGGGGGGCTGGGGGGTTGCTGGGAGGCGGCCGGGTCCGATCGGGAGCCCGGCCGGCCCGGGGGCCGACCCGGGCCTGACGTCGGCGTACGTGAACCCCGTAATCGCCGCGCGTAATCGTCGTACGTCCCGATTTCCGCACTCCGGAAAAGTTATCCACAGGCTCCGTCTCGACCTGGGGACAAGTCGACAGACCAAGTCGACATGGTCGACAAATCGTCCCAGTGACGGCACTTCCGTCCACAACTCCGCAGGTGGGGCACTGTCACCCCAATTCTACCGATCAACCCTTTAGAGCGATCAATTCCCCCCTGAATGAGGATGCGTAGGGGGTTTGAAGGGGAAATTCCAGCAAACAGTCGGTTGACCGTGGGGCTTTCGGAACCATCTCCTTCGCCATCCACAGATTTCCCACACAGCCTGTGGATAACTAATCCAGGCTGTGGATTCCTGTGGACAAGCGAGCCCAAGTCCCGCCCGGCGCAAGGGAAATGAGTCAACGGTTTCACCCGGAATGCTTCGTTCCGGGGAATCGGTCACCTTTATTGACCTCCGGCCGACGAGGGCCAGACGGCGCCGCCGCCGGGATATCCCACCCCGCTCCACCATTCCATAGATAGTGGAGCAATCCGGACAAAGCACCACTGGAGATGCAGCACAGTGAATATCAAGTCGAGTGCGGGAAGCGGGCAACGGTAGCCTGGTGGGGTGATTGACCTTCGCCTGCTCCGTGAGGACCCCGACCGTGTTCGCGCCTCCCAGCGCGCCCGTGGAGAGGACGTCGCTCTTGTCGACGCCCTGCTCTCCGCCGACGAGCGGCGCAGGTCGTCCGGACTCCGGTTCGACGAACTCCGCTCCGAGCAGAAGACGCTCGGCAAGCTGATCCCCAAGGCCTCGGGTGACGAGAAGGCCGAGCTGCTCAAGAAGACGGGGCAGCTCGCAGCCTCCGTCAAGGCGGCCGACGCCGAGCAGAACGAGGCCGACGAGGAGACCAAGCGCCTGCTGCTCCAGCTCGGCAACCTGGTCCACCCCGACGTCCCGGTCGGCGGCGAGGAGGACTTCACCGTCCTGGAGACGCACGGGACCATCCGCGACTTCGCGGCCGAGGGCTTCGAGCCCAAGGACCACCTGGAGCTCGGCGAGGCCCTGCGGGCCATCGACACGGAGCGCGGTGCGAAGGTGTCGGGCTCGCGCTTCTACTACATGACGGGCATCGGCGCGCTGCTCGAACTGGCCCTGGTCAACGCGGCGGTCGCGCAGGCCACCGAGGCCGGGTTCATCCCGATGCTGACACCGGCGCTGGTCCGCCCGCGCGCCATGGAGGGCACCGGCTTCCTCGGCCAGGCAGCCGAGAACGTCTACCACCTGGAGAAGGACGACTACTACCTGGTGGGCACCTCCGAGGTCCCGCTCGCCGCGTACCACATGGACGAGATCATCGACGCCGGTGAACTGCCGCTGCGGTACGCGGGGTTCTCGCCCTGCTACCGCCGCGAGGCCGGCACGTACGGGAAGGACACCCGGGGCATTTTCCGGGTGCACCAGTTCAACAAGGTCGAGATGTTCTCGTACGTGCACCCCGACGACGCGGCCGCCGAGCACCAGCGGCTCCTGGAGTGGGAGAAGCAGTGGCTGACCAGCCTTGAGCTGCCCTTCCAGGTGATCGACGTGGCGACCGGCGACCTGGGCTCTTCGGCCTCCAGGAAGTTCGACTGTGAAGCGTGGATCCCGACGCAGGGCAAGTACCGCGAGCTGACGTCGGCGTCCAACTGCGACGGCTTCCAGGCGCGGCGCCTGTCGGTCCGGATGCGCGACGGCAAGAAGGTCCAGCCGCTGGCGACGCTCAACGGCACGCTCTGCGCCGTACCGCGCACCATCGTGGCGATCCTGGAGAACCACCAGCTCGCCGACGGCTCGGTCCGGGTCCCGCCGGTGCTGCGGCCCTACCTCGGCGGACGAGAGACTCTGGAGCCCACGTCCAAGTGACGACCCCCGCTCTGCCCTACCGGTTGATCGCGACCGACCTCGACGGCACGCTGCTGCGTGACGACGGTTCGGTCTCCGAGCGCACCCGCGCCGCACTGACCGCGGTGACGGCGGCGGGGGCGGCGCACATCATCGTCACGGGCCGGGCGGCTCCATGGACCCGGCACATCCTCGACAGCCTCGGTTACGAGGGCCTCGCGGTGTGTGCGCAGGGGGCGCAGGTCTATCACGCGGGTGAACACCGGCTGCTCACCTCCGTCACCCTGGACCGCAAGCTGGCCGCCGTCGCGCTCGCCAAGATCGAGACGGAGACCGGTCCGCTGGCGCTGGCCGTGAGCCAGGACGGCCTCGACGGCGAGGTGCTGGTGAGCGCCGACTACCGGACGAGTGAGGGTCTGCTGGCCGTGGCGCGGTTCGAGGACCGGGACGAGCTGTGGTCCGCGCCGATCAACAAGGTCTACATACAGCACCCGGAGCTGAGCGACGACGCGCTGGCGGAGATCGCTCGGCAGTCCGTCGGGAACCTGGTGGACGTGGTCATGGCGGGTGAGGGCGTGGTCGAGATCCTGCCGCTCGGGCTGAGCAAGGCGAAGGGCCTGTCGCTGGCAGCCCGGCGCCTGAAGCTCACGGCCGCGGACACGATCGCCTTCGGGGACATGCCCAACGACATCCCGATGTTCGGCTGGGCGGCGCACGGGGTGGCGATGGCCAACGCCCATCACTCCCTGAAGGCCGTGGCGGACGAGGTCACCACGTCCAACGAGGACGACGGTATCGCTGTGGTACTGGAACGGCTGCTCCAGGGCTGAACGGCTGGGGGGCGCCCGGGGGTTCGGCTGGCCCGGACGTACGGTGGGTGGCGCGGGTGACCGGTGGCCGGGTGATGATCCGGTGGCGGGGTGATCCGGTGGCCGGGTAGCGGGGGTAGCGGGTGGCCGGGTAGCCAGCTGGCCGGGTGCCCGACCGGCCGGGTGATCGGTAGAACACATGGGCGGCTGGTCCGGTTGACCTCCGACCCCTTGGGTCAGTTGTAGGATGACTGGGCAACAGGGTGACCCGGATACCACGCTCGATGAACAAGGCTCGATGAACAAGGCTCAATGAACAAGGGGCGACGAGATGGCACTGCGTGCGGCAGGACGGCACTCCCTCGTGGACACCGTCGTCCAACAACTGCGGGACCAGCTGACCGACGGGGAGTGGTCCGTGGGCGACCGCATTCCCACCGAGCACGACCTCGCCGAGCAGCTCGGCGTGGGACGTAACACCGTCCGCGAGGCGGTACGCGTCCTGGTGCACGCCGGGCTCCTGGAGTCCCGTCAGGGCAACGGCACCTTCGTACGCTCCACCGCCGACCCCTCCGCCGTTCTCCGCACGATGAGCCACGCGGGCGTGCTGGACATCCTGGAGCTGCGGGTCGCCCTGGAGACGGAGGCCGCCAGGCTGGCAGCCGTCCGCAGAGACGCGGCGGACCTCGACTGGCTGCGCGAAGCCCTCGGCACCCTCCACGAGCACGGCGACCGGGCGGCCGACGCCGACCTCGCCTTCCACCTGGGGGTGGTGGAGGCCACGCACAACACCACGTTCGCCGAGGTCTACCGCTTCTTCTCGACCCAGATGCACGAATCCCTGGTCGCCGCCCTCGGCGACCAGCAGATGCCGCCGATCGACATCACCGCCCACGAGGCCCTGGTGGACGCGATCGAGAGCGGTGACCCGGCAGCGGCGGAACAGGCTGCCCGCGCACTGCTCCAGGTACCGATGGATGTCGTCCGCCGACTGGTGGGCCGCTGACCAGGCGCCCCACCCGCCCCGCCCTGCCACCCGCAGCACCACCGACACACGAAGAGAAACGCTGAGAGGTGCCTGACGTGTCCCGCCCGGACCTGGATCAACTGCTTCCCGACGCCGAGGCCGACGTCCGGCCGTCCCGCGAGGGGGCCGCCGCACGGCGCGCCCTGATCGCCCACCCCGCGGTGCTCTTCATCGGCATCGTGCTGGCCTCGCTCAACATGCGGGCGGCGCTGGCGAGCGTGTCACCTCTCATCGGCGAGATCAGCAGCACGTTCGGCCTCTCGTCGACGGCGTCGAGCCTGGTCACCTCCGTGCCGGTGCTGTTCCTCGGGGTGGGCGCGATGATCGCCCCGTGGCTGGCCCGCCGGTTCGGTACCGAGGTGGTTCTGCTGTGCGCTCTGATCCTGCTCGGCGTCGGCATTCTGGTCCGGGTCCTGCCGTCCGTGTTCGCCCTGTACGGCGGCGGAGTGCTGGCCGGCACCGCGATAGCCCTGCTGAACGTCCTGATGCCGGGGCTGATCAAGCGGGACTTCCCGGACCGGGCCGCGTCGATGACCTCCGTCTACACCGGCGCGATGATCGGCGGCGCCACCCTCTGCGCCGCGGCCTCGGTCCCGCTGGAGAAGGCGTTCGGAAACAGCTGGCAGGCGTCGCTGGCCTTCTGGTCGCTGCTGGCCGTGGTCGCCGCGGTGGCATGGCTGCCGCAGGTGCTGATCGCCCGCGGCCGTACCGGCCACGAGGTACGCGTCACGCCGGCGCACACGGGACCGGCCAGGAGCATCTGGCGCTCGGCGCTCGCCTGGCAGGTCACGCTGTTCATGGGCCTCCAGTCGCTCTGGTCGTACGTGCTGATCGCCTGGATGCCGACGATCTTCACGGACCACGGGATGAGCCGCTCGACAGCGGGCGTGATCTTCGCGTTCAACAACCTGATCCAGGTAGCCGGGGCCTTCGGCGTACCGCTGCTGGCCGGCCGTATGCGCAGTCAGCGCCCGCTGATCGTGCTGGTCACCTCGATGGTGGCGGTCGGCTACGCGGGCCTGATGATCGCCCCGGTGTCGGGTGCCTGGCTGTGGTCGGCCGTGCTGGGTGTCGGCCAGGGCGGCGCGGTGGGGCTGGCCCTGACGCTGATCGTGCTGCGGTCCGGCGACGCCCAGACGGCGGCGCGGCTGTCCGGGATGGCGCAGACGATCGGCTACCTCCTCGCCGCGGTCGGCCCGCTCACGGCCGGCGCCGTGTACCAGGCGACGGGCAGTTGGACCCTGCCGATCGCGCTGGTGCTCGGGGTGTGCGCGGCCGCCCTGGTGGTGGGCCTGTTCGCGGCCCGGGACAGGAAGGTCCAGGCCGTCAGGTGAGGGCGGGCGCGTGACTTGTACGACTGTCAGGTCGTTGGTCAGTGCGCGTGGAGGCAACTGGGGTTCGAGGCGACGAGAGCGCGTGAAGTCGGGGAGTGCCGGTCCCGAGGCGGAAGCCGGGCCGGTCATTGAGTACGTGACGTAGATGAGCGGATCTCCACCCCTGAAGCCCGGGGAGAGGGCCGTCACTGTCATGCACGAATGACCATGAACGGCAGGCTCATCCATGCCAACCGAAATCGCCCTGCTCGAATCGCGCGCGCTGCGCGCGGACCATCTGGGGCGCGTCGACGTCCTGGACAAGGTCAAGGCGCTCGCACTGCTGCCGGACGGGATTCATCTCCGTACGCAGGATGTGGCGCGGTACTTCGACGTATCCACAGAGGTCATCAAGAAGGTGACCCAACGGCACCGTGAGGAGCTCGCCTCAAACGGACTGCGCGTCCTGCAAGGCGCTGACCTCGAAGAATTCAAGGGGGACAACCTGTCCCCCTTGCCCTGGCACGGCCTGAGTTATCCACAGCCCCGGTCGGGCCTCACGGTTCACACCCGTCGCGCTGTCCTCAACATCGCCATGCTGCTGCGCGACAGCGAAGTCGCCCGTCGCGTGCGGGGCTACCTCCTCGACACCGAGGAGCAGCACCGGGCGCCGGCGTCGGACCCCCGTTTCGACGGGCTCGACCGCCGCGTCACCCAGCTGGAATCCGCGATGACCGAGGCCGGCCACGCGCTACAGGAGCTGGGCCCCGTGCTGGCCCGGATGTCGGATCGCCTGGAGGTCGTGTCGGACCGCCTGGAGTCGCTGGACCGACGGCTCGACGCCACGAACCGCGTCGTCGGCGCCATGAGCGTACGGCTGTCGGATCTCAGCGAGGACACAGCTGAGATCAAGCACCGTCTGCCGCACCCGGCAGACCAGGCACCGCAGCAATGCCTTCAGCGCCGACGTCGTCGCCGGCGCTGAAGGAAGAGCCCCGCACAGCAAGCTCGAAAGAAACCCGGCAGAAACCCGAGGGAAGCCTGAGGGAAGCCCGGCAAAGAGCCGGGGGCGGGAGCGACGGGGTGCCCGTCGCTCCCGCCCCCGGCCCCGGTCTCACTCCTCGCCGGCCAGCGTCAGCCGTCGCAGTTTCTGTCCCGCGTACCAGGTGGCGAGCACAGTGACCCCCGCCAGCAGCACCACGGCCAGGGGCAGTCCGACATCCGAGCTGATCGCACCCGGCGCGCCGATCTTCTCCGCCAGGGCGAGCGACCACTGCTGGATGCTCAAGGTGCGCGCACCCGGTACCAGGTTGCCGAACAGACCCTCCCAGACCAGCGCGTAGACAAGACCTGCGACCACCGCGTGCCGGGTGACCGTGCCCAGGAGCAGGAAGACCGAGGCGTACGCGATGGACGCGACCAGCGCGGCGACCGTGTAGGCGATCGCGATCTGCTGGCCGTTGCCGTTGAGGATCAGGCCCGCGATCAGGGTCGGAATCGCGGAGAACGCCATCGTCACGGCGATCGCCACGATGAGCTTGGTGAAGATGATCGTGGGGCGCTTCACCGGTTTGGCCAGCAGATAGACGATCGAACCGTCGTCGATCTCCGGGCCGATCGCACCCGTACCCGCGATGACACCGATCAGCGGCACCATCGTGGCCATGGCGAACCCGCCGAGCACATCGGCGGCGACCTGGTCGTCGGCGCCGCTGAAGGTGCGTACCGCGGCGGCGATCACGATCAGCAGTGCGGGCAGCACGAACAGGATCGCGGCCCGGCGGCGGCCGAGCAGGGCCCGGTAGGTGAGCCGGGCGACTGTGGGGTTGTACATGGGCGTCACAGCTCCTTTCAGGCCGCTACGAGGTACGAGAAGACCGATTCCAGGGACTCGTCCGACGGCGAGACGGTGAGGAGCCGGATGCCGTGTTCACGGGCGACGCGCGGCAGCAGCGCCGTGAACCGGCCGAAGTCGACCGCCTGGATGCGCAGCGCGCCCTCCGTGACGTCCACCTCGATACCGGCGGTCGACGGGTCGGCGATCAGCGCGGCGGCGAGGGCCCGGTCGTCGCTGGACCGTACGAGATAGCGGTGCGGCCGGTCCGTCATCAGACGGCGGATCCGGCGGAAGTCACCGGACGCGGCATGGCGTCCCGCCACGATCACCTCGATGTGCGAGGCGAGTTGCTCGACCTCCTCCAGGATGTGCGAGGAGAAGAGCACCGTGCGGCCCTCCGCACCCATCCGCCGCAGCAGTTCCATCAGCTGCATGCGCTGGCGGGGGTCCATGCCGTTGAAGGGCTCGTCGAGCAGCAGCACGCTGGGGTTGTGGACGAGGGCGGACGCCATCTTCACGCGCTGCCGCATGCCCTTGCTGTACGTCGCGATCTTGCGGTCCTGCGCGGGCTCCATCTCGACGGTGGCGAGCGCCTGTTGTGCGGCGCGCTCGTCGAGGCCGTGCAGTTCGGCGTTGGCGACGACGAATTCGCGGCCGGTGAGGAAGTCGTACATCCCCTCCCGCTCCGGCACGATCCCGATCTGCCGGTAGACGCTCTCGTTCCGCCAGATCGGCGCGCCGTCGAGGGTCACCGTGCCCGTCGACGGGGCGAGGAATCCGCCCATCATGTTGATGAGAGTGGACTTGCCGGCGCCGTTGGGGCCGAGAAGTCCGGTCACCCCGGGGCCGACCGTCATGGTGATGTCGTTGACCGCCACCACGTTGCCGAACCAGCGCGAGGTGTGGTCGATGTTGATCGTGGTCACAGCCCGACCTTCCGGTAGCGGCGCATCAGGACGGCGTACGAGCCGGCGATGAGCGCGAGAACGACGAGCACATAGACCACGCCGGTCCCCGCTCCGGGGCCGGTCCCGCCCGGGAAGGCCGAGGTGGCGCCGAGGAACGCGGTCTGGACGCCGTCGATCAGCGTGATCGGGGAGAAGAGCCCGAGCCAGCTGACGGCGCCTGCGGCGTCCTGGTTGAAGGCGATGGCCTGCACCGTGGAGACCGCTCCGTACGTGATGGTCAGTACGGCGATGACCGCGGCGACGCCGAAGCCGCGGCGCGGGGTGAGCGCGGCGACCACCAGTGCAATGCCGGAGAACAGCACCGAGAGCAGCGCGACGGAGACCAGTCCCTGGCCGAACCCCTCGGTCTGGTCGGCGAAGTCGAGTTTGGCGAGGAGCGCACCGATGTAGAGGATCACCAGCGGCGCCCCGGTCAGGATGAAGAGGGCCGAGGCCATCGCCGCGTACTTGGCGATGACGTAGTCGACGCGCTCGATGGGCCGGGAGAAGTACAGCGGGATCGACTTGAAGCGCAGATCGCGGGAGACCGCCTGCGGGGCCTGTGCGGCGAGGTACAGCCCGATGACGGCCTGCGTGAGGATGGCGTAGCGGGTGTAGTCGAGCGGCAGGTCCTTGGCCTTCGTCGCCACGGCCACCGCGACGACGATCGCCGCGGGCACGCACATCACCGCGAAGAGGATCATCGGCAGCACCTTGGACTTGGCCGAGCGGCCCAGACCGTAGGCGCCGCGCAGCGACTGCGCGAAGAGCGAACGGCGGGCGTAGGCGCGGCCCAGGCGCTGTCCGTCGTAGTTCCGGTATCCGATGTTGTGGATCTGACTGGTCTCGGTACTCATCGCGCCTGCACCTCCTGCTTCTGCTGGCCGGGCTGGGCCGGCGGACGGTTCTGCTGCTGGTCCCGCGACTGGCTCTGCTGGTCGGGGTGGAAGACCTCCGCGATGTGGTGGCGGCGCTGTTCCATCCGTACGAGGCCGAGCCCCAGGTCGGTGACCGTGTCGCGGACCAGGTCGTACGTCTCCACGCCCGCCGCCTCGACCAGCAGGATGTGGCCCGCGCCCGGCAGCCCCTCCTCCGTGCCCTCGTGCAGTGTCACGCCTGCCGCGGTCAGCGACTCGCGGAGCGCCCGCGTCCCGTCGGGATGGGTGTCGGAGTCGGTGACCTCGACCGCCAGCGTCGTGGTGGTCTGGGTGAAGTCGCTGGTGGAACTGGAGCGCAGCAGCGAGCCGCCGTCGATGACGACGACGTGGTCGCAGGTCCGCTCCAGCTCGCCGAGCAGGTGCGAGGTGACCAGGACCGAGATGCCGAAGTCGGTGTGCACCCGGCGGATCAGCCCGAGCATGTCGTCGCGGCCGACCGGGTCCAGGCCGTTCGTCGGCTCGTCGAGCAGCACCAGCTGCGGGTCGTGGACCAGCGCCTGGGCCAGCTTCACGCGCTGTTTCATACCGGTCGAGTAGCCGCCGATGGGGCGGTAGCGCTCTTCGTAGAGGCCGACGTGGCGCAGCGTGTCGGCGGTGCGTTCCCGTGCGGCGGTGGGCGGCAGTCCGGACATGCGCGCCATGTGGACGACGAACTCGGTGGCCGAGACGTCGGGCGGCAGGCAGTCGTGCTCGGGCATGTACCCGACGCGCTCACGGATTTCGGCGCCACTGGTGGCGACATCGAGCCCGAGCACGGCGGCCCGGCCCTCCGTGGCGGGGGACAGACCCAGCAGGATCTTGATCAACGTGGACTTGCCGGCTCCGTTGGATCCCACCAGTCCGGTCACACCGGGTCCGATGTCCAGGGAGAGCCGGTCAAGCGCGGTCACCCTCGGGAACCGCTTGCTCAGGCTTTCGGTCGCGATCACAGTCACACTCCGAAGGTAGTGGCGCGGCTCACCCCGGGCGTCAGCCCAGACGGCTGGATCCCTGTCCCCCTCCAGAGGTACGGACCCGTAGGGGCCCGATACGGGAGAGGGAGGGGAGGAGGGAAGAGGGGAAGGGTCTCCGGCGCAGGGGCGGAGGCGAAGGCGCAGGGGCGCAGGGGCGGTACGGGCGGCATCTCGGGCGGAGTTGGCCAGAGGAGTTGTCCACAGGTGGTTGTCCACAGGTAAGGCGGGGCCCTTGACGTAGCCGCCAGGCATTGTCACATTCATCAGTGTCAAGTTACGAGCACGTACCGCACACGGACGGGACGGTCAGGTGGCATGGCCTCAGGGGTGAAAGCAGCAGCGCGGTGGGCAGGTGGCCCGGCCGCACGGCCGGTCGCGCAGGGCAGCGGGGAGGCCGCGCGGCTGCGGGGGTTCAGAGAGGTGCAGACCCTCGCCTACGCCTGCGCGGAGGCTGTCGCCGCACAGCTCAGACCGGGTGTGACCGAGCGCGAAGCGGCGCGGATGCAGCGCGAGTGGCTCTACCGGCGGGGTGTACGGGACTGGTTCCACCTGCCGTTCGCCTGGTTCGGTGACCGCACCGCCTTCGCGGGGTTCAGGGTGCCGCTCCAGTTCTTCCCGACGAACCGGCGGCTCGAAGCCGGGATGCCGTTCATCCTCGACATGGCCCCTGTCTTCCGCGGCTTCACCGCCGACATCGGCTACTCCGGCTGCCTCGGCCTCAACCCCGTGCACGACAAGCTGCTCGCCGACCTGGAAGCGCACCGCGACCTCATCCTTCGGGAGGTCCGCGAAAGACGCCCGCTGCGCACGATCTACGAGGACGTGGAGCGGCTGATGACCACTCAGGGGTACGCGAACCGGCACCGCGCCTATCCGTTCGGCGTGATCGCGCACAAGGTCGACGAGGTCAAGGAACGCCGCTGGTCACCTCATGTGTTCGGGTTCGGCACCCAGTCCCTCAAGGGCTTGGCGAGCGATGCGCTGCACGGCCACCGGGACGGCTGGTCGCCGCTGTGGAGCCCGTACAAGTTCTCCGACCATCCGCCCCGGCCGGGGCTGTGGGCGGTCGAGCCGCACCTCGGATTCCGGGGCACGGGCGCGAAGTTCGAGGAAATCCTGGTCGTCACCGACTCGGCCGACCCCGAGCAGAGCGCCTTCTGGCTGGACGACGATCTGCCGCATGTGCGGCGCTGGGCAGAGGAGAGGGCCGCATGAGCAAGGGAATCATCAAGGGCGTCGAAGAAGCGCGCGAGCGCTGGGTGCGGACCGGAGGCATCGAGCTGTGCGTCGCCGAACTGGGCGACCCGGACCGGCCGACCGTACTGCTGGTGCACGGCTATCCGGACAGCAAGGAGGTCTGGACCGAGGTCGCGGCCCGACTGGCCGAACGCTTCCACGTGGTGCTGTACGACGTCCGGGGCCACGGCAGGTCATCGGCGCCGGTACCGCTGCGCGGCGGCTTCACCCTGGAGAAGCTGACCGACGACTTCCTGGCCGTGGCGGACGCGGTCAGCCCGGACGAGCCGGTGCACCTCGTCGGCCACGACTGGGGATCCGTGCAGTCCTGGGAATTCGTGACCGTGCCGCGCGCCGAGGGCCGGATCGCGTCGTTCACCTCGATCTCCGGTCCTTCGCTCGACCACTTCGGGCAGTGGATCAAGAAGCGGATGTCCCGGCCGACCCCCCGCAGGACGGCCCAACTCCTCGGCCAGGGTGCCAAGTCCTGGTATGTGTACCTGCTGCATACGCCGGTACTGCCGGAGCTGGCCTGGCGCGGACCGCTCGGCAAACGGTGGCCGAAGATCCTGGAACGGGCCGAGAAGGTGCCGTCCGGCGACTATCCGACGGCCTCGCTGCCGTCGGACGCCGCGCACGGCGCCTGGCTCTACCGTGACAACGTCCGGTCCCGGCTGCGCAGGCCGCGCACCGACGCGTACGCCCACGCCCCCGTCCAGCTGATCACGCCCACCGGCGACGCCTTCCTCTCCGAGCACCTCTACGACGAACTGGAGCACTGGGCTCCGCAGTTGACCCGTCGCACCCTGCCTGCCAAGCACTGGGTGCCACGCACCAGGCCGGACCAGGTCGCCGCCTGGATCGGGGACTTCGTCACCGCCAACGAGAGTCCGGGGCCTGCCCCGCAGACGGCGGCTACCGGCGCGTACGCCGACCGTTTCAGCGGCAGGCTCGTCCTGGTGACGGGCGCGGCGAGCGGGATCGGCCGGGCCACCGCCTTCGCGTTCGCCGAATCGGGAGCACGTGTGGTGGCCGTCGACCGGGACGCGGAAGGGGCCGCGCGCACCGCGGAGATGTCACGGCTGATCGGCTCCCCCGATGCCTGGGGTGAGGCGGTGGACGTCAGCGACGAGCAGGCGATGGAGAAGCTCGCCGAGAAGGTCGCCGCCGAGTACGGGACGGTCGACATCCTGGTCAACAACGCGGGCATCGGCCTCTCCGGCTCCTTCCTGGACACCACGAGCGAGGACTGGAAGCAGGTCCTCGACGTCAATCTGTGGGGTGTCATCCACGGCTGCCGGCTCTTCGGAAAGCAGATGGCGGACCGCGGCCAGGGCGGGCACATCGTCAACACCGCTTCGGCAGCGGCGTACCAGCCGTCGAAGGCACTCCCCGCGTACTCCACGTCCAAGGCCGCCGTACTCATGCTGAGCGAGTGTCTCCGTGCCGAGCTGGCCGGACAGGACATCGGGGTCACCGCGATATGCCCGGGCCTCGTGAACACCAACATCACCTCCACCGCGCGGTTCGCGGGCGTATCGGCGGAGGAGGAGAAGCGCCGGCAGAAGAAGTCGTCCCGGCTGTACGGGCTGCGCAACTACCCGCCGGAGAAGGTGGCCGAAGCGATCCTCTCCGCCGTGGTGAACAACCGGGCGGTGGTGCCGGTGACACCGGAGGCACGCGGCGCCCGCTTCATGTCCCGGTTCGCGCCGAGGGCCCTGCGCGCCGTCGCCCGGATGGAGCCGCCGCTGTGAGCAACGGACAGGCCCCGGAAGCGGACATGGGGCCGCACCCGGAGCCGGGACCCCATGTCATCGCGCCGCGCCGGGTCTCCTTCGACTGGGAGAACACGCCGCTGCACTGGATACCGGACGAGCCCACCGCCACCCATGTGATCAATGTGCTGCATCTGCTGCTCCCGGCGGGTGAGCGGTGGTTCGTGAAGGTCTTCAAGGAGGCTCTGCCGCTCGTCGACGACCCCGGACTGCTCAAGGACGTCAAGGGGTTCATGGGCCAGGAGGCCACGCACAGCGTGCAGCACTCCCATGTCCTGGACCACCTAGCCGCCCAGCGGCTCGACACCGCGGCGTACACCCGGCACGTCGACTTCCTCTTCGAGAAACTGCTCGGCGAGCAGCCACCGCTCGGCATACCGGTCCCGGCGCGGGAGTGGCTCCGCTTCCGGCTGTCGCTGGTCGCCGCGATCGAGCAGTTCACCGCGGTCCTCGGGGACTGGGTGCTGGGCGCCGACGCACTCGACAGGGCAGGATCCGACGCCGTCATGCTCGATCTGCTGCGCTGGCACGGCGCGGAGGAGGTGGAACACCGGGCCGTGGCCTTCGACATGTACCAGCACTGCGGCGGCGAAGGGCTGCCGCGCTATGCCCGGCGGATCGAGGGCATGGCCGTCGTCACTCCGGTACTGCTGTACCTGTGGGTGTGGGGTGCCTCGTATCTCATGCGCCACGACCCCGCTCTCCTGCGCCGGGGCCCCGGGCGCGCGGGCAGGACGCGGTACTCGATGCGCGAGCACAACCGGGCGGTCGCCAAAGGGCTGCTGCCCACCTGGGGCGAGCTGGGCTCGGCGATACCCCGCTACTTCAGGCGGTCGTACCATCCCTCCCAGGAGGGCTCGCTGCGCAGGGCGGTCGAGTACCTCGCAGCCTCGCCGGCCGCCCGCGCGGCGGCAGGCGCGATAGGCCGCGCGGCCCTGCCGTAGCCCTGCCAGGGGAGAAGGCAGAGGGGAAGAAAGCAGAGGGAGGCAGCGTGGCCGGGGTGAGAGCGTCGGAGGTGCCGGCGTCGGAGACGGGAACGCCGGAGGTACCGGCGCCAGAAGTGCGGGCCTCGGAGGTGCCGACGTCGGAGGTGCCGACGCTCGAAGCAGAAGTGCCGGCGCCAGAAGTGCGAGCGTCGGAGGTGCGGGCCTCGGAGGCCGGGCCCGAGTACCGGATCGAGGATCTGGCGCACCGCAGTGGCGCCACTGTCCGTACGATCCGCGCGTACCAGGACCGCGGCCTGCTGCCCAAACCGCAGCGGCGCGGCCGGTCCAATGTGTACGGGGACAGCCATCTGGCCAGGCTCCGCCAGATCGCCGAGCTGCTCGACCGCGGCTACACCCTCGCCTCCATCAAGGAACTGCTTGAGGCATGGGACGCCGGACGCGGTCTCGGCGGGGTGCTGGGGCTGGTCGCCGAGGTCAGCGGCCCGTGGACCGATGAGGAAGCGGACCGGATCTCCCGTGCCGAACTGGACGCGCGGTTCGGCGGGGTGCCCGACGACGAGGCAGTCGCCGACGCGGTGGCGCTGGGCGTGCTGGAACGGGTGTCCGGCAGCGACGACGAGTTCCTGGTGCCGAGCCCGCAGGAACTGGCTGTGGCTGTGGAGCTGCACGCGGCCGGCGTCCCGCTCAAGGCCATCTCGGTCCATCTGCGGGAGTTGCGCGGCCAGGTCGAGCACATCGCCTCGCGCTTCCTGGAGTTCACGACGGAGCACGTCTTCGCGCGCTATCTGACCCCCGCCCGGCCCACCGACGCGCATGTGGCGGAGGCCGCCTCACTGGTACGGCGGCTGCGCCCGCTGGCCCAGCAGAGTGTCGACGCCGAACTGGCCCGGGCCATGCGGCTGTTCGCCACCCGCCATCTCCAGCAGCACCTCGGCCCCGAGAGCCCGCCGGCGCAACCCGGAGGCCCCTCGTCCGTACCGGTTCCGGCGGCCACGCTCGCTGCGGTGGAGAGGCTGGTGGGCCGGGAGAACGCCGCCGCGTTCATCGCCGGCGCCACTGAACGAGAGCTTCAGGCAAGGGCGTTGGACGCGCTGACTCTTCCACAGCAAGAAGTCCGGCAAAACGACCAAAGAACGTAAATCCCCATCCCCTTGTCCACAGAATCGCCAAATAGCCTGTGGATAAGTCCCCTTGCCTGTGGATCATGCCTAACTCGGGGGGCGCAAAAGATAATTCGGATGCACACCGGCGCACGCGCCCCCGGCTCTCGCCCCGGCCCCGGCCCTCGCCCCGGCCTGATGCAAACGGGAGGCCCTAGCTGTTCGGTCCGAGCTGCGCCAGTGCGTCGGTCGCGATCTGCTCGAAGACCTTCTCGTCGGCGGCGAAGATGGTGCCGGGGATCGGCGCGTGGATCACGATCTCGTCGATGCCGAGCGCGAAGTACTTCCCCGCGAAGTCGACGAAGGCGTCCACGGACTCCATCGGGCGGCTCTCCTCGGGCGTGAAGCCGGTGAGCAGGATCTTCTCCACCTCGGCCGCATCCCTGCCGATCTCTTCGCACGCCGTGCCGAGCCTGCCGAGCTGGCCGCGTACGGCTTCGACCGATTCTTCCGGCGTACCCGTCTCGAAGATCTTCGGATCACCCGTCGTCACCCAGCTCTGCCCGTACCGCGCGGCGATCCTCATCCCCCGCGGCCCGGTCGCCGCGACGGCGAAGGGGAGCCTCGGCCGCTGCACACAGCCCGGGATGTTGCGGGCCTCGTCGGCGGAGTAGTGGGTGCCCCGGTGGGAGACCGAGTCCTCGGTCAGCAGCCGGTCCATGAGCGGGACGAACTCGCCGAACCGGTCGGCCCGTTCGCGCGGCGTCCACGGCTCCTGGCCGAGCGCAGTGGCGTCGAAGCCGGTGCCTCCGGCACCGATGCCCAGGGTGACCCGGCCGTCGGAGATGTCGTCCAGCGAGAGCAGATCCTTCGCGAGTGTGACGGGGTGCCGGAAGTTCGGCGAGGTGACCAGCGTGCCGAGCCGGACGCGCGTGGTGGCCGCGGCCGCCGCGGTCAGCGTCGGGACCGCCCCGAACCAGGGCCCGTCGCGGAACGGCACCCGCCAGGAGAGGTGGTCGTAGGTGTACGCGGTGTGGAAGCCCAGCTCCTCGGCGCGCACCCACTGCTCACGGCCACCCTCGCTCCACCGGCGGACGGGAAGAATCACGGTACTCAGACGCATGCCCACGACCCTACGTCGTACGGGTGCCCGCTCCCGGACCGCAGTTGTCGCCGCCTGGCCGGGTCGGTCGCCGACGGGGCCCCGCCACCGCCGTGCCCCGGAACCCTCCCTGCTCCGGATCCCGCCCTGATCCGGTCACCGCCCGGCGGCCCCGCCCGGCGGCGTGCGTACTCATCTGCGCGCCTCCTCGCACTCCCGTGCGCTCCACGCACTCCGTACGGGAGAATGACCGGGTGACCTCAGCTAACGGCCCCGCCGCCCCCCTCCCGCCCCGGCTGATCGCCACCGACCTGGACGGCACGCTGCTCCGCGACGACAAAACCGTCTCGGCCCGCACCATCGCGGCGCTCGCAGCCGCCGAGGAGGCCGGCATCGACGTCTTCTTCGTCACCGGCCGCCCGGCCCGCTGGATGGACGTCGTCAGCGACCATGTGCACGGCCACGGCCTGGCCATCTGTGGCAACGGCGCCGCCGTGGTCGACCTCCACGGCGACGAGGGCGGGCACATTTTCGTCAGGGTCCTCCCGCTGGAGCGCACCGACGCCCTCGACGTGGTCGCCATCCTGCGGGCCGCCGCCCCGGGCACGTCCTTCGCCGTCGAGCGGACCGGCGGCATCCACCACGAGCCGGGCTACCCGCCCCTGATGTTCGACGCCGCGTCGTGCGTCGCGCCCGTCGAGAAACTGCTCGCCACGGACTCCGACCTCGCGGACCAGCCCGTACTGAAGGTGCTGGCCTACCACCCGGAGCTGACACCCGACGACTTCCTCGTCCTGGCCCGTGAAGCTGTCGGCGTCCGCGCCTCGATCACCCGTTCCAGCCCGACCGCACTGCTGGAGATCAGCGGCCCCGGCGTCTCCAAGGCCGGCACGCTGGCGCTGTGCTGTGCTGAGCGCGGCATCTCGCCCGCAGAGGTCGTCGCCTTCGGGGACATGCCGAACGACGTCGAGATGCTGCGGTGGGCGGGCACCTCGTACGCGATGGGCAACGCGCATCCGGAAGCGGTGGCCGCCGCTTCCGGGCGCACGGTCGCGAACAACGAGGACGGCGTCGCGGTCGTCATCGAGCAGATCCTGAAGGCCCACTGACCGGGAGGCCGCCCGCACACCTACAGCGGTGCCTCCCACACCACTGCCGTGCCACCGCCCTCATCGCCGAGCCCCGGCCCGTAGGAGCTGGATCCGCCCAGCGCCTCCGCGCGCCGGCTGAGATTGCGCAGCCCGCTGCGACGGCCGCCCTCGGGGATGCCGACCCCGTCGTCGGAGACCGTGAGGCGTACCGCAGGGCGACCGTCGTCCAGCTGCGCTGTGGCGTCGACGTCCACCTGGATCCGGGAGGCGGCGGCATGCCGGAACGCGTTGGAGAGCGCCTCCCGCAGCGCCGCGATCAGGTTCTTCCCCGTCAGCTCACCGACCCCTGAGTCGACCGGGCCCACGAAGCGGTGCGTGGGTTTGAACCCCAGCGGTACGGCCGCCATGTTGATCTCGCGCAGCACCCGTCTGCACAGCCCCGACGGAGCTTCGGCGGGCCCCTGCTGCAACGCGAAGATGGCGGTACGGATCTCCTGGATCGTCACATCCAGCTCGCCGACGGCCTTGCCCACACCGTCGCGCACCCCTGGCGCCGCCGACTGACGGTGAGCGCCCTCCAACATCATCCCGGTGGCGAACAGCCGCTGGATGACCAGGTCATGGAGGTCACGGGCGATCCGGTCGCGGTCCTCGAAAACCGCGAGGCGCTCTCTGTCGCGCTGGGCGTCCGCCATCATCAGCGCCAGCGCGGCCTGTGAGGCGAACCGTGAGGCCAGGGAACGTTCGGCCGCCGTGAAGGGCCGGGCGCCGCGTTCGCGCGGCGTGGCCAGTGCGCCCAGCAGACGGCCGCCGCTGTGCAGCGGCAGCAACATGCTCGGCCCGAACCGCCTGCCCATCTCAGTGATCATCCGCGGATCGGACGCCGAGTCGTCCACGAACACCGGAGCGCCCGAGAGCAGTGTCGCCACGACCCCGCTCTCCGGCGGGATGATCAGCCCGAGGACCTGACTGGGGTGGTCGCCGGAGACGGCGACGACCTCAAGTCCGCCCTCCGCGGCAGGCAGCATGACCACTCCGGCGGCAGCGTCCGCCAGGTGGCGCGCCTGTTCGGCGACCACCGTGAGCGCCTCATCCGCGTCGCCGCCGGCCAGCAGTGCCGTGGTGACAGCCACCGAACCGTCGATCCACCGCTCGCGCTGCCGGGCCGCCTCGTACAGCCGGGCGTTGTTGATCGCGATACCGGCCTCGGTGGCCAGGACCTGCACCATGTGCAGATCGCCGTCGGTGAACCGGCTGCCGTCGGTCTTCTCCGCGACGTAGAGATTGCCGAAGGTCTCTCCCTGCACCTGCACGGGGGCCCCCAGGAACGTCCGCATCCGCGGATGGTGCGGAGGGAATCCGGCGAATCCCGGGTCGGTCGTCAGATCCGCGAGCCGCACGACGCGGGCATCCTCGATCAGCGCGCCCAGGATCCCGGTGTGCCCGTCCGGGATATGGCCGATCCGTGCGGCCACCTCCTCCGGCACGCCATGGGTGACGAATTCGCTGAGGCCGCCACGCTCCTCGTCCACGACACCGATCGCGGCATAGCGCGCACCGGCCAGCCCGGCGGCGGTCTCGCAGATCCTGTTCAGCGTCGCGTGCAGTTCGAGGCCCGTACCGATGGAGCGCATGGCCTCCAGCAGCTGCGGTACGCGCGCGGTGAACTCGGCGGAGAGCCCGTGCCGACCGAAGTCCTCCGCGGGAGAGTCCTCCCCGGAAGCGTCTTCCGCGGCAGCGTCCTCCGCGGGATCGGTGGGGTCCGGAGCTGACATACCCCAGAGCCTAGTAAGTCCTATATGTCCTGGAAAGTCGGATTCCGTTGGCTGCCGAGCAGATCGCCCGCCCGCTCACGCTCCAGCATCCGCCGCAACGGCCCCTCCAGCGCTGCCAGCTCCGCGTAAGGTCCACGCTGCACGACCCGCCCACCGTCCAGCACAAGCACCTCGTCGACGGCGTCGAGCCCGCGGAGCCGGTGGGTGATGAGCAGGGTCGTACGCCCCTCGGTGGCGGTCAGCAGATCCGCGGTGAGCGCGTCGGCGGTCGCCAGGTCGAGGTGTTCCGCCGGCTCGTCCAGGACGAGTACGGGAAAGTCGGCGAGGAGTGCGCGGGCCAGTGCCAGCCGCTGGCGCTGCCCGCCGGAGAGCCTCGCACCGTGCTCCCCCACCGGAGTGTCGAGACCGTCGGGCAGCCCGTCCACCCAGTCCAGCAGCCGGGCCCCGGCGAGCGCCCCGCGCAGTTCGCCGTCCGAGGCACCGGAACGGGCCAGCCTGAGGTTCTCCCGCAGGGAACTGTCGAAGATGTGCGCGTCCTGGGCACACAGCCCGACGAGTCCGCGCACCGTGTCACCGTCCAGCGCGTCGGCAGCCACTCCGCCGAGCGTGTAAGTCCCCGACTCCGGGTCCAGAAAGCGCAGCAGCACCTGGGCGAGCGTCGTCTTGCCGGCCCCGGAGGGACCGACGACGGCGACCCGGCGCCCCGCTTCGAGCCTGAGGCCCACCCCGTCGAGCGCCTGCCCCCGCTGCCCCGCGTAACGCGCGGTCAGCCCCCGCACCTCCAGCGGGAACGGCGACCGGGGCTCCGCTGCCGGGCGTACCGGCTCCTGTACGGGGACGGGCGCGTCCAGCACCTCGTACACCCGCTCGGCGCTCCTCCTGACCCGCTGCCGGTACTGCACGGCGAGCGGCAGTCCTGTGACCGCCTCGAAGGCCGCCAGCGGAGTCAGCACCACCACCGCGAGCTCCACGCCGGCGAGCCTGCCGTCGTGGACGGCCGGTACACCGACGAAAGCGGCGGCGGCGACGGTCAGCCCGCAGACGAGAGCGGTCAGCCCGCCACCGAGCGCGGTGGCGGTGGCACCCCGTGAGGCGATCCGGGTCAGCGTCCGGTCCGCGTCCCTGGCGCTGTGCAGCCGCCCGCGCAGCGCACCGGCGACCGTCAGCTCGGCGGTCCCCATGAGGAGATCAACAACCCGGGTGGCCAGTGCCCCGCGTGCGGGGGCCAGTTGGCGCTCGGCCCGCCGGGCGCAGAGACCGCTCAGCGCGGGCACCCCGACCCCGGCGATCAGCAGTCCTGCCGCGAGCACCGCCCCGGCTGCGGGCAGCAGCCAGGCCGTGAACCCGACGGTGGCCGCTCCCACCACCACGGCGACCGCGGCCGGAAGCAGCCAGCGCAGCCAGTAGTCCTGCAGCGCGTCCACATCGGCGACCAGCCGCGACAGCAGGTCGCCGCGCCTGACCCTGCTCAGCCCGGCGGGTGCGATCCGCTCCAGCCTGCGGTAGACGGCCACGCGCAGATCGGCGAGCATCCGCAGCACCGCATCGTGCGACACCAGCCGCTCGGCATAGCGGAAGACGGCCCGCCCGGTCCCGAAGGCCCGGGTCGCCGTGACAGCGACCATCAGATAGAGCACGGGCGGCTCCTGCGAAGCCCGTGAGATGAGCCAGCCCGATGTCGCCATGAGCCCGATGGCCGAGCCCAGCGCGAGACTTCCCAGCAGCAGGGCCAGCAGCAGCCGCCCCCGCAGCGCACCGGCGGCCTCCCGCACCCGCGCCAGCGGGTTCCGCCGTCCGGGCCGGGCAGCCGAGAGGGCGTCGGTCGCCGACGTCTCGCGGTCCGTCACCTGCTCCGTCCGCGGTACGGGCACGGCAGCGGCCTGCGGCACGGGAGCGTCACCACCGGCCGCCGGGGCAGCCTGCGATGTGCCGGGCGCCAGCGCGACCACACGGTCGGCCACAGCGAGCAGGGCCGGCCGGTGCACCACGAGCACCACGGTGCGGCCCAGCGCGAGACGCCGTACCGCGTCGACGATGCCGGCCTCCGTCTCGCCGTCCAGCGCCGCCGTCGGCTCGTCGAGCAGCAGCAGCGGCCGGTCGGCGAGGAACGCCCTGGCCAGCGCGAGTCGTTGCCGCTGTCCGGCCGAGAGCCCCGCACCGCCCTCACCGAGGACCGTGTCCGCCCCGTCCGGCAGTGCGGCGACGAAGTCGTACGCCCCGGCATCGCGCAGAGCTCCGTGCACCGCGGACGCATCGGCGTCGGGGCGCGCGAGCCGTACGTTCTCCGCGATCGTGCCCGCGAACAGATACGGCTGCTGCGGCACCCAGGCGATCTGCTCGCGCCACCGCTCGGGGGAGAGCGAGGCAAGATCGACAGCGGTGCCCCGGCCCGCTCCGGCCGCCCCGCCGGACGCCGTCGGGGCCGGTCCCACCGGCCCGACGAGAACCCGTCCCTCGTCGGGCGCCACGAAGCCCAGCAGGACATTGAGCAGCGTCGACTTCCCGACCCCGCTCGGTCCGGTGATCGCGACCGTCTCTCCGGCCCCGACGACCAGTGAAGCCGACTCCAGCGACGGTTCCGTACGGCCGGGATGGCGCACCGTCACCCGGTCCAGCTCCAGCCGGAGCGATCCGGGGACCTCGCTGGTCCCTCCCGTCGGCAGCGGAGTCTCCAGCACCGCGAAGATCTCCTCGGCGGCCGAAAGACCCTCGGCCGCCGCGTGGTACTGCGCCCCGACCTGCCGCAGCGGCAGATAGGCCTCGGGCGCCAGCACCAGGATCACCAGGCCCGTGTACAGGTCCAGTTCTCCCTTGACGAGCCGGAGCCCGATACCGACGGCGACCAGCGCCACCGACAGGGTCGCCAGCAGCTCCAGCGCGAACGACGAGAGGAAGGCGATCCGCAGCGTCCGCAGCGTCGCCTTCCGGTACTCGTCCGTGATGGTCCTGATCGACTCGGCCTGCGCCTTGGCCCGACCGAACACCTTCAGTGTCGGCAGTCCGGCCACCACGTCGAGGAAGTGCCCCGACAGCCTGGAGAGCAGCCTCCACTGACGGTCCATGCGGGCCTGGGTGGCCCAGCCGATGAGCATCATGAAGACCGGGATCAGCGGCAGCGTCCCGACGATGATGGCCGCCGACACCCAGTCCTCGGTGACGACCCGAACCAGCACCGCCACCGGCACCACCACCGCGAGCCCCAACTGCGGGAGATAGCGCGAGAAGTAGTCGTCCAGAGCGTCGACGCCCCGGGTGGCGAGAGCGACCAGCGACCCGGTCCGCTGACCGGTCAGCCACTGCGGCCCCAGCTCAGCGGACCTCTCAAGCAGCCGCCGCCGCAGCTCGGACTTGACCGCGGCGCTGGCCCGGTGCGCGGCCAGCTCGGTCAGCCAGGCCACCAGCCCCCGGCCCAGTGCCACCGCCACAAGCAGCAGCAGCGAGGTCCGCAGCCCTGATCCGTCCAGGCCGTGCTGGAACGCCCCCACCACCACATCGGCGATCAGCATGGCCTGGGCCACGACCAGACCCGCGCCGGCCAGTCCGAGGACCACCACGGCGCCCAGGAAGAGGCGAGTGGCACCGGCGTACCGGAGCAGACGCGGGTCGATCGGTTTCACGTGAAACACCCTCTCCTGGTGGGCATCGGCTAGTGGGCGTCGGCGATGTGCTGAGTGCCCAGCCGCTTGCGGAACACCCAGTACGTCCAGCCCTGGTAGAGCAGGACCAGCGGCGTCATGATGCCCGCCACCCAGGTCATGACCTTGAGCGTGTAATGGCCGGACGCCGAGTTGTCGATCGTCAGACTCCAGGCGGCGTTGAGCGAGGACGGCATCACATCCGGCGCCAGCGAGAGGAACAGTGCGGCCACCGTGGCCGCGATGGCCACCCCCGTGAAGGCGAAGGCCCAGCCCTCCCGGGTCCGGGCGTTCATCACGAACGCCGCGACGAGCGCGGCCAGCGCCACACAGAGCGCCGTCAGCGTGGACCCGTCGCCGCGGTCCGCCTGCAGCCAGATCAGGAAGGCCGCGGCGAGAGCCGCCGTGACGACAGCGGCCTTGGCCGCGAAGGCCCTGGCCCGCACGCGGATGTCGCCCACCGTCTTGAGCGCCGTGAAGACAGCCCCGTGCAGGGTGCACAGCGCGGTGAAGGCGAGCCCGCCGAGGACCCCGTAACCGTTCAGCAGGTCCCCGAACGAACCGGCGTAGTCCTGGTGGCTGTTGACCGGCACCCCGTGAACCATGTTGGCGAAGATCAGCCCCCAGAGGAACGGCAGCAGCAGAGAGGTGGTGAAGAGCACCCACTCCCAGTTGCGCTGCCAGCTCTCCTCGGCCCGCTTGTGGCGGTACTCGAAGGACAGCACCCGCACGATCAGCAGGACCAGGATCAGTACGAGCAGCAGATAGAAGCCGCTGAAGAAGGTGGCGTACCAGACCGGGAAGGCCGCGAACATCGCGCCTGCCGCGGTGATCAGCCACACCTCGTTCCCGTCCCAGACAGGACCGATGATGTTGATCAGCACCCGGCGCTCGCGCCGGTCCCTGGCCAGCAGCCGGGTGAGGATACCGACCCCGAAGTCGAAGCCTTCGAGGAAGAAGTACCCGGTCCACAGCACGGCGATCAGCAGAAACCAGAAGTCGTTGAGGCCCATGACGTCTCTCCTCTCAGTACGCGAAGGTCAGGGGTTTGTCGGCGTCATCGTCATCGTCTCGGCCTCCCGGCCCACCGGGCCCTGAGAAGGGGCCGCGCAGCCGCGGGTCCTTGGCGGGCGGCTGTTCGTCGGTGTCCGGACCCATCACCGCGTACTTCTTCATCAGCCGGACGTTGATCCAGCCGAGAATCGCGTAGAGCGTGACCAGGACGATCAGCGAGATCAGCATCTCCGTCTGGGAGACACCGGGGGAGACGGAGTCGGCGGTCTTGAAGAGACCGAAGACGGCCCAGGGCTGCCGGCCCATCTCGGTGAAGACCCAGCCGATGGAGTTGGCGATCAGCGGGAAGACCAGGGAGGCCATCCCCACGCGCCAGCCCCACTTCGTGAAGAAGGGGTTCAGCTCCCGGCCCGCCGTGAGCATCAGCTTGGGCGCCTCGTCGTCGCCGGTCCGGTGCTCCGGCAGCAGCCACTTCTTCTTCCGGGTCAGCCAGAGTCCGGCAGCCGCGGCCACCGACGCCGTGAGCCCGATCCCGATCATGAGCCGGAATCCCCAGAAGGTGACGAAGATGTTGGGTACGTAGTCGTCGGGGCTGCCGCCGTACTTGGCAGCCTCGGCCTTCGCGGTCTGGTGGATGCCGGGTACCGCGGTGTGGAAGTCGTCGTGGGCGAGGAAGGACAGTATCCCCGGGATCGACAGCTCGACGGAGTTGTGGCCCGCCGCCACATTGCCCACCGCGAAGACGGAGAACGGCGCCGGTGCCTGGGTCTCCCAGAGCGCCTCGGCCGCGGCCATCTTCATGGGCTGCTGCTCGAACATCACCTTGCCCAGCTGGTCGCCGGAGAGCGCGGTGAGGATCCCGGCGGTCACCGTCATCACCAGGCCCATGCGCAACGAGGTGCGCATCACGCGGGTGCGCTTGGTGTCGGTGCTGGTACCCGCGGCCCTGGCCCGCCTGATCTTCCACAGGTGGTAGCTGGCGATGCCGACGACGAAGGCGCCGCCGGTGAGGAACGCCGAGGTCATGGTGTGGGTGAAGACCACCAGCGCGGTCTTCTGGGTGAGCACGCCCCAGATGTCGTTGAGGTGCGCGACACCGGTGGCCCGGTCGATGGAGTACCCGACCGGGTGCTGCATCCAGGAGTTGGCCGCCAGGATGAAGTACGCCGAGAGGGTCGTCCCGATCGCCACCATCCAGATACAGGCACAGTGGATCTTCTTGGGCAGCTTGTCCCAGCCGAAGATCCACAGCCCGATGAAGGTCGATTCGAAGAAGAAGGCGATCAGCGCCTCCATCGCGAGCGGCGCCCCGAAGACGTCACCGACGAACTTCGAGTAGTCCGACCAGTTCATCCCGAACTGGAACTCCTGGACGAGGCCGGTGGCGACCCCGATAGCCAGGTTGATCAGCAGGAGCTTCCCCCAGAACTTCGAGGCGTGGAAGTACTTCTCCGCGCCCTTCCGCACCCAGGCGGTCTCGAAGCCCGCGGTGATCGCCGCCAGGGAGATCGTGAGGGGGACGAACAGGTAGTGGTAGACGGTGGTCAGCCCGAACTGCCAACGCGCCAGGGTATCCGGCGACAGAGCTAGTTCCACGTCGTCACTCTCCTTACGTGGCCGGGGTCACAGCGGGTTTCCGTCCCTTTGATCCCACACAGCCCGGAAGAAAAAGGACGCGCTTGTGAAAGCGTTCACATTCACAAGCAATACTACGAAAGCACTCCGGGCATGACGAAGGCGGGGTGCCCCAATGACACCCCGCCCTGTTCGAACCCAGCCCGAAAGGGGGTTACAGCCCCTTCCGCTACAGCTCTCTGCCGCTGCGACTCCTGCCGCTACAGCTCCTTGCGGTAGGCCGCCGCCGCCTGGAGGAAGAGGTCGTTGCCCTCGGTCTCGCCGATGGTGACCCGTACGCCCTCGCCGGCGAAGGGACGCACCACCACCCCTGCCTTCTCACAGGCCGCGGCGAAGTCGACGGTGCGGTCGCCCAGCCGGAGCCATACGAAGTTGGCCTGCGTCTCCGGCACCGTCCAGCCCTGGCCGACCAGACCCTCGTACACGCGCGTCCGCTCGGCGACCAGGGATCCCACCCGGCCCAGCAGTTCGTCCTCGGCCTGCAGGGACGCGACCGCCGCGTCCTGCGCCAGCTGGCTCACCCCGAACGGCACCGCGGTCTTGCGCAGCGCGGCCGCGACCGGCTCGTGGGCGATGGCGAAGCCGACCCGCAGTCCGGCCAGCCCGTACGCCTTGGAGAAGGTCCGCAGCACCGCCACATTGGGCCGGTCCCGGTACAGCTCGATGCCGTCGGGCACATCGGTGTCCCGGTTGAACTCCCGGTACGCCTCGTCCAGAACCACCAGGATGTCGGAGGGCACCCGGTCGAGGAAGCGCTCCAGCGCGGCCCTGCGGACCACGGTCCCGGTCGGGTTGTTGGGGTTGCAGACGAAGATCATCCGGGTCCGCTCGGTGATCGCGTCCGCCATCGCGTCCAGGTCGTGCACATCGCCGGAGTCCAGCGGCACCTGCACCGCGGTCGCCCCGCTGATCCGCGTGACGATCGGGTACGCCTCGAACGACCGCCAGGCGTAGATCACCTCGTCGCCGGGGCCCGAGGTGATCTGGAGCAGCGACTGGGCGACGCCGACCGATCCGGTGCCGGCCGCCAGATGCGAGACCGGCACCCCGAAGCGCTCGGCCAGTTCGTGCATCAGGACGGTGCAGGCCAGGTCCGGGTACCGGTTGAAGCTTCCGGCCGCGGCGACTGCGGTCTCCATCACACCCGGCAGCGGCGGATACGGGTTCTCGTTGGAGGACAGCTTGTAGGCGACCGGGCCGCCCGCGGCGGCCGGCCTGCCCGGAACATACGCGGGAATGCCGTCCAGCGCGGCGCGCAGCTTGGGGCTCTTCTGGCTCACAGCGGATCCTCCTCGACTCGGATGAACCCACCCTATGAGGAGCGCCGCCCCCTGCGAATGCCGGGCGCCGATGGGGGGCGTACTGCCGAACCTGGCGCGCGCCCATGGCTTGCGCCGTGGCGCGCGTCCCCCGAAGAGGTGAGTTGAGACCTCATCGCAACATCAGCCATGGGCCAGGTACACACCCGCCGACACCCGAGACTCTTTTGACACGACCCCCAAATCCCCTGTATTCAAAGGTGATTGATGCTAAATGATCATGCAGAAACGTGCCTGTCAACGCATGCATATGCGCTCAGCCCAACCGCCCCTCATCGCCCTACTATCGGCTCGCCATGACAGCAGCAGGGAAGCACCAGGTGAGCCGGGCGGAGACTCCCCGCAGGGCCAACCGGCAAGGACGAGCGGGCATCCGGGACGTGGCCGCCGCAGCCGGTGTCTCCATCACGACCGTCTCCGACGCGCTCAACGGCAAGGGCAGGCTCCCGGACGCCACCCGCCGCCATGTCCGCGAGGTCGCCGACCGGCTGGGCTACCGCCCTTCCGCCGCGGCCCGAACCCTCCGTACCGGAAAGTCCGGCCTCATCGGCCTGACCGTCACCACGTACGGGGATGAACCTTTCACCTTCACCGAATTCGCGTACTTCGCCGAGATGGCCAGAGCCGCCACCTCCGCCGCGCTCGCACGCGGCTATGCACTCGTCATCCTCCCCGCGACCTCGCGCCACAGCGCGGTCGACGTCTGGTCGAACGTCGCCCTCGACGGCACCGTCGTCATCGACCCCTCCGACCACGATCCGGTCGTCACCGAACTCGTACGCCAGGGTCTCCCCGTCGTCTCCGACGGCCGCCCGGCGGGCACCCTGCCCGTCACGGCCTGGGTCGACAACGACCACGAGGCAGCGGTCCTCGACCTGCTCGACCATCTCGCCGCGGCCGGGGCCCGCCGCATCGGGCTGCTCACCGGCACCACGACCGACACGTACACCCGGCTCTCCACCACCGCGTATCTGCGCTGGTGCGAGCGGGTCGGGCAGGATCCGGTGTACGAGTCCTACCCCGCCCACGACCCGTGTGCGGGAGCCGTCGCCGCGGACCGCCTGCTCGCCCGCCCCGACCGCCCGGACGCCGTCTACGGACTCTTCGACCCCAACGGCACCGATCTGCTCGCGGCAGCACGGCGGTACGGACTGCGCGTCCCGGAGGACCTGCTGCTGGTCTGCTGCAGCGAATCCACCGTGTACGCGAGCACCGAGCCGCCCATCACGACCCTCTCGCTCAAGCCACGCCGGATCGGTACAGCGGTCATCCAGTTACTCATCGATGCCATCGAAGGCATCAATGAGGACCACCCGGTCGAGCAGGTGATACCGACCGAACTCATCGTCCGGACCTCCTCGCAGCGCCGCCCGCCGCGCACCACGGTCAGCGCACCCCGCTCTCCGGCGCCGGACTGACCGCCTCAATAGGTGCGAAAAGGGCGGCGGGGCGGCAGACCATCCGGATTCAGCACCCCTGGTGCGTCACAGAGTGCTAGTCGCATTCCTATGATGGGCGCACGACACCGCGGACCCCCCGACCAGGCAGGTCCGACCGGTGCACGGCGCGCGACGGTGGTGGAGGGGTCGATGACTCAGGGGGCCGGTCTGGAACCCGCGATGCGGACGGCGACAGTGCGGGACTTCCGCGTACCGCCCCTGCCCGCGTCCGAGCACGCCCGCGATGCCGGGAAGACGCCGCGGTACGCCGCCGGTGAGGAGCCGGACGGGTATACGGCAACCCAGCGGGACCTGCCCGTGATCAGCCGCGGCGGACCCGGTGACACGGTCGTCGTACCGATCGTGCCCGAACCTCAGCCCCTCCCCGCCCCTTCCGAGGGCGAGGGAGGGCTCGGGCCGCTCTATGTCGTCGGCGACGTCCACGGGTACCTCGACGAACTCCTGGCCGCCCTGTGCGCCCAGGGGCTCATCGACACCGAGGGCAACTGGGCCGCCGGCAACGCCCGCCTCTGGTTCCTCGGCGACTTCACCGACCGCGGGCCCGACGGCATCGGTGTCATCGACCTGGTGATGCGGCTGTCCGCCGAGGCCGCGGCCGCCGGCGGCTACTGCAAGGCCCTCATGGGCAACCACGAACTGCTGCTCATCGGCGCCAAGCGCTTCGGGGACACCCCGGTCAACTCCGGTGCGGGTACCGCGACCTTCCAGGCCGCGTGGCTGCTCAACGGCGGCCAGAAGGCCGACATGGACCGGCTGCAGGACGTCCACCTCCAGTGGATGTCGCGGCTCGACGCCATGGAGCTGGAGGACGACCACCTCCTGGTGCACTCCGACACGACCGCCTATCTCGACTACGGCGATTCGCTCGAAGCGGTCAATGACACCGTCCGCGAGACGCTCACCCGTAACGACGCCGACGAATGCTGGGACCTGTTCCGCAAGTTCACCAAGCGCTTCGCGTTCCGCGACGAGTCGGGTCCGCAGGCCGTGCAGGAGCTCCTCGAAGTCTTCGGCGGCCACCGGATCGTCCACGGCCACAGCCCCATCCCGTACCTGCTGGGCGAGGTCGGGGGCGAGGACGGCGATGACGGTCCGCGCACCGTCATCGAGGGTCCGCACGTGTACGCGGACGGGCTCGCCGTCGCCATGGACGGCGGCGTGACCATGGCCGGAAAGCTGCTCGTGGTGCAGCTGCCGCTGCCGAACTGAACAGCGCACCTGAAGGCGATTTCCGGAAACCCTCTGTTACCCCGTGCCATAACAGCTCTACCATCGGGTTATCCGTAGCAGGCTCTCCTCCGTTTACGCCCAACTGCCCGTCAGAAGGCGGGCGGCACGGCCCGACGGAGCATCGGGGGATGCACATGAACAGCGCTTCGCACCTGCTGACTGAGGACCGTCCGGAGTTCGAGCGGCTCCTCGACGACGCACTGCGCACCGCGCCCGACCGACCGGATCTGGCCGAGCTGGGGCAGCGGCTCAACAGCGAGCAGCTGCGCACCATGGTGCTCGACGCCGACAGCCTGGTCACCTCGGCCGCGGCAGCCGAGTACGACCACTTCGTGAAGGTGCGCGCCGAACTGCGCGCACCCGCCGCGGATTCGGTGCGCGCCTCCGTCCTCGCGCCCGTCAGAGGCGGCCCCAACGCGGGCGCGGGGCTCGCCGCCGTACTGGCCGTACTGGCCCCGGTGCTCGCGGGCACCGCCGCCGTGATCTTCCTGCTGGTGGGCTACCTGCTCAAGGCGCTCAATCCCGCGCCCGCCTTCGGCAACACCATGGTCACCGCGGGCTGGTTCTTCGCGGCCCTCACCGCCGCGGCCATCCTGGTCGCAGCGATCGGGCTCCTCCTGACGGCGCTGCGCAACGGCTCGACCGAGGTGCACCCCGAGCCGGAGGAGGGGGACGACGAGCTCTCCGAAGAGGTCGCCCGCGCCCGGGACGCCTGGCGCCACGCCCTGCTGGAACGGGGCATCGTCCCGTTCCTGAGCGCCGCGCTGGCCGACCCGAGCGTGGACCCGGCGGCGCCCGCCCCCTACCGGCCGGCGGGGCGCATACCCAACCTCGGGTACAGCCGCCCCGACTTCGCCAGTCCGGACGCGGGCGAGACGGCAGCCCACGACCGCCCCAGTTTCACCAGCCCGGACTTCACGAGCCCGGACTTCGGCGGCCCCGACCATCAGCCGGAGTGACAGCACCCGTTGGGTCAGCATCCTTTGGGACAGCACCCATTGGGACAGCGGCCGCAGTGACAGCCGCAGTGGCACCGGCCGTAGTGACACCACCCTGGTGACACCGGCCGGGCCGCTGTGACACCGGCCGGGCCGCTGTGGGACCGGCCGGTGTGACACAGGAGCGGACCCGGTATGGAGGGGCGTGGTCAGTCGGCGATCGGCAGGTACACCCGGTTGCCGCTCGCCGCGAACTCCTTCGACTTCTCCGCCATGCCCGACTCGATCTCCTCCTGGCTTCCGCCGTGTTCGCGGCGGATGTCCTGGGAGATCTTCATCGAGCAGAACTTCGGCCCGCACATGGAACAGAAATGCGCGGTCTTGGCCGGCTCGGCCGGCAGCGTCTCGTCATGGAACTCCCTTGCCGTGTCGGGGTCGAGAGCCAGATTGAACTGGTCCTCCCAGCGGAACTCGAAGCGCGCGTCCGAGAGCGCGTCGTCCCACTTCTGCGCGTCCGGGTGCCCCTTGGCGAGATCCGCCGCATGGGCCGCGATCTTGTACGTGATCACGCCGGTCTTCACGTCGTCCCTGTTGGGCAGCCCCAGGTGCTCCTTGGGCGTGACGTAGCAGAGCATGGCCGTGCCCCACCAGGCGATCATCGCCGCCCCGATGCCGGAGGTGATGTGGTCATACGCCGGGGCCACGTCCGTGGTGAGCGGGCCGAGCGTATAGAAGGGGGCCTCCTCGCAGATCTCCTGCTGGAGGTCGATGTTCTCCTTGATCTTGTGCATCGGGACATGACCGGGACCTTCGATCATCGTCTGTACACCATGACGTTTGGCGATCGTGTTGAGTTCCCCGAGGGTGCGCAACTCCGCGAACTGCGCCTCGTCGTTGGCGTCCGCGATCGACCCCGGCCGCAGCCCGTCGCCCAGCGAGTAGGTGACGTCGTAGGAAGCGAGGATGTCCGAGAGCTCCTCGAAGTTCTCGTACAGGAACGACTCCTTGTGGTGCGCCAGGCACCAGGCGGCCATGATCGAGCCGCCGCGCGAGACGATGCCGGTCTTACGGCGTGCGGTGAGCGGCACGTACCGCAGGAGCACCCCCGCGTGCACCGTCATGTAGTCGACGCCCTGTTCGGCCTGCTCGATGACCGTGTCCTTGTAGATCTCCCAGGTCAGCTCCTCGGCCTGGCCGTCGACCTTCTCCAGTGCCTGGTAGAGCGGGACCGTGCCGATCGGGACCGGGGAGTTGCGCAGCACCCACTCGCGGGTGGTGTGGATATTGCGCCCGGTGGACAGGTCCATGACTGTGTCCGCGCCCCACTTGGTGGCCCAGGTCATCTTGTCCACCTCCTCCTCGATGGAGGAAGTGACCGCGGAGTTACCGATGTTGGCGTTGACCTTCACCAGGAACCGCTTACCGATGATCATCGGCTCGATCTCCGGGTGGTTCACGTTGGCCGGCAGGACCGCCCGGCCCGCGGCGATCTCCTCCCGTACGACCTCGGGGGAGACGTTCTCCCGGATCGCGACGTACTCCATCTCCGGGGTGATCTCCCCGCGCAGGGCGTACGCGAGCTGGCTCACCGCGCGCCCCTCACGCCCCCTTCTGGGCTGGCGGGGACGGCCGGGGAAGACCGCGTCGAGGTTACGGAGTCCTCCGCGCGGCGATGTGTGCTTGATCCCGTCGTCCTCGGGGCGGGCCGGGCGGCCCGCGTACTCCTCGGTGTCGCCGCGGCCGATGATCCAGTTCTCCCGGAGCGGGGCGAGCCCGCGCCGTACATCGGTCTCGACGGTGGGATCGGTGTACGGGCCTGACGTGTCGTACAGCGTCACGTCCTGCCCATTGGTGAGGTGCACCTGCCTGACGGGCACCCTGAGATCCGCGCGCGAGCCCTCCGGGCCCGCGACATATCCCTTGTGCCAGCCCGGCTTGCGCTCGTCCTGGTCGGTGGCAGGCGTGCGTGCATCCACTGTGGTCATGAGACCTACTCCCTACGCCGGCATTACCCGGTAACAGGTTCGGCGGTCGGCGCAGCTCACAGCAGTCTGCTGGTCAGCGCCCTCTCAGCCCGGTGCTCCGAGCTCCCGCGTGTGCAAAGGTGCCCCCACGCTAACGCCATCAGCCGCACACTGAACAGAGGGCCTCCCCTTTCTTGCGATGATCCGCTGGTGACCCCACACCCCGAACCGCCTCCCGGCGGGCACGGCCACTCGCACAGCCACGGCCCTGCGGCGCCCGTGTCCAAGCATCTGCGCAAGGTCATCGCGGCGGTGCTGATTCCCTTCGCGACGGCGGTTGTTGTCGGTCTCGCGGTCTTCTGGCCGGGCGGTGCGCCGCACCATGCCCGCAGCGGTGTCGGGTTCGACCGGCAGACGCAGCAGGGCGACGTGGTGGACATCACTTCGGTCAACTGCAAGGACGTGCACGCGAGTCAGTCGTCGGCGGCCGACGGGGGCGGGAGCGCGAGCGGGGGCGAGGGCGGAGGCGCAGACGCGGCGGAACAGCAGGCCGGCGCCCGTGCGGCCCCGCAGGGCACCCAGTGCAAGAGGGCCAGGATCGAGGTGACGAGCGGCAAGGACAAGGGCCGCACCTTCACCGAGATCGTTCAGCCGGACTCCCCGCGCCAGTTGCACCAGGGGCAGGGCGTGATCGTGGCGTACGCCCCCGACGCTCCCCGCGACCTGCAGTACTCGGTGTCCGACGTGGACCGGAAGTTCCCGCTGGCGCTGCTCGCCGGGATCTTCGCGCTGGTGGTGGTCGCCGTGGGCCGGCTGCGCGGGCTGATGGCGCTGGTCGCGCTGGCCGTCAGCTTCGCCGTGCTGTCGCTGTTCATCCTGCCCGCGATCCTGCACGGGTCGAATCCGCTGGTCGTGGCGGTGATCGGGGCGAGCGCCATCATGCTGATCGCGCTCTACACCTGCCACGGTCCGACGGCGCGGACCTCGGTCGCCGTCATCGGCACGCTGATCTCGCTGATGCTGATCGGGCTGCTCGGTTCGCTCTTCATCGGCTGGGCCGGCCTGACGGGCAACACCGACGACAGCACCGGACTGATCCACGGCCTCTACCCGCACATCGACATGAGCGGGCTGCTGCTGGCGAGCGTCATCATCGGATCGCTCGGAGTGCTGGACGACGTGACGGTCACACAGACCTCAGCCGTCTGGGAACTGCACCAGGCCGACCCCACGATGGGGGCCCGCGGGCTCTACCGGGCGGGCATCCGGATCGGCCGAGACCACATCGCGTCCGTCGTCAACACGCTCGTCCTGGCCTACGCGGGTGCGGCGCTGCCCCTGCTGCTGCTCTTCTCCATCGCGCAGAGCAGTGTGGGGACGGTGGCCAACTCCGAACTGGTCGCGGAGGAGATCGTACGAACCCTGGTGGGCTCGATCGGCCTGGTCGCCTCGGTGCCGGTGACCACGGCGCTCGCCACGCTCGTGGTCTCGGCCGACCGCCCGCGCCAGGGGACCGGCGGTGCGGGCCGTGGGACGGGCTGGGCGCTCCCCGGAAGGGGCATCGCGCGGGGTGGTGGGGGCCGCCGTCGCAAGCACTGAGCCGTCGGGCTCGGCGCTCGCTCAGGCCGAAGCTCCCAGGCCCAGTTCTCAGCCCTCACAGCTCAGCCCTCACCCCTCAGCCCGCGTTCTCCTCCGCGAGAATCCGGCCGAGTGCTGCCTCCAGATGTCCGTCGAAGTCGCCCAGACTGCGCTCCTCGCCGAGGGGCACGATCTTGTCGGTGCGGTCCAGGAAGGCGATCAGCGGAGCGCTGCCCGCCCGGAACAGCGCGCGGTCGGCCCCGACCTGGAGGCGCAGATGGACGTCGGACAGCCCTGCCGGATCACTGGGAGCGATGTGCACGTCGCCGTCCCCCGTGGGGGCGTTGATCCCGTCGAGAAGCAGCTCACGACCGAACGTCCAGGTCACCGGCGCATCCCCGGGAAGGTGGAAGGTCATCCGGACCGCGTACGGATCGCTCACCTCGTAGCACAGCTCCACCGGGATACGGAAAGAGAGCTCCTCGGAGACGAGGAAGCTCATCATGACCTCTGCCTGGACCGATTCGCTCATGTCCCTACCCCGCAGTAGACGCCGTGTTGGTTCACCGGATGGCCGGGAATGTACCTCCAGGCCCTCTTGACGTAATCGTGCTGTAAGCGCAAACAGATCACAAGGAGTGATATTTCAGATACTGATAGAGAACGCAAGCGAATCGAGCAAAGCCCCAGCCTCGGACCGTAACGTTTTAGCAGCGGAGAGCAACCGTACTTGCTGGTGCACGGGGCCTGAAACAGCCATCGCGGCAACACCTGAACCGACCGTGATCGGGATGGCCGCGCAGACGGTTCCGAGTGCGTACTCCTGCCGCTCGACAACCGGTTGTATCCGTTCCGTCGCAGCCAGTCTCCGCAGCAGGACGCACCGGTCACGCACCGAATAGCGGGTCAGCGGACGCACCGGATGGCGGTCCAGATGATCTCTGCGAGAGGCTTCGTCGAGCTGGCTCAGCAGGCACTGTCCGAGGGCGTGTGCATGACCGGTTTCCCGGAAGTCCGCCCACTCCTCGACGGCGGGCGCGGCGGGAGTGTCGGCGACCGCGACGAGCTCGATCTCACCCTCGCGGTAGGCCGCAAAATAAATCGGTACCCCGAGCGCGTCCCGCCAGGAGTTGAGCGATTCGACCAGCGCCGCGCGCCGGTTCCGCACGGCGCACCGGTCGGCCAGCCGCTCGGCGGCGGCTCCGGGCACGAATACGCCGTTCTCCCGGCGCACATAGCCGTCGTGGGCCAGGGTGCGCAGCAGGTGGTAGGCGGTCGGGAGGGGGAGTCCCGCCTCCCTGGCGAGCTGTTTCGCGGGCGCTCCGCCGCTGTGGGAGCTGACCGCCTCCAGCAGTCTGAGCGCGCGCTGCACCGAGCCGATCAGTGTCGGCGCAGCGGTGTGAGGTCCAGCGGTGTGAGGTCCAGCGGTGTGAGGTCCAGCGGTGTGAGGTCCAGCGGTGTGAGGTGCTGTGGTGTGAGGTGCTGTGGCCAAAGGGTCACCCCCAGGATGCCGACGGCGGATCGCGTGCCCGCGAGGGCTTCCCCCGTGGGTCCCACCGCGCACAATCCGCTGGTCAGCGCCTTCTTCAGGCCAGCTTCCCGAGGAGGCGGCAGGGATTTCTCACTGTAGCCACAGCCTCCGTCCGGGCGTGGGGATTCGCTGCCCCCGTCCCTCAGCCGGGCTAACGACCGTACGGGTACACCAGCCCGGGTCCTCCGTCGTTCCCATCCGTCGCGCCGGCCAGTCGCGCTGTTCCAACCCCTCGCGCCGGCCAGTCGCGCCGTTCTACCAGTCGTTCCGCGAGGACGACGAAGAGGTGAACTTCCGTACGACGTAGATCAGTCCGGCGACGAGCGCCACCAGGAGCAGGGCCTTGAAGAGCAGCCCGATCACAAAGCCGATGACGGTCGCGATGAGACCGCCGAACACGATCAGCACGAGGACGGGCACCGCTACCCACTTCACCCACCACGGCATTCCCGCGAAAATCTCTCGGACCGCCATCGTCCTACCTCTTCCTGGATCTTCCTGGACCACACCGGCCACTCCGGGTGCTCTGCTTTCGATGCTAAAGGCGCCCGGGGGTTCGGCGGAGGCCACGCAGCCCTTGGAATCCCCTGATCCGCCCCCTACGGGACAGCAGCATCCGGGTCCGCCGGGTCAGCTCTCGGGCGGCGAGAAGACCACCAGAACCCGCAGGTCCTCGGAGATGTGGTGGAACTTGTGCGTCACCCCGGCCGGTACGTACACCACCCCGCCCCGCGCCACCTCGGTCGTCTCCGTACCGACCGTGATCGAAGCCCGGCCGCTCACCACGAAGTACACCTCGTCCTGGCCGTGCGGCTGCTGGCGGTCGGTCGCTCCCGCGTCCAGCGCGTAGAGCCCGACCGACATGTTCCGTTCGCGCAGGAACTGCAGATACGCACCGTCGTTGGCAGCACGCTCCGCCTCCAGTTCATCCAGCCGGAATGCTTTCATCGCTTGTCAGCCCCTGCACTCGTACCGATCGTGTCTGCCACGATCAGACACATGAAGAATTTCGTAGTCAAGACAGTTGCCAACGCAGCAGCACTCTTCGTAGCCATCTGGCTCCTTCAGGACATCACGCTCAGCGGCGACTCCACCGGCCGCAAAGTTCTCACCCTGATCATCGTGGCCGTGGTCTTCGGTCTGGTGAACTTCGTCGTCAAGCCGATCGTGAAGCTGATCGCCTTTCCCCTGTTCATCCTCACACTGGGGCTGATCACTCTGGTGATCAACGCCCTGATGCTGCTGCTGACTTCCTGGCTGTCCGGGAAGCTCGACCTCTCCTTCCATGTCCACGGCTTCTGGACCGCTGTACTCGGCGGCCTGATCATTTCGGTCGTCTCGTGGGCGATGAACGTCGTTCTGCCCGACGAGGACTGAGGCCCTGATGAGCACCCATGCCATGAACACACCCGCCACCGGCCCCGGAGACGGAACACGAGCGGTACGGGCCGGGCTGCCCGCACCGGTGAAGTACGAACCCACCCTGCCGGGGCCGGTCTTCGCCGCCCACTACCACCTGCCGGGTGAGCCCACCGGGCCCTACACCTACGGTCGCGACACCAACCCGACCTGGACGCACCTCGAAGCGGCCATCAGCGAGCTGGAGTCACCTGACGAGCCGGCCGAGACGGTCACCTTCGCCTCCGGTATGGCGGCCGTATCGGCGGTCCTGCTCTCCCAGGCGCGCGCGGGCGACACGGTGGTACTCCCCGACGACGGATACCAGGCACTGCCACTCGTGCGGGAGCAGCTGGAGGCGTACGGCGTCGAGGTGCGGACCGCGCCGACCGGTGGCGACGCACAGTTGGACGCCCTGACCGGTGCCCGGCTGCTGTGGATCGAGACCCCGTCCAATCCCGGTCTGGACGTCTGCGACGTACGGCGGCTCGCGGCGGCCGCACACACCGGCGGGACGCTGGTAGCGGTCGACAACACCCTCGCGACCCCGCTCGGACAGCGGCCCCTCGACCTCGGCGCGGACTTCTCCGTGGCGAGCGGCACCAAGGGGCTGACCGGGCACGGCGACATCCTGCTCGGCTATGTCACCTGCCGTGACGCGGAGCTCGCCGCGCGAGTACGGAAGTGGCGCAAGGTGGTCGGCGCGATCCCCGGGCCGATGGAGGCCTGGCTCGCGCACCGCTCGCTCGCCACGATCCAGCTGCGTGCCGACCGGCAGTCCGCGAACGCCCTGGCGCTCGCGGAGGCGCTGGCCGGACGCGCGGAGGTCGAGGGCCTGCGCCATCCCGGGCTGCCGTCGGACCCCTCGCACGCCACGGCGGCCGGCCAGATGCGCCGCTTCGGCTGCGTTGTCTCGTTCGTACTGCCGGACCGCGCCCACGCGGAGCGCTTTCTCGACGCACTGGAGCTGGCCGACGACGCGACCAGTTTCGGCAGCGTCCGCTCCACCGCCGAGCGGCGCGGTCGGTGGGGCGGCGATGCCGTGCCGGAGGGGTTCATCCGCTTCTCCGCAGGCGTCGAGGACACCCGTGATCTGGTGGCGGACGTCCTGCGAGCCCTGGACGAGGCTGCGCGGCAGGAGTAGCGGTCGGCAGCGGCAGCGCGTTCGGCACCGGCAGCGGGCGGCACCAGCGACGGTACGTGGACCGCGCGGGCTTTCCCCGTGACTGCGCTGCTGACGGTCCGAGCCTCCCCCCTCATGGCTCGGACCGTCGCGGTCCCCCGGTCAACGCGCGAAGAACCGCCTGTACAAGGCTAGTTGACTCTGCGTCAGTGTCCAATCACAGTAGCGGCAGCGACCTATCGACTTATTTATAGTTCTGCCGGGGGGCGGGACACTTCAGCCGCAGTCAGAACGGGACGGTACGGACATGGATCTGGCCCTGCTCCGCACCTTCGTCACCGTGCACCGGGCCGGGTCCTTCACCCGCGCCGCCGCACTCCTCGGGCTCTCCCAGCCCGCGGTGACCAGCCAGATACGCACGCTGGAACGGCAGTTGGGGCGGCCGCTGTTCCTGCGCCGGGCCCGTGGTGTCACCCCGACCACCATCGGGGACGAACTCGCCCACCGCGCGGCACCGCATCTGGACGCCCTCATGGAGATCGCCGAGACGGGCATCGACGAGGAGAGCGGCAGCCGCACCCTGCATCTGGCCGGTCCGCCGGAGTTCACCGCGATGCGCGCTCTGCCCGCGCTCACCTCGCTGATTCCGCAGGGCGTCGCGCTGCGAGCCTCGTTCGGCAACACCGAGGAGACCTTGGACGGGCTCGGCGCCGGACACCACGACCTCGCCATCACCACGGCACGGCCACGCGGTGAACTCCTGACCGCGACGACGCTCTGCGACGAGGAACACGTCCTGGTCGCCTCTCCCCGCTGGGCTGCCCGGATCGGCCCCGGGACACTGCGGCGCCAGGGACCCTCCGTACTGAAGGACCTGCCCGTGGTGGAGGTCCATGAGTCGCTGCCGTTCGTCTCCCGCTACTGGAGCACCGTCTTCGACGCACGCCCCGTCGAGACCGGCGCGGTCGTCGCGCCCGATCTGCGAGCCGTCCAGCAGGCGGTGGTGGCGGGCGCCGGGCTCGCCGTACTGCCGCGCTATCTGTGCCAGGACGCCCTGGAGCGGGGTGAGGTGGTGGCGCTGCTGGATCCGCCGGTACCGCCGCTGCGCACCTATTTTCTCGCCGTACGCACCGGCACTCTGGCGCTCCCGCACATCGCGCGGGCCCAGGAGTGGCTGCTGCGGGCGGCCTCCGACTGGTCCTGAGGGGGAGTTCCGGGGCAGGTGATGCGTTTCGGAACCGGTTTCACGGGCCAATCTCCTTCCATGACCGAACGTCCAGTGGTCAAGCGCACCGCCCGCGCCGTGCTCCTCGACGGCGACGACATGATCCTCATCAAGCGGACCAAGCCCGGCGTGGAGCCGTACTGGGTCACACCCGGCGGCGGGGTGGAGGCCGAGGACTCCACCGTGGTCGAAGCGCTGCACCGGGAGGTCGACGAGGAACTCGGCGCCAAGATCACCGATGTGGTGCCCTGCTTCGTCGACACCGTCGAACACATCCCGGAAGGCGGCGGGGTGGCGGGCGTGAAGGTGCAGCACTTCTTCGTCTGCCGGCTGGCGTCAATGGATCCCGCTCTGCGGCACGGGCCCGAGATGGAGGAGCCCTGCGGCGAGTACGAAATCGTCCGGGTCCCCTTCAGCCGGGTCGGGATCGCGGTCGTCCATCTGGTTCCGCTGTCGCTGCGGCACTATCTCGACGGCAACATCGAAGGGGTCCGGGCGCTCCAGGCCGCAGACCTTGGATGAGTCCGGCTGCTGGGGCCGGGTCGGTCAGTTCCCGTCGGTCCCGGCAACGAGCCCGTAGGCCTCGCGCAGATCGCCGCCCGCGTAGTGGTGCGTGGCGAGTTCGGCCAGATGGCTGTCCGCGTTCACCGCGACCGACCGGGCCACCGCCCCGAAGAGTTCCACGTCCGACATCGAGTCCCCATAGGCGATGCAGTCCGCTCGCCCGACGGCGAACTCCGTGCAGAGCCGGTCCGCGATCCGGACCTTCGCGGCTGCGCTGAGAATGCCCGAGGGGTCCACCGGCCGGCTGAACGGAACCTCCGGGAAGCGTGAGCCGTACGCCGCATGTGCACCCCAGCCGAGCAGCCGCTCCACGAAGAACGAGGGCGAAAGCGAGATGACCGCGCAGTAGTCACCGCGCTCTCGGATGTCCCGCCAGACCTCCTGGATCCCTGCGAGCCACGGCGCGGCGTCGAAAGCGGCCGCCACGTGGTCCGCGGTGAGCCCGGACCAGAGGGCGTGCACCTCCACCGCGTACTCCGGCGGGCCGATCCGCCCCGAGACCAGGTCCCGCTCCAGTACGCCGATCTCCTCCAGCAGCCCCAGCTGGCGGGATATCTCCACCGGTGCGGCCGAGCCACGGATGAGGGTTCCGTCAAGGTCGAAGAGATGCAAGCGCGCCATGTACGCCGAGGCTAGTACAGCCGCTTACTCCCCCTGTCCGACGCCCTGGCCCCGGATACGCGGCACCGTGTTTCACGTGAAACCTCTGACCCGCTCCGTACGCCGGGGTGTCCTCGTGGTCCATGTCGCCGTCTCGGTGGGCTGGTTGGGCCTGACCATCGGGCTGCTCGCGCTCGGGGTCACCGCGTACATCTGCGCCGACGCACCCATGACGGAGGCCGCGTACCGGTCGATGAAGGTCTTCGGCGACTGGGTGGTCATCCCGATCGGCCTGCTCACTCTGATCAGCGGAGTGGTGCTCTCCCTCGGCACGCACTGGGGGCTGGCCCGCTACCGCTGGGTGTGGATCAAGTTCTGGCTGACCCTCGTCACCCTGACCGCCTCCGCCCTGGCGCTCCGCCCGCAGATCAACGGGGCTGCCGCAGCCGGGCATCCCGATCTGAGTCTGGTCGCCGCCCCCACTGTCGCCTCCTCGGCGTACTTCTTCATGACAGCCATCTCGGTACTGAAACCGTGGGGCCTGACCGCACGCGGCCGGGCGTACCGGAACAAGCGGCAAACATCCCGGAAACCGGTGGACGGCGTACGCACCCATCAGCGAGCCTGACCACCATGCCCTCACCCCTCGACGAGCTGCCCATCCGCCGCCTGACCATCGGTGACCTCACCTCCTGCGCCGATCTCTCGGAGAACCGCGGCTGGCCGCGCGACGATCACAAGTGGGGGCTGCTGCTCGCAGCCGGGACGGGGTACGGAATCGACGCCCCCGGAGGCAAGGGGCTGGCGACCGCGTGTGTCGTCACCGCGTACGGATCGGGGCTGGCCGCCATCGGCATGCTCCTGGTCGCCGACGAGTACGCGCGGCAGGGTGCCGGGGCGCGGATGATGCGCCATGTCATCGCCGAGTTCGACGGCACGCCGCTGACTCTGCACGCCACCGAACTCGGCCGGCCGCTCTACGAGAAGCTCGGCTTCCGTGCCGTGGGCCGGGCCGAGATGGTCCGCGGCCGCTTCCGCCCCCGGGGCCCGGCACCCGCGGTGGCCACCCGTCCGGCCACGGCCGGTGATCTGCCCGCGATGCTGCGCATCGACCACGAGGTGTTCGGCGAGGACCGCACCCACATGATCACGCGGTTGCCCGCCTTCGCCGACCAACTGCGCGTCGTGGAGGACACCGATGGCATCACCGGTTATGCGGCAGCCTGGCCCAGCACGGACAGCCAGGTGGTCGGACCGCTGATCGCCCGTGACACCGCGTCCGCGCAGGCCCTGATCGCCTCACTCGCGGCGGGCACCGACCGCCCGCTGCGCGCCGACATCGACGTACGCCATGCGGAACTCCTGGACTGGGCCAAGGCCGGCGGGATGGAGTCGGCGAGCTTCAACACCGTGATGACGCGGGAGATCCCGGACCTGCCGGGCGACTGGACCCGCCGCTTCACGCCCCTGACGGTCGCGGCGGGCTGACCGCCGGCAGCGGTTGCGCCGGGCAGATAGGGGCGCCGTTCAGCGGATCGCAGGCACTTCCGGGGCCCGACCGGCCCGCGGTGCCTCTGCGGCTGACGGCGTCGGTTCGGCTGACGGCATCGATTCAGCCTGCGGCACCGGTTCGGCCTGCGGCACCGGTTCGGCCTGCGGCACCGGTTCGGCTGACGGCGTCCCCGTCACGATCCGGCCCACCGGCCCGGCCGGGCCCGTCGACCCGCTGCGCCGCTCCAGCGCGCTGGAGACCAGAGCGAGGACCAGCGCGGACGCGGCAAGGACAGCTCCCACCCAGTTGGGGGCGGTGTAGCCGAGCCCCGCGGCGATGACGATCCCGCCGAGCCACGCGGAGAGCGCGTTACCGAGGTTGAAGGCTCCGATGTTGACGGCGGAGGCCAGCGTCGGCGCCCCCGACGCATGGTCGAGCACCCTCTTCTGCAGCGGCGGAACGGTCGCGAACCCGAGCCCGCCGATCAGGAAGATCGTGACCGCCGCGGCGATCCGGTCGTGCGCGGTGAGCGTGAACAGCGCCAGAACCAGGGCCAGCCCGCCCAGCGACACGTACAACATCGGCATCAGCGCGCGGTCGGCGAAGCGGCCGCCGATCAGGTTGCCGCTGACCATACCGAGGCCGAAGAGCACCAGCAGCCAGGTGACACCGGCCTCGGAGAATCCGGCGACGGAGGTCATCATCGGCGAGATGTAGGTGATCGCGGCGAAAACCCCGCCGAAGCCGAGAACCGTCATCGCCATCGCGAGCAGTACCTGCACATTGCGGAAGGCGGCGACCTCATGCCGCAGCCGGACACCCGCAGGCCTGGGCTGCTCCGGTACGAGCTTGGCGACGCCCAGCAGTCCGACGATGCCGAGCCCGGCGACGAGCAGGAACGTCAGCCGCCAGCCGATGTCCTGGCCGATGAGAGTGCCCAGCGGCACACCGATGACATTGGCCAGGGTCAGCCCGGTGAACATCATCGCGATGGCGCCCGCCTTCTTCTGCGGTGCCACCAGACCTGCGGCCACGACCGAGCCGATGCCGAAGAACGCGCCGTGTGCGAACGAGGCGACGATCCGCCCGGCGAGCATCACGCCGAACACCGGGGCGGTCGCGGAGACCACATTGCCGATGATGAACAGCCCCATCAGCACCATCAGCATCTTCTTGCGAGGCACGCGGGTGCCGAGGACGGTCATGAGCGGGGCTCCGGCGACCACCCCCAGCGCGTAACCGGTGACCAGGAACCCGGCCGTGGGGATCGAGACCTGGAAGGAGTCCGCGACCTGCGGCAGCAGCCCCATGATCACGAACTCGGTTGTTCCGATGCCGAACGCCCCAATGGCCAGGGCGAGGAGCGCGAGTGGCATGAGGTTTCACCTTCCGGGACGAAGCAAGAGATTTCCCTTTGCTTGCATGAGGTCATTTGCTTGCATGAGCGCCTTACAAACGAAGACAATAATTGCGCACGCGGGTTAATTGCAAGCGCGGACTATCTCGGATCGTGCCCTATCCTGGTGCCCGGTGCAGCAGCAGACGGCGGTGCGACGACGGAGGAGACCACTCATGGCAGCGACCGATCCCGCGCTCACCGCTCTCTCGCAGGGCTGGTGCGCGCTCTCCCTGCTGCACGGCCGCATCGAGGCCCAGGTGGAAAAGGCCCTCCAGCGGGGCCACGGGCTCAGCGTGCGCGAGTACTCACTCCTCGACACCCTCAGCCGTCAGCACGACGGCCCCGGCGGCCATCTCCAGATGAAGCAGGTCGCCGACGCCGTGGTCCTCAGCCAGAGCGCCACCACCCGCCTCGTCACCCGCCAGGAGGACCGCGGACTGCTCACGCGCTACCTCTGCGACACCGACCGCCGCGGCATCTACACCGATGTCACCGAAGCCGGCCTCGCGCTCCTGGCGGAGGCCCGTCCCACCAACGCCGCCGCACTGCGCGAGGCTCTCGACGAAGCCGCTACCGACCCGGAGCTGGCCCCGCTCGTGCGCGCGGTCGAAGAACTCAGCCGGCCGGCCTGATCCGGCCGGGCGCTCTGCCACCACCCGGGCCCGCGTACTCTGCGCACCATGAGCGACCTGGAGATCCGCCCCGCGCACGAGACCGACATCCCCGCCATCGTGGCGATGCTGGCCGACGACCCGCTCGGCGCCCGGCGTGAGTCGCCGGACGACCTCGATCCGTACACCGCGGCGCACCGGCGGATCGCCGCCGACCCGCAGCAGCACCTGGTCGTCGCGGTGCGCGAGGACCGGGTCGTCGGCACCCTCCAGCTCACCGTCGTCCCAGGGCTCTCCCGGCGGGGCAGCACCCGCTCCATCATCGAGGGTGTACGCATCCACAGCGACGAGCGCGGCAGCGGTCTCGGCACCCGGCTCATCGAGTGGGCCGTCGACACATCCCGCAGCCAGGGCTGCCAGTTGGTCCAGCTGACATCGGACGCCACCCGGACCGATGCCCACCGCTTCTACGAGAGGCTCGGTTTCACCGCGAGCCACCTCGGCTTCAAGCTCCAGCTCTGACCCGGCAGCGCCGGACGGACACGACAGCAGCAGAAGACCGGCACCGCGAGAGAAGCCAGTACCCAGCGGGAGACAGCACCCAGCGGGAGACCCACGGAACGGGAAGGCCCCGGCCATGCACCGGATCAGCAACGAGCAGCGCCGTATCCGCCTCGGCCGGCGCCACCGCCTCGCGCCCTCCGTCCGGGCCGCCGACCCCGTCGAGGCGTCCGACGCCGTCGTCGCCCTCCACGCCACCGACGCGGCGACCCTCAGTCTCTCCGTCTGCGCACGGCTGGCCGAGGCGAGCACCGCCGCCGTCGAACACGCCCTGTACGACGACGTCTCCCTGGTCCGGCTGCTCTCCCTGCGCAACACGCTCTTCGCGATGTCGCGGGAGGTGGCCCCCTGCGTCGACGCGTCCACCGCCCGCGCCATCGCGGTCAAGGAGCGCAGGACGTTCCTCAAACACCTCGCGGAGGACGGCGGCGGCCTGGACGAACGCTGGCTGGCCGAGACCGAGGCCGCCACCCTGGCCACGCTCGCCGAACGCGGCGCCTGCACCGGCAGCGAACTCTCCGCCGCGGTTCCCGCTCTCCGTACGAAGATCACGGTCTTCCCGGGAAAGAAGTGGGAGGCCGTCCAGGGCGTCGCCACCCGGGTCATCCGGCTGCTGGCCGCCGACGGCCGCATCCGCCGCGACCGGCCGCGCGGCTCCTGGACGTCGAGCCAGTTCCGCTGGACTGCCGGGACGTCCTGGCCCGCCCTGCCGGTCCCCGAGGCCAAGGCCGAGCTGGCCCGCCGCTGGCTGCTCTCCTACGGTCCCGCGACCGAGGCCGACCTCAAGTGGTGGACGGGGTGGACCCTGACGGACACCCGCAGGGCACTCACGGCGGTCGGCGCGGAGGAGGTGTGCATGGACGACGGGGCACGCGGATTCGTCGCGCCGGGCGACACCGCTCCCGAGCCGCGCACCGAACCGTGGGCGGCCCTGCTCCCCTCCCTCGACCCCAGCGCCATGGGCTGGGCCGACCGCACCTTCCACCTCGACGCCGGCCACCGCCCGGCGCTCTTCGACCGCGCGGGCAACATCGGCCCGACCGTGTGGTGGAACGGACGGATCGTCGGCGGCTGGGCACAGCGCGCGGACGGCGAGGTGGTGTGGCGCCTGCTGACAGATCCGGGGCGGGCCGCCGCCGAGGCGGTCGGGGCGGAGGCCGCGCGGCTCGCGGAGTGGGTGGGGGACGCGCGGATCACACCACGGTTCCGGACCCCGCTGGAGCGGGAACTGTCGGGCTGAGGAAGCGGAAGGCCGGCGGTCCGTGCGGTCCTCCGTACGCCGGCCCCTCGCCCGCTACGGCAGCCCGCGCCAGCCGCCCTCGTCCACGCCTCCCGGCACCGGCGCCCCCGGGTCGTACGGCTGCCGGGTGAAGACGAACGAGCCCAGATCCAGATGGCTCACCTCGCCGGCCTGCCGTACGACCCGCAGTGTCTCCCCCGCGAAGTAGCCGTCGAGCCCGGTCCAACTGCCGTCCCGTTCCGCGCGGAACCGGGAACTCCGCCCGCCGCCGGACAGCGGACCGAACTCCATCCCGCCGTCCGCCGTAAGACGCAGACCACTCACCGACGTCCCCCAGTACCAGGGGCCCGCCAGTTCGAGCAGCCCGGGATCGACCTCCGGCAGCGGGCGCCAGGGCTTCGGAATGGCGGGTTCCGCGTCCGCCACGATCCGGATCAGATCGGCGGCCACCCGCGGACCCACCCCCGACGTGCTGTTCGAGAGCGCCACCGCGGCCACCCCGTCCGCCACGCTCACCCACAGTCCGGCCACGAATCCCGGCAGCGATCCGGTGTGCCCCGCCAGCGTCCGGCCGTCGCGCTGTGCGAGCTGGATGCCGAGGCCGTAGCCGCCGTCCCACTCACCCGCTTCCGGCGCGGCCGCGGGCGCGCGCATCTCCCGTACGGTCTCCGCGCCGAGCACCCGGTCGTCGCCCTCCGCCAGGAAGGCGGCGAAGCGGCACAGATCGGCGGCCGTCGACCAGAGTTGTCCCGCGGGCGCCATCAGCCCCAGGTCCTCGGCGGGCTCCGGCAGCAGCGCGTCCGCCCACGGATGAGCCGCCCACGCACCGGCATACGGTGCCTGCGGCTGGGCGCTCGTACGGTCCATTCCCAGCGGTACGCAGATCTCGCGCTGCACCACGTCCGCCCACGCGGCCCCGCGCAGCGCCTCCACCACCGCGCCGAGCAGGGCGTATCCGGGGTTGGAGTAGTGGTGGCGCCGCCCGGCCGGATGCAGCTGCGGCCGCTCACCGAGCAGATCCGGAAGACCGGGACGCAGCGCGGCCGACGACCGCTCCCACCATGCGCCGGGAGTCTCCGCCGCCAGACCCGCGGTGTGGCTGAGCAGTTGAGCGATCGTCACCTCGCCGACCCCGGTGCCCGGAACGTACTTCTCCAGCGGGTCCGCCAGATCGAGCAGGCCCTCGTCCCGCAGGCGCAGCACCGCAACCGCGGTGAAGGGCTTGGTGATCGAGCCGATCCGGTACTGCGTGTTCGCGTCCGGCGCATGGCCGTCGACGCAGCTGCGCGCCCCGGACCACACCATCCGCCCGTCCCGCATCACCGCCGCAACCAGCGACGGCACTCGGCCGTCGGACTGCGCGACGGCGATGCGGTGCAGCAGCGCCCGCCTGGTGGCGGGGAGGAGTTCCGCGAAGGAATCCGGCACGGGGTCTGAAGAAGTCATGGCCCGAGACCTACCAGACGGACCCCGGCCCGTCGATGGGATTCCGGGAGCGGGCCACTGCTCCGAGGGGGCGGGCAGTTCCGAGGGGGCGGGCGGGCAGCACAGGGAGCAGAGTGAGAAGGGAGAGGACGTGGGCGGGGAGGGGCGAAGGCGGGGGAGGGCGAGTGCGAGTGCGAGTGAGCCTGTTACAGGACGGTGACACAGAGCCAACAACGCATCCGGGCAACCCGTCGTCTTTTCATGTGAGACCGACACCAACAGTATTTGTCTCACCTTTGTGTGAAATCAGAGATCCTCACCGAAAGGGACACTCATGATCGTCACCAAGCGCCGCTCCCTGCGTCTCGCCGCCGTCAGCACGCTCGCCGCCGCGACCGTTGCGCTGGCAGGTACCGCCGCGATGGCCGATGCCCCGACCGCACCCAGCACCCCCGTCGCGCAGACGGTCGTCGCCGCCAAGGCCTCCATCACGGCGAAGCCGTCGGTGAGCACGGTGAAGGCCTGGCAGCTCTTCCGGGTCACCGGCACCACGACCGGCCTCAAGGCGGGCGCCAAGGTGACCCTGCAGCAGAAGCAGGGCAGCAAGTGGGTCACGCTCCCCGCCTCCGCGCCCGTGAACCACAACGGTTCCTACTCGCTGGGCGTCAAGCTCGGCATCAAGGGCAAGAACCAGCTGCGCATCGTCAGCGGAAGCACGGCCTCCCCGGTCTTCAACGTGACCGTGCGCTGATCAGCGAGCCTCCCCTCCTGCAGTGCCCCGGTGCCCCATGGGCTCCGGGGCACTGTCGCGTCCGCAGGCCGCATCGGTTCCACGTCAGTCCTGGTCTCCTTCGCCCGCCGGGTGGGGGAGCAGGGGGAACAGCCGGGTGATGAGGGCCACCGGCAGCGCGCCGTCGGGCCGGGCCAGGGGCCGCTGCTCGCGGTCCCGGTAGGGCGCGAACGCCTGCCGGATCGCGTCCGCCACGCGGGTCATCTCCTCGGGCGTCAGGTAGGCGACGGCACTGAAGGCATCGTCGTGGCGCCAGGCGGGCGGCGCCTCGTCCCGCTGGGTCAGCCATCGCTGCCAGCTCTCGTCCTCCAGCCCCCGGGCCAGGTCGGTGAACTGCTCGTCCGCGGACCCGCCGGCCCCGGAAGCGGGCTGCCTCAGACGCCAGGGACGGACGCGGCCCCCGCTGTGCGGGGCCTCCTCGATATATCCGTGGCGAGCGAGCTGCCGCAGATGGAACGAGCAGAGACCTGAGCTGTACCCGAGCCGGGCGGCCGCTTCGGTGGCCGTGACGGCGCCGACTTCGGCGAGCAGGGCCAGCAGGGCGGTGCGGACCTCGTGCGGGCGCAGCGCTGCCGGCCCCGCGCTGCGCGGAGAACTGTGCGGAGAGCCGTGCGGAGAGCTGCGTGGAGAGCGGAGGTCATCTTCAGTCACTTTGCAAAGTCTGCTAGTTTGCAAAGCACTTGGCAAGCGGCCCGCAGTGCGTCCGTGGCCTCCGGTGCGTCCGTGGCCTCCGTGCGTCCGTGGCCTCTGTGGCCTCTGTGGCGTACGCAGATGGGCAGAACGGCAGAAGGGGAGTCAGCGATGTCAGTCCGTCACGAGCGGTCCCACCCCGTCGACCGGCGGGTCCGTGTGCAAGGCCGCCCGGTCGACTCGTATCCGGCTCTGCCGAGGGAGGCGGAACGGGGTTCGGTGCGCCGGATCACGGTGGTGGGCGAAGAGATCCTGAGCCGCCCGTGCCACGACGTGACCCGGTTCGGCTCCCCCGGGCTCTCGCGCCTGATCGACGACATGTTCCTGACGATGTACGTGGCCGACGGCGCCGGTCTCGCCGCGAACCAGGTGGGTGTCGATCTGCGGTTGTTCGTGTACGACTGCCCGGACGACCACGGGGTCCGGCATGTCGGCCACATCGTCAACCCGGTTCTGGACCTGCCCGATCCGGGCGGCCGCCGGCTCGTCGACGACTTCGAGGGCTGTCTGTCCGTGCCCGGCGCCGCCATGGCCGTACCCCGTACCGACCGCACCGTCGCCCGCGGGCAGGACAAGGACGGAAACCCCCTCGTCATCGAGGGAACGGGGTACTTCGCGCGGTGCCTGCAGCACGAGACCGACCACCTCCTCGGCCACACGTATGTCGACCGGCTCTCCAGCCGGGACCGCAAGGACGCCCTGCGGCAGATGGCGGACGGAAGCGAAGATGTCTTCGCCCGCCGCGCGCTCAAGGCCGCCGGCCTGGGCTGCCGTTGACACAGCCCTGGCTACCCCGCCGTGGCCACTCCACGGGAGGGGCCGGACAAGCCCCGTGGACCCACGTCAGTCGAGGCGAGAGTCGAGGTTCAGGAGTTCGTCGTTCGTGCGGTAGCGCGGGCCTGCCGGCTCGATGACGCTGTCTCTGAGCAGCACCGGACCGGCGCCGAGATCGTCCAGCTGTCCTGGCCCGGCCCCACGCGGTACCGTACGCGCCCGCCGAATCACCGCAGGTGCTTGTCGATCAGGCGCTGGAAAGCACGGGCCGCCGCGCTCGGGGTCCGGTCCCTGGGCGTGGCCAGGGATATGGGCCAGTCGAGGTCCGCGCCGGTGACAGGCAGCAGGACGAGGTCCTCGTCGGGCTCTGCGGTGCCCCGGGGCAGCAGAGCGACGCCCAAGCCGTGACGGATGTAGTCCGCCCCGGCCGCAATGGCGGTGATCTCGATGGTGACGTGGCGCTGAAGCCCGGCCGTGGTGAACGCGCGATCCGTGACAGCGCGGTTGCCGTAACCGGCCGGGAAGTCGATGAACGCCTCACCGGCCAGTTCCCCCAGTGCCACCCGGCTCCGGTCGGCAAGCCGGTGGCCCCGGGGAACGACGAGGTCCAACGGCGTCGTGGTGATGTCTTTCCACTGCACGCCGACCGGCGGCGGACCGGGAACCGAGACGAACGCGAGGTCGAGCCTCCCCTCCGTGAGCGCATCGACGAGCCCGGGCGAACCGCCGCACGACGCCGCAGTGGCCAGGCGCACGGAGACAGCGGGGTGCTCGTGGTGGAAGCGGCCGAGCAGGGCGGGGAGATCGATCAGCCCGAGTGAACTCATCGTTCCTATGCGCAGTGTTCCCCGGACGCCACCGTTGACGTCGTCGACCGCGTCACGCGCGTCCCGCGCGGCGTCGAGGGCCGCCCGGGCCTTCGGCAGCAGCACGTGACCGGCGTCCGACAGTTCGACGTGTCTGGAGGTGCGCTCCAGCAATCTGACGTGCAACTCCCGCTCCAGGGAGGCGATCGTCGCCGACACAGCCGACTGCACGACATGCAACCGGGCCGCGGCGCGGGTGAAACTCGACTCCTCCGCCACGGCGACAAAGCACTCCAGCTGACGCAACTCCATCCCCCAAGCATCTCGTTGGACGATGGCTGCGAGCAAAACCATTCGTTGGACATGATCGACCGGAGGGGCGGAGCGTGGATGGCACACGAAGCGCACTTTCCCGGGAGACGACCGCCATGACCGCTGCACCCTCCGACAGCCGCCACGCTCCCCGCGACCACCATGGTCCGTGCACCCACCGCGAGGTCCGGCTGGCCGCCCGTCCCGCGCCGGGAACACCGCTGACGGAGGATCTCTTCGAGCTCGCCGAGGTGCGGACTCCGTCTCCCGAGCCCGGCCGACTCCTCGTCCGCACCAAGGTGATGAGCGTGGCCGCCGTCATGCGGACGCTCATGGACGAGGCCACGGACGTACCGATGCGCCCCTTCGCACTCGGTGATCCGCTGTACGGCCCGGCGATCGGCGAGGTCGTGGCCGCTCCCGGCACCGGCTTCACCCCCGGTGACCTCGTCCGGCACGATCTTGGCTGGCGCGAGTTCGCCGTGCTGGGCCCCTCCGACGCCCAGCGCGTCGACCCCGGCCTGCTGCCTGACCCGGCGGCCTACCTGTCACAAGGGCCCACGGCCTGGATGGCCGTCACCCGGGGAGCCGAGGTGCGCCCAGGGGACACGGTCTTCGTGACCGGTGCGGGGGGCGGCGTGGGCTCCCTCGCAGGGCAGGCGGCCCGACTCCGCGGGGCCCGGCGGGTCATCGGCAGCGTCGGCTCGCAACGGAAGGCGGACATCCTCCGCGAGGAACTCGGCTACGACACCGTCGTGCTCCGCGGCGCGGGACCGATCGAGGAGCAGCTGCGCACCGCGGCTCCGGAAGGCGTCGACGCGGTGATCGACACCGTCGGCGGCGAACAACTGCAGGCGTCCATCGCCGTCGCCAACCGAGGCGCACGCATCGCCCTCGTCGGCGCGCTGGGCGCCCAGCTCACGGGCTCCGGCGCCCCGACGACAGCCATCGACACCTTCTCCCTGCTGACCCGGGGCATCACCCTGCGCGGCACCGTCCTCCACGCGGACCACCTCGACCTGATCCCCGAGTGGCACCACCGGTTCGGCGCCGGACTGCGCAACGGCACGCTGACCTTCCCGAACTCCAGGCTGCACGGCCTCGACAACGCCCCACGGGCCCTGCGCGAACTGGTCGAGGGCCGCCACGTGGGCGCGGTCCTGGTGGAGCTCTGACGCCTTGGCGCCCTGGCTTCCCCCTTGGCGCGCCGCCAAGCCGACCTGCCGCGCGGGGACATCGGGCCCCGACCTGTTCCCGTGCGCCTCGGATCGGCAACGGGCGCCACTCGACCGACGCACGCCTCCCGCCCGCGGGTTCTAGCGAAAAGCAGCGATGTTCCGGGCGACCCAGTCGTTGAAGGGGCTCGGGGCGCGGCCGAGTACGCGCTCCACGTCCGGGCTGATCCGCAGTTCGGCCGGGTTCGGGGCGGCGATGATGTCCAGGGTGTCGTCGGCGAGCTCCGGCGGCACGAACCGGGTCATCGCGGCCTTGGCCTCCTCGCGGGTGAGTTCATGGAACCGCACCGGCGAGCCGAGCGCGGCGGCGATGGCCTCCGCCTGCTGACGCGGCGTGATCACCTCGGGCCCGGTCAGCTCGAAGACTCCCCCGGTGTGCCGGTCGTCCAGCAGGCCGGCCGCCGCGACCTCGGCGATGTCCACCGGGTCGACGACCGGAACCCCGACGTCGCCGAAGGGTGCGGCGACCGTCCCTTGTGTGCGGACGGACTCCGCCCAGGCCAAAGCGTTGGAGGCGAAGCCGCCCGGTCGCAGGACGGCCCAGTCCAGGCCGGACTCTCTCAACGCGTCCTCCACCGCGCGCACCGCGATCCGCGACGGGCCGAGCGGCCTGGTCGCCACGCCCTGCGAAGACAGCAGGACGACCCGGCGGACCCCACTGGCCGCAGCCAGGTCGATGATGTCGGTCGGCCTGGCCTCGGGCGCGTGCAGGTCGCCGGAGAGCAGGAAGAACAGCGCCTTCGCCCCGTCCAACGCGGGGGTGAGGCTTGCCGGCTCGGCCAGGTCGGCCGCCACATGCCGGACTCCGTACGGCATCGCCGCCGCGTGCCGTGACACCGCCGTCACCTGCTCGCCCGCCTCGGCCAGGGCCTGCGTCAAAGGCCGGCCCACATTTCCGGTAGCTCCGGTCACCACGATCATGTTCAGCTCCTAGTCCGTTGTGCACTGCGGCTGTTGACGCTAGGAGGCAAACTTATTTTTCGTAAGTACATACCTAAGGGTAAGCTCCGAACATGAAGGAAGGCGCGCAGGTGACGCAGGCCGATGAGGGCGCTCGGTATGACGTGTTTCACACCGACTGCCCTGCGCGGGACGTGGTCGACCACGTGACCAGCAGGTGGGGCATCTGGGTGCTGATCTCCTTGCGGAGCAACGACCTCCGGTTTTTCGAGCTGCGCGACAGTATCCGGGGCATCAGCGAGAAGATGCTCGCTCAGACACTGCGCGCACTGGTCCAGGACGGGCTGGTCCGGCGGGAGGTCGAGCCGACGACTCCGCCCCAAGTCACCTACGGGCTGACCGAGTTCGGTCAGGACCTCGGTGAGCCACTGACCGACTTGTTCGACCGGATCACACAGCGGCTTGCGCCCGGCGGAACGTCCGCCACGAGGCACTGAGCCCAACAGCTCAAGCGAAGCAACCGGCCGCCCCAGACCCCAGCATCTCCACCATCTCGACGCCGAACACTGGACGAACACTGACCGTGGCGGCGGAAGGGTTCATTCGTACCCCCAGCACGGACCGGCGACAGCAAGGCCGCGCCGCCGGGACACTGCCGCGCTGCCGGGATCACCCACCAGTGGTGAGGAGGTTCTCGGAGAGGGTCCACAGGCGCTCGGCCCTGTCGGGTTCGAGGGCGTGCGTAGCGGGCGACGCCGTCGGCCCCCTGGGCGTGGGTGGCAACCCAGACGTCGCCGGACTCACGGATGTGGTCGAGGATCTGGCCGGCCATGCCCGCGAGGAGCAGTCGGCCTCCGACGTGGGCGCGGATGGTCAGGCGGAAGACGCCTGGGCCGGGGGCCGCGAGCATCTGGTCCAGTAGCTCACGGTGCAGGTCGCGGTAGGCGTACGGGCCGGCCGCAGCGTCGCGGACGTCGGAGTAGTCGCTGTGCATGAGGGAGACCAGAAGGCCGTGAGCGGTGGACAGGAGCTGCGGGAGGTCGTGGTCGCTGTGGTCGCCGGTCCAGCGGTAGCCGGCCTCGGCGAGGACGTCGAGCAGCCGCCAGATACCGGTGGTGACGCCGTAGTCCGCCCAGGAGGTGCTGTGCGTGTCGTCGATGCCGGGCAGCGGCCACGCCGCGGCCATCGGCGCGTAGGCGGGGCCAGTGCCCTGGTGACCACAGCTCCAGGCACGGCGAGCTGGTCGACCTGATCGGCGGAATCTCGCGGAAAATGCTGCCCCGGACGCTGCGGCCATTGCAGGGATACGGCCTGGTCGACCGCTACGCCGAGGCCGGGAAGGTCGAGTACGTGCTGACAGACCTGGGCCGGACACTGGTGAAGCCGATCGCCGCGCTGACTGGATGGGCTCACGGGCACGGCGCGGCCGTGGTGGAATTCCAAGAGTCCAAAACGGACCAAGTCGACTCGGCCTCCCCCTCACGTCCCGCCACCGCCGTTTGAGCGCAGACCTGCTTGGCGTGGGATGCGGGCGACAGTCGGCGACGAATGACTGGCTGATCGGCGCGGGGCCGGACCGGAATCACCGCCGGACACCCACGGAAGGCTGCGCCATGCGGAAACTGATCTACGGCATGAACCTGACCCTGGACGGCTACATCGCCGCGGCCGGCGACGACATCGGCTGGAGCGGACCGCCGAGCCAGGAGCTGTTCCAGTGGTGGCTCGACCACGAGCAGGCTAGTGGCCTGTCGCTGTACGGGCGCAAGCTATGGGAGACGATGAGCTCCTACTGGCCGACCGGCGACCAGCAGCCCAACGCCACCCCGGCGGAGATCGAGTTCGCGCGGAACTGGCGGGACACGCCGAAGGTGGTGTTCTCCTCGACGATCGACAAGGTCGACTGGAACACCCGCCTGGTCACCGGCGACGCGATCGCCGAGATCACCCGGCTCAAGGCCGAGGACGGCGGCCCCATGAACATCGGCGGCGCAACCCTTGCCGGGGCGGCCATGCGCGCCGGGCTGATCGACGAGTACGTGATCGCCGCCCATCCGGTCCTGGTGGGCGGCGGCACGCCGTTCTTCACCGCGCTGGACAGCTGGGTGAACCTGAACCTGCTGGAGACGCGGACGATTCCCGGCGGCGTGGTCCTGACCAGGTACGAGACGAGGCGCTGAGCAGCTTCCCGCTGTCTCACGGCTTGGACGGGATCAGGTCTGCGCCATGTCCACAAACCGCGAGTAGTGGCCTTGGAACGCGACGGTGATCGTCGCCGTCGGACCGTTACGGTGCTTGGCCACGATCAGGTCGGCCTCGCCGGCACGCGGGGACTCCTTCTCGTACGCGTCCTCTCGGTGGAGCAGGATCACCATGTCCGCGTCCTGCTCGATCGAGCCCGATTCACGCAGGTCGGACACCATCGGCTTCTTGTCCGTACGCTGCTCGGGGCCACGGTTCAGCTGCGAGAGCGCGATAACCGGGACTTCGAGCTCCTTCGCCAGCAGCTTGAGGTTTCGCGACATGTCCGAGACCTCCTGCTGGCGGCTCTCGGGGCGCCGGGAACCACCGGACTGCATCAGCTGCAGATAGTCGATCACGACCAGCTTCAGGTCCTGGCGCTGCTTGAGCCGCCGGCACTTCGCCCGGATCTCCATCATCGACAGGTTCGGGGAGTCGTCGATGAAGAGCGGCGCGGCGGTGACATCCGGCATCCGCCGTGCCAGCCGCGTCCAGTCCTCGTCGGTCATGGAGCCCGACCGCATGTGGTGCAGCGCCACCCGCGCTTCCGCCGACAGCAGACGCATCGCGATCTCGTTGCGGCCCATTTCGAGCGAGAAGATCACGCTCGGCAGCGCGGCCTTGATGGAACAGGCCCGTGCGAAGTCCAGCGCCAGCGTCGACTTACCCATGGCCGGACGGGCCGCGATGACGATCATCTGTCCCGGGTGCAGCCCGTTCGTCAGCGCGTCCAGGTCCGTGAAGCCGGTCGGCACCCCGGACATCTGGCCGCTGCGCGAGCCGATCGCCTCGATCTCGTCGAGGGCGCCCTCCATGATGTCGCCCAGCGGCAGATAGTCCTCCGAGGTGCGCTGCTCGGTGACGGCGTAGATCTCGGCCTGGGCCGAGTTGACGATCTCGTCGACGTCGCCGTCGGCCGCGTATCCCATCTGCGTGATCTTCGTGCCGGCCTCGACGAGCCTGCGCAGCACCGCCCGCTCATGGACGATCTCGGCGTAGTACTCGGCGTTGGCGGCTGTCGGGACCGACTGGACGAGTGTGTGCAGGTAGGGCGCCCCACCGACCTTCTTGATCTCACCGCGCTTGACCAGCTCGGCGGCAACCGTGATCGGGTCGGCCGGCTCGCCCTTCGCGTAGAGGTCGAGAATGGCCTGGTAGACGGTCTCGTGTGCGGGGCGGTAGAAGTCCTGGCCCTTGATGACCTCGACAACGTCGGCGATGGCGTCCTTGGAGAGCAGCATGCCGCCCAGGACGGACTGCTCCGCATCGATGTCCTGCGGGGGTACGCGCTCGAACGCAGGCGATCCACCCTCCCAGGAACCGCTCTCCCGGCCCCGGTCGTGCTGTTCCCGGCCCCCGGCACCGTCACCGCGGCGCTGGCGGGAGACGGGCAGACGGTCACCCGGACTGCTCTCGGTCCAGGGGTCGTCCAAGGGCTCGGGAATGCTCACCGGGCCACCTCCTCCCGTCCGCTCCGCGGACCTAGCCGTGCGACTCTTTCTTACGGCACGGCACCGACAAACAAGGGGCCCGACTCCGCGAACGGCGCGTCGGGCGCCGGTCCACGGTAGGCCCGCAGACACCGTCAGCCAATCTTGTTATCCACAGGCCCTGTGGGTGACGGACCGCAGCCTGTGGGTAACTCGCCAAAACCTGTGCACGGGTCGGGGGACAGTGCTGTGGACAAACTCATAGCGCCACCCCAACCACCCACCTGACCTGCACGTTCGCCATCCACTGGCTGTGGGGGAGAAAAACTTTTCCGACTGGACCAAGATCACGAAAAACAGCGCACAGCCCAAGCCGGAATGACGTGGCCCGTAAGGGTCTCAGACCTATTGCATCTCTTACCTGTGGAAGATTAGATTGTCCCGCATGACACAGGCCTCCCTGGCACCGAACCCCAGCCGCCGACGACACGACCGGGAGATCATCGCGCTCGCCGTGCCCGCCTTCGGGGCCCTGGTCGCCGAGCCGCTCTTCGTCATGGCCGACAGCGCCATCGTCGGCCATCTCGGAACCCGTCAGCTGGCGGGGCTGGGGGTTGCGGCAGCCCTGCTGAGCACAGCCGTGAGCATCTTCGTCTTCCTCGCGTACGCCACGACGGCCGCTGTGGCGCGACGGGTGGGCGCGGGAGATCTGCAGGCCGCCATCCGCCAGGGCATGGACGGGATCTGGCTCGCACTGATGCTCGGCGCTCTCGTCATCGCTGTCGTCCTTCCCACCGCCCCCTGGCTGGTCGGCCTCTTCGGAGCCTCGGCGGACGCCTCCCCCTACGCGGTCACCTATCTGCGGATCTCCAGCATCGGCATCCCCGCGATGCTGGTGGTGCTGGCGGCCACCGGGGTGCTGCGTGGACTCCAGGACACCAGGACTCCGCTGTACGTCGCGATCGGAGGCTTCGCAGCCAACGCCGCACTCAACGTGACGCTCGTCTACGCAGCCGGACTCGGCATCGCCGGATCTGCCTGGGGCACGGTGATCGCCCAGTTCGCGATGGTCGCCGTCTATCTGGTGGTGGTCATACGAGGGGCGAGGAAGCACGGCGCCTCCCTGCTCCCGGACGCCGCCGGGGTACGGGCCTGTGCCCAGGCCGGGGTCCCCCTGCTGATCCGTACGCTCTCGCTGCGGGCCGTTCTGATGACAGCGACCGCCGTAGCGGCCCATCTGGGCGACACCGATGTGGCCGCACACCAGATCGTGCTCTCCCTCTGGAGCCTGCTGGCGTTCGCCCTGGACGCCATTGCCATCGCTGGTCAGGCAATCATCGGCCGCTACCTGGGGGCAGGCGACGCCGAAGGAGCGAGGGAGGCCTGCCGCCGCATGGTGCAGTGGGGCATCGCCTCAGGAGTGGTACTCGGCGCGCTGGTCGTGGTGACCCGCCCACTGTTCGTCCCGCTGTTCACCGGCGACCAGGCGGTACGGGATGTACTGCTGCCGGCCCTGCTGGTCGTGGCGGTCGCCCAGCCGATCTGCGGCATCGTCTTCGTCCTGGACGGTGTGCTGATGGGCGCGGGCGACGGCCGATATCTGGCCTGGGCCATGGTCGTCACCCTGGCCGTCTTCACCCCCGTGGCCCTCCTGGTGCCGACACTGGGCGGCGGACTGACCGCGCTGTGGTGGGCGATGGCCCTGATGATGGCGGTCCGGACGGTGACTCTCTGGCTCCGGGCCCGCTCCGGCCGCTGGATCGTAACGGGCGCCACCCGCTGACCCCGGTCAAACCCAACGGCAGGCCTTGCGCAACAGAGCGGCCGCCGGGGGTTTCGGCCGCCGGGGGTTTCACGTGAAACGGCGAAAGGGCCGCCTCCCGAAGGAGACGGCCCTTTCCATGCTCTGCCGAGCGCAGCAGTTACGCGGCGACGACCTCGATGCCGAGCTGTGCGGCAACGTCGGCGTGCAGACGCACGGACACCTGGTGGGCACCCAGGGTCTTGATCGGCGAACCGAGCTCGACGCGACGCTTGTCGACCACGGGGCCACCGGCAGCCTTGATCGCCGAGGCGATGTCGGCCGGGGTGACGGAACCGAAGAGGCGGCCGGCGTCGCCGGAGCGAACGGCCAGACGGACCTTCACGCCCTCGAGCTTGGCCTTGACCTCATTGGCCTGCTCGATGGTCGCGATCTCGTGGATCTTGCGGGCGCGGCGAATCTGCGCCACGTCCTGCTCGCCACCCTTGGTCCAGCGGATCGCGAAACCACGCGGGACCAGGTAGTTGCGGGCGTAGCCGTCCTTGACGTCAACGACGTCGCCGGCGGAACCGAGGCCAGCGACCTCGTGGGTGAGGATGATCTTCATTTTTCGGTCACCCTTCCCTTATCGCGCAGTGGACGTGTAGGGCAGCAGCGCCATCTCACGGCTGTTCTTGACAGCCGTGGCGACGTCACGCTGGTGCTGCGTGCAGTTGCCGGTAACGCGGCGGGCACGGATCTTGCCACGGTCGGAAATGAACTTCCGCAGCATGTTCGTGTCCTTGTAGTCCACGTACTGGGTCTTGTCCTTGCAGAAAGCGCAGACCTTCTTCTTAGGCTTGCGCACAGGCGGCTTCGCCATGGTGTTTCTCCTGTGTGATCAAGAAGTGGGGTACGGGCTGCCCTAGAAGGGCGGCTCGTCCGAGTAGCCACCGCCGGAGCCGGAACCGCCGGAGCTTCCGCCCCAGCTGCCCCCGCCCTGCTGCTGGCCACCGCCGGCCGGCGCGTTGGAGGCCCACGGGTCGTCGGCGGGCGCACCGCCACCGCCCTGCTGGCCTCCGCTGGGGGCTCCGCCCCAGTTGCCGCCGCCCTGCTGCTGGCCACCGCCGCCGTAACCACCCTGGCCGCCCTGACCGCCTCGACCGGTGGTCTTGGTGACCTTGGCCGTGGCCGTCTTGAGGCTGGGGCCGACTTCCTCGACGTCCAGCTCGTAGACCGTGCGCTTGACGCCCTCACGGTCCTCGTAGGACCGCTGCTTCAGCCGGCCCTGCACGACGACGCGCATGCCTCGCTGAAGCGATTCCGCGACGTTCTCCGCCGCCTGACGCCAGACCGAGCAGGTGAGGAAAAGGCCTTCGCCGTCCTTCCACTCATTGGTCTGCTTGTCGAAGATGCGGGGGGTGGACGCGACACGGAACTTCGCGACCGCCGCACCGGACGGGGTGAAGCGCAGCTCGGGGTCGTCGACGAGATTGCCGACGACCGTGATGACGGTCTCGCCTGCCATGGGTGAACCTCTCGGCGGGTATTGCTTGGCTGCTTGGTGCTACTCGGACCCGATGACTGCTGAGCTAGATGCTCAGTGGGTCTCGGGGCGGAGGACCTTGGTCCGGAGGACCGACTCGTTCAGGTTCATCTGCCGGTCGAGCTCCTTGACGACCGCAGGCTCGGCCTGCAGGTCGATGACCGAGTAGATGCCCTCGGGCTTCTTCTTGATCTCGTAAGCGAGACGACGACGGCCCCAGGTGTCGACCTTCTCAACCTTTCCTTCGCCCTCACGGACGACGGAGAGGAAAGTCTCGATCAGCGGGGAGACAGCGCGCTCCTCGAGTTCGGGGTCGAGGATGACCATCACTTCGTAGTGACGCATGTGGAACCCACCTCCTTTGGACTCAGCGGCCACGGTCGTTCCGTGGCAGGAGGGTCGTGATGCGTACGCAACGGTATCGACAGCCACTGACAATCCACTTTCGCGGAGAAAGGGATTGTTCACTGGACTGGGCAGACACCGGTGCAGACCGTACAGACTACCTGCACACCCGCTTCCGGTTGAAATCCGGCGGTCACAGGGCAGACTCTCTATGTGTGGGATGTGAGCGGCGTTACAGTACGCCGCCTGATGCCAGGAGGTGCCTGATGTCTCAGGCAGCGCGACACAACCCTTCTACGCGACACAACGCCGTCACCTCTCTCTTCGCCTCGGACGGCAAGCCGCACCCGCTGGAAGACAGCCTGGGCGTGGTGGCACTCGTACTCGGTGTGCTGGCGCTCGTCGCGGCCGGGTTCAACAATCTGCATCTGCTGAGCTCCTGGGCAGGGCTGGTGGGGATCCTGGTCGGCGCCTACGGAATGTTCATCTCGATCACGACGCGTGAGCGGTTCATCGTGATCCTCGGGATCGGCGCCTCTGCGGTGGGCTTCTACATCGGCATGGCGCACGGCGGCCTCTTCGGTGGGGTGCTGGGCGGCTGAGGGCCGCCGCGCTACTTGTCCGATACGGCCAGTCGGGGCGCTCCACGGCAGCAGTAGGCTTCGGCGGGAGAGCCGACGCCCCTGTACCCATGGGGACACGCCTGCCGAGGAGCGCCCCGCATGAGCCTGACCCTGAGGACCATCAGCCGCGAGCAGCATCTGGCGTACATCCAGAGCCTGCCGGCGGCGAGTCACTGCCAGGTCCCCGCATGGGCGGAAGTGAAGACGGAGTGGCGCTCGGAGAGCCTCGGCTGGTTCGATAAGGACGGCCAGATGGTCGGAGCGGGCCTGGTGCTCTACCGGCAGCTCCCCAAGATCAAGCGTTATCTGGCCTACCTCCCGGAGGGGCCGGTCCTCAACTGGTACGCCCCGAATCTCAACGAGTGGCTCCAGCCGATGCTGGCCCATCTCAAGGAGCAGGGCGCGTTCTCGGTGAAGATGGGGCCGCCGGTGGTCATCCGCCGGTGGAACGCGGCGGCGATCAAGTCGGGTATCCAGGACCCGGACGTGAAGCGGCTGCGCGACGTCGAGGCCACACATATCGAGCCGCGCGCGTTCGAGGTGTCCGACCGGCTGCGGAAGATGGGCTGGCAGCAGGGTGAGGACGGCGGCGCCGGTTTCGGTGACGTGCAGCCCCGCTACGTCTTCCAGGTCCCGCTGGCCAACCGCTCGCTCGACGACGTCCTCAAGGGCTTCAACCAGCTGTGGCGGCGCAACATCAAGAAGGCCGAGAAGGCCGGCGTCGAGGTCGTCCAGGGCTCCTACGAGGACCTGGCGGAGTGGCAGCGGCTGTACGAGATCACCGCTGAGCGCGATCACTTCCGGCCGCGCCCGCTCTCGTACTTCCAGCGCATGTGGTCGGTCCTCAACACCGAGGACCCGAACCGGATGCGGCTGTACTTCGCCCGCCACGACGGTGAGAACGTCGCCGCGGCCACCATGCTGATCGTCGGCGGACATGTCTGGTACTCCTATGGCGCCTCTGCCAACCACAAGCGGGAAGTACGGCCGTCGAACGCCATGCAGTGGCGGATGCTGCGGGACGCCTACGCCATGGGAGCCACCGTCTACGACCTGCGAGGCATCTCCGACTCGCTGGACGAGACAGACCACCTCTTCGGTCTGATCCAGTTCAAGGTGGGCACCGGCGGCGAGGCCGTGGAGTACATCGGTGAGTGGGACTTCCCGCTCAACAAGCTGCTGCACAAGGCGCTCGACATCTATATGTCGCGCCGTTAAGGGTGATGATGGTTCCGTCATCCCGTTCGGCGCCGTACCGTCCGGGGGCATTCCGTCCGGTGGGATCGCGGGGCTTCGTACAGAGCCGTTGTCCGGCAAGTCGGTCCCGCTAAATCCGTGAGATCCGTTAGCCCCGTTAGATCCGATCGTTCCGCTCGTTCCGTTCATACCTCTGATACACCGCAGCTCCGAGAAAGGTTCCGGTCCGGCCATGGCGCTGACCCTCTATGTCGACACCGCGCGCTGGCGGGCGCACCAGAAGTCCGTGCTCGACCAGTTCCCGGGGATCGTTCCGGTCTGCAAGGGCAACGGCTACGGCTTCGGCCACGGCCGGCTCGCGGACGAGGTGACGCGCTTCGGTTCCGAGATCATCGCGGTCGGCACCACGTATGAAGCCGCCCGGATGAAGGACTCCTTCGGCGGTGATCTGCTCGTCCTCACACCGTTCCGCCGCGGCGAGGAACCCGTACCCCTGCCGGACCGGGTGATCCGCTCCGTCTCATCGGTCGACGGCGTACACGCCCTGGTAGGCGCCCGTGTGGTCATCGAGTGCATGAGCTCGATGAAGCGCCACGGCGTCTCCGAGGCGGACCTCGGCCGGCTCCACGCGGCCATAGACGATGTACGCCTGGAAGGGTTCGCACTCCACCTCCCGCTGGACCGCATGGACGGTTCCGACGCGGTCGAGGAAGTCATCGCCTGGATGGACAGGCTGCGCAACGCGCGGCTGCCTCTCCACACCATGTTCGTGAGCCATCTGAAGGCGGAGGAACTGGCGCGGCTGCAGCAGCAGTTCCCGCAGACCCGCTTCCGCGCCAGGATCGGTACGCGGCTGTGGCTGGGCGACCACGAGGCGACGCAGTATCGCGGCTCCGTCCTGGACGTCACCCAGGTCGTGAAGGGTGACCGTTTCGGCTATCGGCAGCAGAAGACCGCTTCGGACGGCTGGCTGGTCGTGGTCGCCGGCGGTACGTCGCACGGGGTGGGCCTGGAAGCGCCGAAGGCGCTGCACGGGATGATGCCGCGGGCGAAGGGCGTCGCGCGTGCGGGCCTGGCCACGGTGAACCGGAACCTGTCGCCGTTCGTGTGGGCGGGCAAGCAGCGCTGGTTCGCGGAGCCGCCACACATGCAGGTGTCGATCCTTTTCGTCCCCTCCGACGCACAGGAACCGAGGGTGGGAGACGAGCTGGTGGCCCATCTGCGGCACACGACGACACAGTTCGACCGTCTCGTCGATCACTGACCCACTCGGTCCGGACCAGCAACGGAGCAGCAACGGACGGGCAACCGACCAGCACCACTCCACCCCCCGGGCCGCAGCAGCAGGCCTGGCGGGAGCAGCACGGCAGTACAGCGGAGGGCGGGTACCAGCACACCGGTACCCGCCCTCCGCTGTACGCCCGGCCGACGGCGGCCGGGCGGCCGGCTATTCGCGTACCGAGCCGCTGCCCCACTCGACCTGCGGGCCTTCGTAGTGGTGCGCGGCATGCCGCGCCGGATGGGCGGCCGCGCCGAGCACGAACACGTCCGCCGCGCCGTCCAGCACACCTCCCGACGGATCGTCCGAGCCGTCCGTGCGTACACCGTCGCGCTCCGGCATCAGGATGTCCCGCACGATCACCGCGCAGATGTAGAGCGTTCCGATCAGGTGCAGGGCGATGGCCAACTGGTAGCCCTCGGGCGGCAGCCCCTTGGGTTTGTCGCCGCCCATCGTGTACGCGAGGTACAGCCAGATACCCAGGAAGTACATGACTTCGCAGGCCTGCCAGATGAGGAAGTCACGCCAGCGCGGCCGGGCCAGGGCCGCGAGCGGGATCAGCCACAGGACGTACTGCGGCGAGTAGACCTTGTTGGTGAGGATGAAAGCCGCGATGACCAGGAAGGCGAGCTGCGCGAACCGAGGACGGCGCGGGGCGGTCAGGGTGAGGGCCGCGATCCCGCCGCACGCCAAGAGCACCAGCAGTATCGCCCAGGTGTTGACGTTGGCCACGTCGAGAGGCTTGCCGGTGCGCTGGGTGATGATCAGCCAGAAGGAACCGAAGTCGACGTTCCGTTCCTGGCTGAACGTGTAGAACTTCTTCCACCCCTCGGGAGCGAGCAGCATGACGGGCAGGTTCACGACCAGCCAGGACGCCACTGCCCCGAACACGGCCCATCCGTACTCACGCCACTTTCCGGCACGCCAGCACAGGACGAGGAGCGGGCCGAGGATCAGCACCGGATAGAGCTTGGCGGCGGTCGCGAGGCCGATCAGGACACCGAAGGCGAGCGCGCGCCCCCGCGACCACATCAGCATCGCCGCAGCGGTGAGAGCGACCGCGAACAGGTCCCAGTTGATGGTGGCGGTGAGCGCGAAGGCGGGTGCGAGGGCCACCAGCAGGCCGTCCCAGGGGCGACGCCGATGGGTGCGGGTGACACAGACCGCGATGACGGCAGTGCAGACCATCAGCATGCCCGCGTTGACCATCCAGTAGATCTGCTCGCGGTGCTGGATGGCGCCCCCGTGCGGGGTGAGCCAGGAGGCGACCTCCATGAACAGGCCGGTGAGCACGGGGTATTCGAGGTACGGCATGTCGCCGTTGATGCGGTCGAAGTACGGGACGAGGTCGTCGGCGAAACCGCGCCCGACGTAGAGGTGGGGGATGTCCGAGTAGCAGGCGTGGTCGTACTGGGATGTTGCCCCCTGGAACCACGCCCAGTCGTAGCACGGCATCTTCTGCACCATGCCGAGAGCGAACATGCCGATCGCGACCAGGGCGATGACGCGGACAGGTGTGAGCCTGCCGGCGCCACCGCGGGCCCAGCGCCCGGCTGGGCCCCCGATCACCTCACTGCCCACCGCGGCGGTCTCGTCCTGCTGAGTGGGCCGCACCACGGGCTCTGCGGTCTTCAGTGCGGGCCGGTCCTCGTGCGCGCTCGTCATGGCGCACATCCTGCCGTACGCGGCTGTGCCCGCGAGGAGGACCGCCACAGCCGGGAGGCCCACAGCCCGAGGCCGCCACAGCAGACGAGCTGTGACGGCCCTCGGGTACGGACGGGGCCCGGATCAGGTGACCGGGCTCATGGGGCGGTCATCAGCCCCCGCCGCCGAACAGACCGCCACCACCTCCGCCGCCACCCTGTTGTCCGCCGGTGTCGGAGGTGTCGGAGGGACTGGGAGTGGGGCCGCCGTCGGTTCCGCTGTCCGTTCCCGCGTCGGTCCCGCCGTCGTTTCCGCAGGTCCAGTCCTTCCACTTGTTGCAGGACTCGGTCGGGGAGGGCGTCGGGGAGGGCGTGTCGGACGGAGAGGGCGACGGGCTGGACGGCGACGGAGTGGGCGAAGGCGTATTGACCGGCGTCGGCTTCGGGCTCGCGACGCCGCCGCCGTAGACGACCTTCCCGATCGGCTCGGGCGCCGGGAAGTCCGTGGAAGGCGTGTTGTTGAGCGCCTGCGTCATGTAGCTGTGCCAGATCTGGGCCGGGAACGAGGCACCGTGGATCTTCTCCTCGCCGCCGGTGCCGTACATCTCCTCGAACTGGCGGTTCTGCCCCTTCGCGTTGTCGTCGAAGCGGTACATGTCGATGGCCGTGGAGAGCTGCGGGGTGTAGCCGATGAACCAGGCGGACTTGTTGCCGTCAGTGGTTCCGGTCTTGCCCGCGACCTGCCGGCCGGGAATCCGGGCGGCGGTACCGGTGCCCTTGTCGACCACGGTCTTCAGCACATCGGTGACATTGCTGGCGATGGCCGTCGAGAACGCCGACTTCTCCACCTGACTGTGCTGGTAGACCGTCCTGCCCTCGCTGGTGACCTTGGTGACCGAGAACGGCTCGTTCTGCCGGCCGTTGTTGGCGAAGGTAGCGTACGCACCGGCCATCCGGATCGCGCTGGGGCTGGAGGTACCGATGGAGAAGGAGGGGTAGTCGGAGCTGGCCATGCTCTGCTTGTCGTCGCGCAGACCGGCATCGATGGCCGCCTGACGCACCTTGTCAGTGCCGACATCCATGCCGAGCTGGACATATGCGGAGTTCACGGACTCCCGCATGGCCTCCCGCAGATCGATGGCGTAGTCCGGAGCCTTACCGACGGATTCCTTTCCGTCGTTCTGCTGGAGCCACTCCTTGTCCGCCTTGTTCTTCCACACACTGCCGTCGAAGTTCCTGATCTTCAGGTCGTTCTGGCCGCTGTAGAGACTCTTGGGCGAGACGAGCGTGCGGTCCGAATCGGGCTGGTCCTTGCCGAGGGTCGGATTGCGCTTGCCGTACTCCAGGGCGGCTGCCAGCACGAAGGGCTTGAAGGTCGACCCGACCTGCGCGCCGGTGTAGTCGGCGTTGTTCGTGTAGTGCTTCGTCGCGTCCTCACCACCGTAGATGGCGGCGATGGCGCCGGTCTGCGCGTTCACCGACGCTCCGCCGAACTGGACGTGGGTGTCCGTCTTCGGCCGCTGGCCGGGCTTGATCTTCGCCTTGCGGACCTTCTCGACGGACGTCTCCAGCGCCTTGACCTTCTTCTTGTCGAAGGTCGTGTGGATCTGGTAGCCGCCCTTGGCGAGGTCCTCGGACGTGATGCCCTGCTTGTTGTTGTTGACGAAATACGACTTCGCGAGGTCGACGAGGTAGCCGGTCTGACCGCCCAGCTGGGCGTCCTTCTTCGGCGGGTCGACCTTCGGGAACGTCTTGTACTTCGCCCGCTCCGCTGCGGGAAGGCGACCGTCCTTGACCATCTCGTCGAGGATCCACCTCCAGCGGTTGGTGGCCCGCTGAAGGTTGGCCTTCGGCGTCGCCGCGGGGTCGATCTCGACGGCGCCCGCCGGGTCGAAGTAGCTGGCGCCCTTGAGCAGCGTGGCGAGGAACGCGCACTGGCTCGGGTTGAGCTTTTCGGAGTCCACCCCGAAGTACGTACGGGCCGCGGCCTGGATCCCGTAGGCACCCCGCCCGTAGTACGACGTGTTGAGGTAGTCGCTCATGATGTCACTCTTGTGCATCTTGGCGCCGACCTTGATGGAGATGAACAGCTCCTTGAACTTACGGCTGAGCGTCTGCTCCTGGCCGAGCCGCGAGTTCTTCACGTACTGCTGGGTGATCGTCGAGCCGCCCTGGGTCTCACCGCCCTTGGCCATGTTGAACACGGCGCGCGCGATACCCATGGGGTCGACGCCCTTGTCCTTGTAGAAGGACTTGTTCTCGGCCGAGACCACCGAGTTCTGCATCGCGCTGGGAATCTGCGAGAGCGGCACGATCTGCCGGTTGATCTCGCCACCCGTGGCGACCATCTGGCTGCCGTCGGACCAGTAGTAGACGTTGTTCTGCGCCTGCGAGGTCTTGTTGGCGTCCGGGATGCCGACCATGGCGTACGCGATGGTGCCCGCGGCCAGGATGCTGCCGACGAAGCCGACGAAGAGCCCGGTCACGAGCCGCCAGGACGGCACCCAGTGACGCCAGCCGTACTGGTTCGCCCGCGGGTAGTCGATGAACCTCTTCTTGTTCGGACCCCGGCCACCGCCGCCTTCCGGGCCGCTGCCGCGGCCGCCGCGCCCTCCTCGGCCACCGCCGCCGGCACCGCGCCGACCGCCGCGGCCGCCTGCTTCAGCAGCACGACGGCGCCCGCCCCCGCTGCGCTGGGCAGCCCGTCTGGCTTCGGCACGGCCGCCGTAGGGGCGATCCTCCTCGTCCTGGGAACCTGAAGGCGACCCGGTGGTGGTTCGCGGGGGAGCTGCGCGGCGGCCGGAAGGCTGCTGGGCGTCTCGCCTGGCCGCGGCACGTCCACCACTCTGCGGCTGTGGCGGTTTGCGACGGTGCTCGCTCATCGAACGACTACTCCTCGGGCAGGCACTAACGCCTGGAAACGGCAGTTGAGTTCCGGTCCCCCCGATCCGCGGACAGCCCCTCGGAAGGGCGCATCCGCAGTGTGCACAGGCCCTCGGCCGGGCTCGTACACGTTGCATTCCGTGGACCGAGACGGCTGACGTCCCCTGGTGTCACTCGGTCCCCGGCGGTCTGCATGCCGCACAGACTACGCACGCGCAAAACCTTCTCAGTGCCGAGGTTCCGCTCAAATCAGGCAAGTTGATGCCTGTGAATCGATGATGTGACGCCGCTCACGATGACTCCACTTGTCGCAAACGCAAGGTCGTTCTATCGTGCTGATGTATCGAGTCGATACATCAGCACGGCATAAGTGACCCGGACTACAGAGGAGGCGAAGGTTGAGCAGGCGCTCCGGCATCCTCGAATTCGCCGTACTCGGTCTGCTCCGAGAGTCTCCAATGCACGGCTATGAGCTGCGCAAACGTCTGAACACCTCACTGGGGATCTTCAGGGCCTTCAGTTACGGGACCCTCTACCCCTGCCTCAAGACGCTGGTCGCCAGCGGCTGGTTGATCGAGGAGCCGGGCAGCGCCCCGGAGGACGCAGTAGCGGCTTCACTCGCAGGACGCCGCGCCAAGATCGTCTACAGGTTGACTGCGGACGGTAAGGAGCACTTCGAAGAGCTCCTCTCGCACACCGGACCCGACACCTGGGAGGACGAGCATTTCGCTGCCCGTTTCGCCTTCTTCGGGCAGACGGAGCGCGAGGTGCGGATGCGGGTGCTGGAAGGCCGCCGCAGCCGGCTGGAGGAGCGCCTGGAGAAGATGCGCGCCTCTCTGGTCCGGACGCGCGAGCGGCTGGACGACTACACGCTTGAGCTGCAGCGGCACGGCATGGAGTCCGTGGAGCGCGAAGTGCGCTGGCTGAACGAGCTCATCGAGAGCGAGCGTGCGGGCCGGGATCAGCGACGATCCCCCGACGCCGACGCCGCTCAGCAGGACATATCAGGAGATACGGGCGGCCTGCCCCGGCATCGGGGTACCACCCCGCCGGATCCGTCCGAGGACATCGCTAAGTGAAGCTCTGCGTCCGCAGGGTTTCGTCGAGAACACACAGGGAGCAACCGGAATGGGTTCGGTTCGCGTAGCCATCGTCGGCGTGGGCAACTGCGCCGCCTCGCTGGTGCAGGGCGTCGAGTACTACAAGGACGCAGATCCGGCCGGCAAGGTGCCCGGTCTGATGCACGTCCAGTTCGGCGACTACCACGTAGGTGACGTCGAGTTCGTCGCCGCCTTCGATGTCGATGCGAAGAAGGTCGGCCTCGACCTCGCGGATGCCATCGGCGCCAGTGAGAACAACACCATCAAGATCGCCGATGTACCGAACACCGGTGTGAAGGTCCAGCGCGGCCACACCCACGACGGTCTCGGCAAGTACTACCGCGAGACCATCGAGGAGTCGGACGAGGCTCCGGTCGACATCGTCCAGGTCCTCAAGGACAAGCAGGTGGACGTCCTCGTCTGCTACCTGCCCGTCGGTTCCGAGGTCGCCGCGAAGTTCTACGCGCAGTGCGCCATCGACGCCAAGGTCGCGTTCGTCAACGCTCTCCCGGTCTTCATCGCCGGCACCAAGGAGTGGGCGGACAAGTTCACCGAGGCGGGCGTGCCGATCGTCGGCGACGACATCAAGTCGCAGGTGGGCGCCACCATCACGCACCGCGTCATGGCCAAGCTCTTCGAAGACCGCGGTGTGCGCCTCGAGCGCACCATGCAGCTGAACGTCGGCGGCAACATGGACTTCAAGAACATGCTGGAGCGCGACCGCCTGGAGTCCAAGAAGATCTCCAAGACGCAGTCGGTCACCTCGCAGATCCGCGACCGTGACCTGGGCGCCGACAACGTCCACATCGGCCCCTCGGACTACGTGGCCTGGCTGGACGACCGCAAGTGGGCGTACGTGCGCCTTGAGGGCCGTGCCTTCGGTGACGTCCCGCTGAACCTTGAGTACAAGCTCGAGGTGTGGGACTCCCCGAACTCCGCCGGTGTCATCATCGACGCCGTGCGTGCCGCGAAGATCGCCAAGGACCGCGGTATCGGCGGCCCGATCCTCTCCGCCTCCTCGTACTTCATGAAGTCGCCGCCGGTGCAGTACTTCGACGACGAGGCCTACGAGAACGTCGAGAAGTTCATCAAGGGCGAGGTCGAGCGCTGAAGCTCGGTCTGAGAACGGTCGACCGCTGACCGTTGAGAGCCCCGGACAGCCTGTCCGGGGCTCTTCCCATGTCCGGCCGCCGGGGGCCCGTGATGCACCGTGCGGAGCTCGCCCCCGAGCCGCCCTTTGGCACAGTCACCTTCGGCTGAGCAGCATTTACTGCGCCTATGGCCCGTTATCGACGCACGTATGTGTCACATCAGAGCCACAGACTCCATCTCAGTGACAGAAATCTCGGAGCGGCCCGCTATTTTACGGGCGTTGACAACCGCGCATACGCGTACCGCTTCAAGGGGGATCCCAACCATGTCTACTCCGCCGCCCCAGGGCCAGAACCCATACGCCCAGCAGCCCAATACTCCCTATGGACAGCCCCAGGGCGGCAATCCGTACGGTCAGCCGCCGCAGCAGCCCGGCCCGTACGGACAGCAGCCGCAGCAGCCGGGCCCGTATGGACAGCCGGGGCAGCCGGGCGTCCCGCAGCAGCCATCTCCGTACTTCAACCAGGGCGGCGGCCAGATACCGATGGCCCCGGTGGCGCCGCGTCCCGGCAACGGCAAGAAGATCCTCCGGATCGTCATCGCCGTGGTCGTTATCGGCGTGGCGGCCTTCACCTGGTACTCCAGCCAGGACGACGCCGATACGGCCAAGGTCGGCGACTGCATGCACCGAGGCAGCTCCAGCGACACCGACCCGAAACTCGAGGTCGTGGACTGCAATGACGCGAAGGCCCAGTACAAGGTCGCAGAGAAGAAGGATGGCGACGAGACCTGCGACCGCACCAAGTACAACTCGTACACCGAGACCGGTGGCAGCAAGGACTTCACTCTCTGCCTGACGGACTACAAGAAGTAGCCCGCTGCAGTTGAGTCACGAAGGGGCGGTGTTTCACGTGAAACACCGCCCCTTTGCCGTGCCGGCCGTCATGTTTCACGTGAAACATCGACCTCAGTTCTGCGCGGCCCACCACTCCTTGAGCGCTGCCACCGCGGCGCCGTGCTCCATCGGCCCGTTCTCCAGCCGCAGCTCAAGCAGGAACTTGTAGGCGTTACCGATCACAGGACCCGGACCGACACCCAGGATCTCCATGATCTGGTTGCCATCCAGGTCTGGACGGAGGGAGTCGAGTTCTTCCTGCTCCTGCAGATGCGCAATGCGCTCTTCCAGGCCGTCGTACGCACGCGAAAGGGCGTTGGCCTTGCGCTTGTTACGTGTGGTGCAGTCCGATCGCGTGAGCTTGTGCAGCCGCTCCAGCAGTGGTCCGGCATCACGCACATAGCGCCGCACAGCCGAGTCGGTCCACTCCCCGGTCCCGTAGCCGTGGAAGCGCAGGTGGAGCTCCACCAGCTTCGTGACGTCCTTCACCATGTCATTGGAGTACTTGAGCGCGGTCAGACGCTTCTTCGTCAGCTTCGCGCCCACCACCTCGTGGTGATGGAAGGAGACGCCACCGTCCTTCTCGAAGCGCCTCGTCTTGGGCTTACCGATGTCATGGAGCAGGGCCGCCAGCCGGAGCACCAGATCAGGACCGTCCTGCTCCAGATCGATGGCCTGCTCCAGCACGGTCAGCGAGTGCTCGTACACATCCTTGTGCCGGTGGTGCTCATCACTCTCCAGACGCAGCGCGGGAAGTTCAGGGAGCACCCATTCGGCAAGACCGGTGTCGACAAGGAGAGCGAGGCCCTTACGCGGGCTCGCGGACAACAGCAGTTTGTTGAGCTCGTCACGTACGCGCTCCGCCGAGACGATCCCGATGCGCTCGGACATGGCCGTCATCGCGGCGACAACCTCAGGCGCAACCTCGAAGTCCAGCTGAGCCGCGAACCGGGCGGCCCGCATCATGCGCAGCGGATCGTCGGAGAACGAATCCTCCGGCCTACCAGGGGTACGCAGCATCCGTCCGGCAAGATCCTCAAGACCGCCGTGCGGATCGATGAATGCCTTCTCGGGAAGAGCGACTGCCATCGCATTGACTGTGAAATCGCGACGCAGGAGGTCTTCCTCGATGGAGTCGCCGTAGGACACCTCAGGCTTGCGCGAGGTCCTGTCGTACGCCTCGGAGCGGTACGTCGTGACCTCGATCAGGTAGCCGTCCTTCTGGCAGCCGACCGTCCCGAAGGCAATTCCGACTTCCCACACCGCATCGGCCCAGGGCCGGACAATCTTCAGTACGTCGTCGGGTCGAGCGTCGGTGGTGAAGTCCAGATCGTTGCCGAGCCGGCCGAGCAGCGCGTCCCTGACCGAACCTCCGACCAGCGCGAGGCGGTGCCCGGCATCCTGGAAACGGCGGGCTAGGTCGTCGGCGACCGGGGAAACCCGCAGCAGTTCTGTGACCGCGCGGTGCTGCACCTGACTCAGTGCACTGGGATTGTCATCATTGGCGTTCGGCACAACAGAAAAGGGTACGTGCCCGTGCCGACCGGAGCGTCCCGATTTCCCGGCAGCTGTGCCCACCCTTCTGATCATGTGGACCAGTCCGCGGCACTTAGGCCCAGGGCACATCGTTACCATGCGTGGACGCAGCAACCGAGAACCACCGAATCAGCTGACGAAGACGAGGGACGGGCAAGCGCGTGGCCGAGGCGGCACACTTCCAGGAGATGACTCCTTCTCCTGCCCGCCGGTGGCTGCGGCGCACTGCGTCGCTGCTCGCCGGTGGAACGCTCATGGCGGGCCTTTTCTACGGCCCGGCAGCGGCCCCTGCACAGGCCGCCGTCACCGCACGGAACACCGGCGCCGTAGCCGTCAGTCTCGATGCGTTGTCACCCAGCGCACCGGTGAAGGGCGACAGCGTCACCATCACGGGCACGGTGACGAACAAGCGCAAGGAGACCGTCACTGACGCCCACGTCGGTGTTCGCGTGGGGCCGCGCCTTGCCGGCAGATCCGCCATCGATGACGCGGCAAAGCACTCCTCCGACCTCACGGGTGCAGACCCTCAGGAGGTCGGCGGCAAGTACACGGCGAAATTCGCGAAGCTGCCCTCGGGGATCAGCGAGAACTTCTCGATCTCGGTCCCGGTGAGCAAGATGAATCTCGGTGCGGACGGCGTGTACCAGCTCGGCGTCTCCCTCTCCGGACAGACAGCCGGTGCCCCGTACGAGCAGGTGCTCGGCATCCAGCGGACCTTCCTGCCCTGGCAGCCCACTGCGCAGAGCAAGAAGACACAGATCACCTCGGTGTGGCCCCTCATCTCGAAGATCCATCTGCGAGCCGAGACCAGCGCCGACGCTCAGCAGACGCCGGTCTTCGAGAACGACGACCTGGCGGAGGAGCTCGCGCCCGGCGGCCGCCTGGAGCAGATGGTCTCGCTGGGCCGCTCCCTGCCGGTCACCTGGGTCATCGACCCGGATCTGCTGGCGAGCGTCGACGCGATGACCCGGAACTATCAGATCCAGGTCGGAGACACCCAGGTCGCCGGCAAGAACCAGGCCGTCGCCAAGAAATGGCTGAGTGACCTGGAAGACGCGGTAAAGGGCCAGAAGGTCGTCGCTCTACCGTTCGCGGATCCCGATCTTGCCTCTCTGGCCCACCACGGCAAGAACGTTCCCGGCGCGCTGAGCCATCTGCAGTCGGCCACCGAGATCGCCGGCAAGACCGTGCAGACGATCCTGCATGTGAAGGCGTCCACCGATTTCGCCTGGCCGGCCAGTGGCGCGATCGACCCTTCGATCGTTGATGTGGCCACCTCTGCCGGGGCCCACAATGTGATCGCCAGCAGCGACAGTCTGCAAGAGACGGCCGGACTGCCGTACACCCCCACAGCGGCCCGGCCCATCGGCGGCGGCACCACGGCAGTGGTTTCCGACTCCCGGCTCTCCAATGCCTTCCAGGGCGACATGGCCCAGGCAGGTGCCTCCACTCTCGCAGTGCAGAACTACCTCGCCCAGACCCTGGCTCTGAACCTGCAGGAGCCGTCCAAGCAGCGCAGCATCGTCGTCGCCCCCCAGCGGATGCCCTCCGTCAGCCAGGCACAGTCGATGGCGAGCGCGCTACGCACTCTGGACGAGAACCGCTGGACCGAGCCCCTCAACCTCATCGACGCGGCCAAGGCCAAGGCGGATCCCAACGCGACGACGACGGTGCCGAGCTCATCGGCGTACCCGTCGTCCCTGCGCCGCCAGGAGCTGCCTGTCAAGGCGTTCCAGGACGTCAGGACCACGCAGTCGACGCTCGACAACTTCAAGATCATCCTGAGCCAGCCGGACCGGGTGGTGACGCCGTTCAGCAACGCCATGGACCGGTCCATGGCGACCTCGTGGCGTGGCGATGCCAAGGGGGCAAGCGCCTACCGGAGCGGGGTCCAGTCATATCTGCAGAGCCTCACCGGCGAGGTGCAGATCGTCCAGAAGTCCGACATGACGCTGTCCGGACGCAGTGCGACGATCCCGGTGACCGTGCAGAACAAGTTGCTTCAGCCCGTCAAGCACCTGGTGCTGAAGCTGCGCTCGACCAGCCCCAACCGTCTGCAGCTCGGAGACGACAAGGCGGCCGTCGCCGAGCAGCCCCTGGAGATCGCGGGCGGGCACAGCCAGACGGTGAAGTTCACGACGTCGATCAACGCCAACGGGCCCGTCAGGGTGTACGCCCAGCTCTTCACCGAGGACGGCACGCCGTACGGCAGCGCGAAGGCAATGCCCTTCACAGTGACAGTCTCGGAGATGACGCTGACGGTCATGCTGGTGATCGCCGGAGGTCTTCTGCTCCTGGTACTCGCCGGAATCAGGATGTACACGCATCGCAAGCGGGCCGCCGCTCGTGCGGCCGCTGCCGGGGGCGAGGACCCGGAGCAGCCGAGTGACCCGGGGGCGGACACCGGAGCGGAAAACGGCAACCCGCCGGGCACGGGTGAGAAAGTGGACCGTTGAGCGATGTCGTGGCCGGCCGGCCGGGGACGATGAGGTGGGGTAACCAATGAACGCGCCGTACGACGGTGACCGTGACCAGGGTTCTGGGGGCGGGGCTGCGTATTCCGGTGGGACGCCCCCCGAGCACCCCGCGGCGGGCCAGAATCAGCCTGCCCCGGATCCGTATGTCCAGGATGCCTACAGCTACGACCCGTACGGGGCACATGATCTCGGTGCCCAGGACCCGGTGGCGGATGCGCTCTACGACCGTGCGTCTCACCCCCCGCCTCCCCCGGGCACCTACACCGAGCCGCAGCCGATGTACCAGCAGCCGCCTGCGGCGCAGTACCCACCGGACCCCCGGGTCTGGGCACAGACCCCAGCACCCGAGCCGGAGGGCCCGTCCCGCTACCTTCCGTACGGGGATGACGCGACGACCCAGTTCGTCGGGGTCGACGACCTGGTGACCCAGGCAGCCGGCGAACCGGAACAGCAGGACGCGTTCGCCCATCTCTTCCGGGACCAGCAGGGCGCCGCGCCCGTTCCGCCGCCCGGTGGCCCGCAGGAGCCCGCTCCCGCCCCTCCCCCCGAGAAGTCGGGCGGGGCATCCGGCCTGCTGAAGTCGAGCGCGGTGATGGCCGCAGGGACCCTGGTCTCCCGCCTCACCGGCTTTGTACGCACCATGGTGATCACTGCCGCGCTGGGTGCGGCGACGCTCGGCGACTCCTTCACCGTGGCCTACACGCTCCCCACCATGATCTACATCCTGACCGTGGGCGGCGGGCTCAACTCCGTGTTCGTGCCGCAGCTCGTGCGCTCGATGAAGGAGGACGACGACGGTGGAGAGGCCTACGCCAACCGTCTGCTCACCGTCGTCATGGTGGCCCTCGGCGTCATCGTCGGTATCGCGGTCTTCGCGGCGCCGCTGCTGATCCGGCTGATGTCCCTGCCGATCGCCGACGATCCGGCAGCCAACAACGTCGCTGTCACCTTCGCGCGCTACTGCCTGCCCACCATCTTCTTCATGGGTGTGCACGTCGTGATGGGGCAGATCCTGAACGCCCGCGGAAAGTTCGGCGCGATGATGTGGACTCCGGTCCTCAACAACATCGTCATGATCTTCACCTTCGGACTGTTCATCTGGGTCTACGGCACCTCCGCCGACTCCCACATGAAGGTGACGACCATCCCTGCGGACGGGGTGCGGCTGCTCGGAATCGGCACCCTGCTGGGTCTGACGGTCCAGGCCCTGTCGATGATCCCGTACCTGCGCGAAGCCGGTTTCCGCTTCCGCCCGCGCTTCGACTGGCGCGGACACGGTCTCGGCAAGGCCGTGAAGCTCGCCAAATGGACGGTCCTGTTCGTCCTCGCCAACCAGGCGGGTGTCCTGGTGGTCACCCAGCTCGCCACCGCCGCGGGCAAGGCCTCCGGACGGTCCGGCGCGGGGATCATGGCCTACTCGAACGCGCAGCTGATCTGGGGGATGCCCCAGGCCATCATCACCGTCTCGGTCATGGCCGCCCTGCTGCCGCGGATCTCCCGCGCCGCCAATGACGGAGATGTCGGCGCGGTCCGCGACGACATCTCACAGGGACTGCGGAACTCCGCTGTGGCGATCGTTCCGGTCTCCTTCGCATTCCTCGCCCTGGGCGTACCGGTCTGCACCCTGCTGTTCGCCTCCAGCGGCGTACAGGCATCGGAGTCCATGGGCTATGTCCTGATGGCCTTCGCCCTCGGCCTGATCCCCTACTCGGTGCAGTACGTCGTCCTGCGTGGCTTCTATGCGTACGAGGACACCCGCACCCCCTTCTACAACACGGTCATCGTCGCCGCAGTGAACGCTGCGGCCTCCGCACTCTGCTACGTCGTCCTCCCCTCACAGTGGGCGGTGGTCGGTATGGCCGCCTCCTACGGTCTGGCCTACGCGGTCGGTGTCGGGATCGCCTGGCGAAGGCTGCGCAAGCGGCTGGGCGGGGACCTGGACGGGACGCACATCCTCCGGACGTACGCCCGCCTGGCGCTGGCTTCCATCCCGGGAGCCGTTGTCGGCGGAGCTGTCGGATTCGGCATCATCCGGGTACTCGGAGAGGGAGTACTGGGCTCGCTGGCAGCGCTGGTCGTCGGCGGCGCCGTACTTCTCGGTGTGTTCTTCATCGCGGCGAAGCGCATGCGGATCGCCGAGCTCAACTCAATGGTTGCCATGGTGCGCGGTCGCCTCGGCCGCTAGGCGCCGACGGGATCGCACAACCATCGTCCGACGCCGTGTGTCGTGCATAGCGCCGGACTGTGGGCACAATTGGCATGGCTTTGCAGACTGGCCGACAGCGCGCAACGGATGGGGAGGCAGGAACGACGGTGGCGGAACGTAGCACGGCTGCCGTCGACGTGGCCGACAACAGTGGCGACAAGCCGCTGGCCGCCAAGGCGGACAAGGCCACGGCCGACGGCACGGTGGAACCTCAGGAAACGGCTGATACCACGGCCGGTGAAGGCACCCGGGACGAGGAGAGCGAGAAGAAGCCGACGGAGCCCGCAGCAGCGCCCGAGCTCCACAGCGGGCACAAACTCGCCAGACGCTACCGGCTGGAGGAGTGCGTCACCCGTCTGGACGGTTTCAGCAGTTGGCGTGCGGTCGACGAGAAGCTCAGGCGCGCTGTCGGTGTGCATCTGCTTCCCGCTGATCACGCCCGGGCACGTGCCGTCCTCGCGGCCGCCCGGTCCTCGGCCCTTCTCGGCGACCCGCGCTTCGTGCAGGTCCTGGATGCCGTCGAGGAGAACGATCTCGTCTATGTCGTGCACGAATGGCTGCCCGACGCGACTGAAATCACCGCGCTGCTCGCTTCCGGCCCCCTGGAGGCCCACGACGCCTACCAGCTCGTCAGCCAGGTCTCGCAAGCCATGGCCGCCGCGCACCGCGAGGGCCTGTCCCACCTCAGGCTCACGCCCAGCGCGGTCCTGCGGACCTCTTCCGGCCAGTACCGCATCCGCGGGCTCGCGGTGAACGCAGCCCTGCGCGGCATCACCTCTGACACTCCGCAGCGGACCGACACAGAGGCCGTCGGCGCCCTGCTGTATGCCGCGCTGACGCAGCGCTGGCCCTACGAAACCGATGCCTACGGTCTCTCCGGCCTGCCCAAGGGTGTCGGTCTGATCCCCCCGGACCAGGTACGGGCCGGCGTCAACCGCGATCTCGCAGAGATCGCGATGCGTGCCCTGGCCAATGACGGCGCCACCGCATCCCGTCAGGAACCGCCCTGCACCACCCCCGACGAGCTCGCCAAGGCCGTCGCCGCCATGCCTCGGATCCGACCACCGGAGCCCGCCTACACCCCGCCGCCCGAGTACCAGCGCACGAACTACCAGCAGGGCACCTACGGCCGTCCGGCGACCGGCGCCAGGGTGGCACCCACCCAGCCGGTGGCCGCTCCTCCACCGCCGCTCCAGGGCCGCACCGGCAAGGTGCTCAAGTGGGCCGTCTCCGCACTGCTGATCGCCGCGCTGGGTCTGGGCAGCTGGCAGCTCGCCGACACGCTTCTGGACCGGGGCAAGGACTCCACCGGTACGGGCACCAACCAGACCAACAACGGCAACAACAATGGCACCGCCGAGCAGAAGGCTCTTCAGCCGCTCCCGGTAAAGGACGCAGCCGAGTACTACCCGGACGGCAAGCCCCAGCACCCCGCCGATGTCGGGAAGACCTACGACGGTGACAGCTCGACGTACTGGCGTACCTACTCCTTCAAGGACGGCCCCCAGCTGGCCCCCTTCAAGCGAGGGGTGGGGATCGTCTACGACCTGGGTTCCGCGAAGGACGTATCGGCTGCTTCCATAGGGCTGCGCTACTCGGGCAACGAGACCGCGATCTCCCTGTACGCAGCCGATTCAATGTCCTCCTCGGCGTCGCTGAGCTCGATGAAGAAGATCACTTCTACGAGCACCAACGGCACCACAGCGCGTTTCAAGGCAGACAAACCGGTGAACACGCGCTATGTACTGGTCTGGATCACGGCCATGCCGGATTCACCCGGAGATCAGTACAGCGAAGCGGGTTACAAGCAGGCCATAACGGATGTGAAGTTCTCCGGCTGATCAGGGACAGGGGAGGGGGCTCACCGTTGGACGACACCGCGCTCGGTACCGCCGGCGACCAGGAGCTGCTGGCTGCCCACGTCGCCGGCGACGCCGATGCCTTCGGTGAGCTGGTACGGCGCCACCGAGACCGGCTCTGGGCCGTCGCCCTGCGCACGCTCGGCGACCGCGAGGAGGCTGCCGACGCCGTCCAGGATGCACTGGTCTCCGCCTACCGCGCCGCCCACACCTTTCGCGGCCAGTCCGCCGTCACCACCTGGCTGCATCGCATCACGGTCAACGCCTGCCTCGATCGAGCCCGTAAGGCAGCGACACGGAAGACCTCGCCCGTCGACGACGCGGAGCGCCTCGATCAGCTCCTCGAACCTCATGAGTCCGCCGAGGCGCCAGCAGAGCGCCAGGACCTGCACCGCGAACTGATCAAAGCCATGAGCTCCCTCCCTGCGGAACAGCGCGCCGCCCTCGTCCTCGTCGACATGCAGGGCTACCCCGTGGCGGAGGCCGCGCAGATCCTTGATGTGCCTACAGGCACCGTGAAGAGTCGCTGTGCACGCGGCCGGGCGAGACTCCTCCCACTCCTCAAGCACCTGCGCCCGCAGTCGGCGGAGACAGGAAACGACACCCCGGCCGACGCAGCAAGGAACCGGATGCCGGGAGCATCCGTCCCACCTGCGTCGAGGCCGAAGGACGCGGGACCACAGAATCCTGCTGCAGTGAAGGGCGGAGGTGGACGCGCATGACATCGACGGCTGATACGTCTCAGCATCCCGATGTCTCGGAGATCGCCGATCTCGCTGAAGGTCTCCTTGCGCCATCCCGCGCAGTGGAAATGCAGCAGCATATCGACGCCTGCTCACTCTGTTCCGATGTCAGAGGCTCCCTCCAGGAGATTCAGGAGCTGCTCGCAACCGCGCCCGGGCCGGTTCTCATGCCGGCCGATATCGCTGAGCGTATGGACGTAGCTCTGGCTGCGGAGTCCCTGCTCGAAGCCACCCCGCGCGAAGGCGCGGCTCATGTTTCACGTGAAACATCACTCCCGCCCCGCAGCGCGGAACCCGTTCACGGCAAGCGCCCGTCAGGGCGTCCTCGTGCCACTACAGGCCCCGGCAGAAGCCGTACGGCGCGGCGACGACGTCACGTCGCTGCTCTTAGCGCGGTCTTGGGGGCAGCGGTCATCGGTATCGGTGTGTTCTTTCTGCAGTCGTCGCCCACCGCGTCGAGCGGTGACACCAGCGCTGCGGGAAAGACATCGAAGCGCGCGGGGACACCCGTATTCATTGATGCCGCTCTGCAGGACCAGGTGCACTCCCTGCTCGCCTCGGACACCACGGCGAGCACAGTCTCCCCACAGGAGAAGAAGGCTCCATCGGTCCATATGGACTCCGGCCCGACAACGCTCAAGAACGGGCCCGACGTGGCCGTGCCGCCCTGTGTCGAGAAGGGCATAGGACGCGAGGAAGGTCCGATCGCCGCGCAGAAGGGCATCTACAAGGGTTCCGATGCCTTCCTCGTCGTGCTGCCGCATCCCACTGACAGCACCCGCGTCCAGGTGTATGTCGTGGACGCGGCATGCGTCCACGCCACGCCGTCCACTCGCGGCAAGGTGCTCCTGACCCACGTCTACCCCCGCGGCTGACCCTCACGGGAATGCACGCCCCGTAGGATCCGTTGGGTGGGGTGAGAGTCCGCTGGACCTGGCCCCAGTAGGCAGCAAGCAGTCCGCAGAGACGAGGAAGAAACCCGTGAGCGACGTCCGTAACGTGATCATTATCGGCTCCGGGCCCGCCGGCTACACCGCCGCGCTCTATACCGCGCGCGCGTCGCTGCAGCCGCTGGTCTTCGAAGGTGCAGTCACCGCCGGTGGTGCGCTTATGAACACCACCGAGGTGGAGAACTTCCCCGGATTCCAGGACGGCATCATGGGACCCGACCTGATGGACAGCATGCGTGCCCAGGCGGAGCGCTTCGGTGCCGAGTTGGTTCCCGACGACATCGTGGCCGTCGATCTGACCGGCGAGATCAAGACCGTCACCGACACGGCCGGCACTGTGCACCAGGCCAAGGCGGTCATCGTCACGACTGGCTCGCAGCACCGCAAGCTCGGCCTGCCGAACGAGGATGCCCTCTCCGGACGCGGCGTCTCCTGGTGTGCCACCTGCGACGGCTTCTTCTTCAAGGACCAGGACATCGCCGTCGTCGGCGGTGGCGACACCGCAATGGAGGAAGCCACCTTCCTCTCCCGGTTCGCCAAGTCCGTCACCATCGTGCACCGCCGGGACACCCTGCGCGCCTCCAAGGCCATGCAGGAGCGTGCCGTCGCCGACCCGAAGATCAAGTTCGCCTGGGACAGCGAGGTGGCTGTGATCCACGGCGAGCAGAAGCTCTCCAGCCTGACGCTGCGCAACACCAAGACCGGGGAGACCTCCGAGCTGCCGGTGACGGGCCTGTTCATCGCCGTCGGCCACGATCCGCGCACCGAACTGTTCAAGGGCCAGCTGGACCTGGACGACGAGGGCTATCTGAAGGTCGACGCACCTTCCACCCGGACCAACCTCACTGGTGTCTTCGGCGCTGGTGACGTCGTTGACCACACCTACCGGCAGGCCATCACGGCTGCTGGGACGGGCTGCTCCGCCGCCCTCGACGCCGAGCGCTTCCTGTCGGCCCTGGCCGACAGCGAGAAGGCCGCAGAGCCCGAGAAGATCGCCAGCATCTGATCACCGCATTCCCCATCCCGAACACCCCGTGAAGAAAGAGGAGCCCGCCGTGGCCGGCACCCTGAAGAACGTAACTGATGACTCCTTCGAACAGGATGTCCTCAAGAGCGGCAAGCCCGTACTGGTCGACTTCTGGGCCGCCTGGTGCGGTCCGTGCCGCCAGATCGCTCCGTCTCTCGAGGCCATCGCAGCCGAGTACGGTGAGCAGATCGAGGTCGTCAAGCTCAACATCGACGAGAACCCGGGCACTGCCGCAAAGTACGGCGTGATGTCCATTCCGACGCTCAACGTCTACCAGGGCGGCGAGGTCGCCAAGACCATCGTCGGCGCCAAGCCGAAGGCCGCGATCATTCGCGACCTTGAGGGCTTCATCGGCGACGAGGCCACCAAGGCCTGACGTCACCTATGTTTCACGTGAAACAGGGGCCGCCCTTGAGGGCGGCCCCTGTTTTGATGCTCCGGGTGGCTTCTGTGGGAGCGATCCTCACAACGGACGCAGCACTGGGTCCTTCTTCACTGCGCCCAAGAGTCGGTCCAGCGCAAGCTCCACGTCTTCCTTCCAGGACAGAGTTGTACGCAACTCAAGCCGTAGCCTGGGGTAGTTCGGATGCGGCCGTACCGTCTTGAACCCGACCGCCAGCAGATGATCCGCGGGGAGCAGACAGGCGGGTTCCTTCCACCGAGCATCGCCGAATACCTCGATCGCCTTGAAGTTCCTCCGGAGCAGATCCTTCGCTACTGTCTGCACCAGCACCCGCCCCAGTCCCTGCCCCTGGTACCCCGGCGTGATCCACGCCGTTATCAGCTGCACGGCGTCGGGAGAGACGGGACTCGTGGGAAAAGCCAGCGAGCGTGGTACATACGCAGGCGGAGCATAGAGAACGAAGCCCACCGGCACGTCATCGACGTAGACGACCCGGCCGCAGGAACCCCACTCCAGTAGCACGGCCGAGATCCATGCTTCCTTCTCCAGCTCCGGCGTACCAGCCTCTATCGCGGCTTCCCCGCTGACCGGGTCGAGTTCCCAGAAGACACATGAACGGCAACGCTTGGGAAGGTCCGGAAGGTTGTCCAGCGTGAGCGGTACAAGCCGACGCCCCATGAACGGTGTTCCTCACTTCTCTCACCCGCTGCTTCGCAAGCGGCGCTCAGCTCGCTCCACTCCCTGAGCAGGCTGCCGACGAATCCGCCGACCACCCCCAGCCCCAGTCCAGCAGTCACCAGTCGGCTGCGGTTCACCGTTCGCATGGGCCCCTGCCCTCCCTCACCGCGATGGATCAAGGTGGATGCGCCATACCAAAACGCATCGTATCCATCCCGGCGATCGGACGGATACCGTGAGAAAGCAAAGGGCGGGGCGTGTTCCGGCCTACCGGACACGCCCCGCCCTCTGAACAGATGCCAGCCGCAGACTCAGTTCTCGTCTTCCTCGACGGCTTCGGCTTCGGCTGCGAGCCGCTTCTCCAGGACTCGTCCTTCGCCGGGAGCGAGCGAACCAAGAATCCGGTCCAGATCATCCATCGAAGCGAACTCGACGACGATCTTCCCCTTCTTCTGTCCCAGATCGACCTTCACCCGCGTCTCGAAGCGATCCGAGAGCCGTGAGGCAAGGTCGGAGAGCGCCGGCGACACCCGCCCTCCAGCACGCGGCCCCTTGGCCTTCGGAGCGCTCTGCGGACGCGACTGCATCAGCGTGACGATCTCCTCGACCGCACGTACCGAGAGCCCCTCCGCCACAATGCGGTGCGCCAACCGGTCCTGCTCCTCGGAGTCGTCCACCGACAGGAGCGCCCGCGCATGTCCTGCGGACAGGACTCCGGCAGCAACCCTGCGCTGCACCGGGGGCGAGAGCCTCAACAGCCGCAAGGTATTGGACACCTGCGGCCGCGAGCGACCGATCCGGTCAGCGAGCTGATCGTGTGTGCAATTGAAGTCCTTGAGCAACTGATCGTAAGCCGCGGCCTCTTCAAGCGGGTTCAGCTGAGAACGGTGAAGGTTCTCCAGCAGCGCGTCCAGGAGGAGCTTCTCGTCGTCCGTGGCCCGGACGATCGCCGGGATGCGCTCCAGGTCTGCCGCACGGCAGGCCCGCCAACGCCGCTCGCCCATGATGAGCTCGAAGCGTTCGGGGCCTGCCTGACGTACCACGACAGGCTGCAGGAGGCCTACCTCCTTGATGGAGGAGACAAGCTCAGCGAGAGCGTCGTCGTCGAACACCTCACGCGGCTGGCGCGGGTTGGGGGTGATCGCGTCGATCGGCAGCTCGGCGAAGTAGGCGCCCGCAGGCTCCACTTGCTCTGCCACAGCTACGGGTGCCGACTCCTGCGCAGGAACAATCGATTCCCGTGAAACAGCTCCGGTAGGCAGCGCCGCCAGCTTCGCTGCCGCCACACCCCGCTCTGCTGTCATCACTGGTGCAGCCCCGGGAGTGGACGATGCCTCGGCGCCTGCGAGACCCACCTTCTCCTGTGGTGCGGCAGGGATCAGCGCACCGAGTCCACGTCCCAACCCCCTGCGTCGCTCACTCACTGGATCCCCTCCGAGATGCTCTGCTGACTGTTGTGACTGCCTGTTTGTGCGTGCCGGCCGTCGTAGTGCACGTCAACGCCGCGAAGCGCGATCTCACGGGCCGCTTCAAGGTACGACAGCGAACCGCTGGATCCGGGGTCATAGGTGAGGACTGTCTGCCCATAGCTCGGGGCCTCAGAGATACGAACCGACCGCGGAATACTGGTCTTCAGGACCTCGCGGACGAAGTGGCTGCGCACCTCATCTGCCACTTGCGAGGCAAGGCGAGTTCTGCCGTCGTACATGGTGAGCAGAATCGTCGACACATGAAGCTCGGGGTTGAGATGCCCGCGGACCAGGTCGACATTCCGCAGCAACTGCCCCAGGCCCTCAAGTGCGTAGTACTCACACTGAATCGGGATCAGCACCTCAGCGCCCGCCACCATCGCGTTGACGGTCAGCAGGCCCAAGGAGGGTGGACAGTCGATGAGGATGTAGTCCAGTGGCTGTTCATACGCTTGGAGCGCTCGCTGGAGGCGGCTCTCCCGAGCCACGAGGGACACCAACTCGATCTCAGCACCTGCGAGATCGATGGTGGCCGGGGCGCAGAAGAGACCCTCGACGTCAGGAACGGGCTGGACCACTTCGGAGAGCGGCCGGCTCTCTACCAGGACGTCGTAGATCGATGGAACTTCGGAGTGATGGTCAATCCCCAGTGCCGTGGAGGCGTTTCCCTGAGGATCCAGGTCAATCACCAGCACACGCGCGCCATGCAGCGCGAGCGAGGCGGCGAGGTTGACCGTTGTTGTGGTCTTACCGACGCCGCCCTTCTGGTTGGCGACCACCATGACGCGCGTCTGCTCGGGCCGGGGCAGGCCCTCTCCGGCACGGCCGAGAGCTTCTACAGCCAGTTGGGCAGCGCGACCAATAGGGGTGTCGTCCATCGGCGGCGGTGTTTCACGTGAAACATCTTCTGCCGCCGACTCGGTACGGGGACCGGGGACCGGATCGGTCATCGGTCCCGCGATGTTGGCGTCGGACCGCAAGGATTCACTCTCCTCGACTTCAGGCTCACAATGCACAGAGCCTGCCATGCTTTCGGGGTTGTGAACCAGCGAGGCATGTTCTTCTGTGGATGAATCCACCTTTGTGGACAACTCTGTAACCCCGAAGGGTCTACGATCCCGCGGCGTAGAGGCCGCGCGACTGCGACTGATGATCCCATGCAGCAGAGAGCGACGTTTCACGTGAAACAAGATGCCCTCGCCGCCACGTCACAACGTCACGACACTCCGAATTGAGTCTATTTGGCAGCTTTTACGGCGTTCGTGGCATCACGCTCGCCTAACGGCGTCGCCGGGTCCGGCTCACCCGAGCCGCCTTCGCCCGCTTCGCGGCGAAGCGCACGCCCCCGGGGCTCTCCCCCACCTCGACTCGCACCACCGTGGATAGCGGATCGACGATCCCCTCGCCGACCTGAAGCACCGAAGTCTCGACTACGCCCAGCTTGCTCAGTGCTGCCCGCGCGCCCTGAATCTCCTCTTCAGCGGTATCGCCCTTGAGGGCCAGCATCTCCCCGTACGGACGCAGCAGCGGCACGCCCCACCCGGCTAGCCGGTCCAGCGGAGCCACCGCGCGGGCCGTCACCACATGGACCGGCGGCAGCTTGCCCAGAACCTCTTCTGCCCGGCCGCGAACAACCGTCACATGGTCGAGCCCCAGCAGCTCCACCACCTCTTGCAGGAAGTTGGTTCGCCGCAGCAAGGGTTCCAGCAACGTGATCTTCAGATCCCTGCGCACCAGAGCCAGTGGGATACCCGGCAGCCCGGCACCGGAGCCCACATCGCAGATGGTCACTCCCTGAGGAACCACCTCGGACAGCACCGCGCAGTTCAGCAGGTGCCGCTCCCAGAGCCTGGGCACCTCACGCGGTCCGATCAGCCCGCGCTTGACCCCCGCGTCCGCCAGCAGCTCCGCGTACCGAACGACTTCCGGGAAGAACTCGCCGAAAACCTCATGCGCCACTTCCGGCGCCTGGGGGAGCTCCGCTGACTCGGTCACGGGGACCGTCCTTCCTTACCGCGCGATACCGCATGGATGGCTGACAACAGGCTGACAAAGATCGGCCCCGCCTGCGAACAGACGGGGCCGACAGAACAATGCACCGGTCAGGCCGGAAGCACAACGACGAAGCGCTGCGGCTCCTCGCCCTCGGACTCACTGCGCAGCCCGGCTGCAGCGATCGCGTCGTGCACTACCTTGCGCTCGAACGGCGTCATCGGGTCGAGCTTGACCGGCTCGCCGGAGCTCTTCACCTCGTCGGCGGCCTTGGCGCCCAGCGCGGCGAGCTCCTCACGCTTCTTGGCCCGGAAACCCGCGATGTCCAGCATCAGCCGACTGCGGTCCCCGGTCTCCCGGTGCACCGCGAGCCTGGTGAGCTCCTGGAGGGCCTCCAGCACCTCACCGTCGCGTCCCACGAGCTTCTGAAGATCGCGACTGCTCGCATCACTGATGATCGAGACCGCAGCACGGTCGGCCTCGACGTCCATATCGATGTCACCGTCGAGGTCAGCGATGTCGAGCAGGCCCTCGAGGTAGTCAGCCGCGATCTCGCCTTCCTGCTCCAGCCTGCTCAGCGTGTCGCCCTCAGCGGCGGCGGAGGTGGTGGTGCCTTCCGTCACGGGATGGACTCCTTCTTACTTCTTGGACGGGTGCTTGGGGCGCTGCTGGCCCTTGCGCTGCCCGGACTTGGCTTGGCGTGCATTACGAGAAGCGGGCTTGGAGTCCGGCTCGGATTCAGCCTTCGGCTCGTCCTTGTCCAGCGAGGTCTTCTCGGAGGAAGCATCGGCCGTCTTGGCGTCGGCGGGCTTCTCCGAGGCCTTCGCCCCACCGGTCTGCGCCTGGCCTGCCGGGGCAGCACCCGTCTGGCGCTTCGCCTTGGTCTGGCGCTTGGGCTGCTGACGCTTCGGCGCGGCCTCAGCCAGGGTGATGCCTTCGGCCTCGGCAGCCACGGCCGCGTCACTCTTCTCGACCGTGCCATCGGCCTGGGCCACGAGGCCGGCCTTGCTCAGCGTGGTGATGAACTTACGCTCGGCGTCGTTCCGGTCCTTCGTCTCCTTGGACGCGATGCCCTTGATGATGTTGCGCTGGTGACGCGTCCGCGTCGCACCGTGCGCGACCAGGTGCTTCTGCATCCGCTCCAGCAGGCCGGACTGTGCCTGGCTGCCCGGCGTCGGGTTCCGGTGGATCACGAACATCTGCTGTCCCATGGTCCACACGTTGGTGGTGAGCCAGTACACGAGGACACCGACGGGGAAGTTGACACCCATCACGGCGAACATCACCGGGAAGACGTACATCAGCATCTTCTGCTGCTGCATGAACGGCGTCTTGACGGACATGTCGACGTTCTTCGTCATCAGCTGGCGCTGCGTGTAGAACTGCGACGCCGACATCATGACGATCATGACCGCGGTGACGATCCGGACGTCGGTCAGCGAGGCGCCGAGCGCCGCCACCTTGTCCGAGCTGTCCAAGAACTTCGCGGCCAGCGGGGCACCGAAGATGTGCGCCTTCTGCGCGCTCTCCAGGAGCGGCTTGTCGATGTACCCCTTCGTCTGCCCATTGGCGATGGCAGAAAGCACGTGGTACAGCGCAAAGAAGAACGGCGACTGCGCGATGATCGGCAGGCACGAGGAGAGCGGGTTGGTACCCGTCTCCTTGTACAGCTTCATCATCTCTTCGGACTGACGCTGCTTGTCGCTCTTGTAGCGCTCCTGGATCGCCTTCATCTTCGGCTGGAGCGCCTGCATGCCACGGGTCGACTTGATCTGCTTCACGAAGAGCGGGATCAGGCAGATCCGGATCAGAACCACCAGGGACACGATGGACAGGCCCCAGGCCCAGCCGGTGTCAGGGCCGAAGATGGCTCCGTACAGCGAGTGGAACTGGACGATGACCCACGAAACTGGGGTGGTGATAAAACTGAACAGACTGGCAATCGTGTCCACTAATCAGGCTCCTTGAGCATTGGGCGAGGTCTCTGCGGCCGGGCCGGTCTCCTGGCCGGAGTGCCCGCCCTTGCTTGTCCGCCACGCATTGCGCAGCAGTTCGTGCCAACGCGGACGTTTGCGCGGCGGAACGTGGTCCACGCCACCCGGCGACCAGGGGTTGCATCGCAGGATGCGCCAGGCCGTCAGTGCCGTTCCCTTCACCGCACCGTGCCGGTCGATAGCCGTATATCCGTAGTGGGAACACGACGGGTAGTACCTGCAGACAGGCCCCAGAAGCGGGCTGATCGTCCACTGGTACAACTTGATGAGCGCCAGCAGCGGGTATTTCATCGCGCGCCCCCTCCCAGTAGCCGCGCCAGGGCGGCGTCCAGGTCTCGGGCCAGCTGTGCATGGTCGGCGGTGCCCGCGCCGGGCAGCGCCCGTACGACAACCAGGCTACCGGGGGGCAGCTGGGGGAGCCGATCGCGCGCCAGATGGCGAAGCTTCCGCTTCACGGCGGTGCGGACGACCGCTCCGCCCACTGCCTTGCTCACGACGAAACCCGCACGTGTCGGGGGAGTGCTCTCCCCAGGCACATGCGGGTCCGTTGTACCGCTGCGTAGATGGACGACGAGCAACGGGCGACCGGCTCGGCGCCCTCGTCGTACTGCGGCTGCGAAGTCCTCGCGCCGCCTCAGCCGATTCTCGGTAGGCAGCACGTCATGACCTGTACGAGATCAGGCGGACAGGCGGGAGCGACCCTTGCCACGGCGGGTCGCCAGAATGGCGCGACCGGCGCGCGTACGCATACGGAGACGGAAACCGTGGGTCTTCGCGCGACGACGGTTGTTCGGCTGGAAGGTGCGCTTGCTCACTCGGGGGCTCCAGAAATGAATCGGGTGATGGCGGGACATCGCCTGGCTGTCACCGTGCGCCCACGAGTAGCTCGCGAATACGCCCGTGTGCACCGCTTCACGACCACAGATCGTGATCATTGCCCATCGGAGGCAGGCGGCAGCAGCCATCGACAACTCGACCTGGTCACGGTACGCGCGGCTACGCCATCCGGTCAAACCGGCCCTTAGGCTGGCCCCACTGTGCACAGGCTGTGGACAACAACTTGAACCGTGCGGGTCGCCCTGACTACCTTGGCGGAACTCCCAAGTCTTTTTCCTGCCTGTCTTCACCCCCCGTCCCGAGAACCACACATTCGTGGGACCTGCGAGAGAGCGTGCCCTGTGGCTGACGTACCTGCCGATCTTGCCGCAGTGTGGCCACGAGTCCTCGAACGTCTCCTCGGCGAGGGCCAGCAAAATATCGAGCCGAAGGACAAGCAGTGGATCGAGCGCTGCCAGCCTCTGGCTCTCGTGGCGGACACCGCTCTTCTCGCCGTCCCCAATGAATGGGGCAAGCGGGTCCTCGAAGGACGGCTGGCCCCCCTCATCAGCGAGACGCTGAGTCACGAATGCGGCCGCCCGATCCGGATCGCCATCACGGTGGACGACACCATCGGTGATCCCTCCCCGCCGGCCCCGCCGATGCAGCAGTCCCAGCAGCCCCGCTACCAGCACCCGCAGCACGACGAGCCCCGGCACAGCGACACGTATGACGGATACGGCCACCGCCCGTCGGACGACGGTATGCCGACGGCCCGGCCGGCATACCCGGACTACCAGCAGCAGCGGCCCGACCCCGGAGCCTGGCCGCGCACCCAGGAGGACCTCTCCTGGCAGCAGCCCAGGCTCGGCGGCTTCCAGGAGCGCGACCCCTACACCGGTCCGCGCTCCCAGTCACAGCACGACTACAGGCAGCAGCCGGACCGCCAGCAGTACGAGCAGCAGCGGCCCGAGCGCCACGACCTCCGCGACCCGCAGTCCTCACAGCGTCACCTGCCCGCCCCCAGCGGAGCTCCCGGGCCGCTGGCCGCACAGCCCGCTCCGGCGCCCGGCCCGGGGGAGCCGCAGGCACGGCTGAACCCCAAGTACCTCTTCGACACGTTCGTCATCGGCGCGTCCAACCGCTTCGCGCACGCGGCCGCAGTCGCTGTCGCCGAGGCGCCGGCCAAGGCGTACAACCCGCTGTTCATCTACGGGGAGTCCGGGCTCGGCAAGACGCACCTGCTCCATGCCATCGGCCACTACGCCCGGAGCCTCTATCCGGGAACCCGGGTGCGCTACGTGAGCTCCGAGGAGTTCACCAACGAGTTCATCAACTCGATCCGCGACGGCAAGGGCGACACCTTCCGCAAGCGCTACCGCGATGTCGACATCCTCCTCGTCGACGACATCCAGTTCCTGGCGAGCAAGGAGTCGACGCAGGAGGAGTTCTTCCACACCTTCAACACGCTGCACAACGCGAACAAGCAGATCGTGCTCTCCTCCGACCGGCCGCCCAAGCAGCTGGTGACCCTGGAGGACCGGCTGCGCAACCGGTTCGAGTGGGGCCTCACCACCGACGTGCAACCGCCGGAGCTGGAGACGCGGATCGCAATCCTCCGCAAGAAGGCGGTCCAGGAGCAGCTCAACGCCCCGCCGGAGGTACTGGAGTTCATCGCCTCCCGTATCTCGCGCAACATCCGCGAGCTGGAGGGGGCGCTGATCCGGGTGACGGCGTTCGCCTCGCTCAACCGCCAGCCGGTGGATCTCGGGCTCACCGAGATCGTTCTGAAGGATCTGATCCCCGGTGGGGAGGACGCGGCCCCGGAGATCACCGCGAGCGCCATCATGGCGGCGACGGCCGATTACTTCGGTCTGACCATCGAGGACCTCTGCGGATCCTCGCGCAGCCGCGTGCTGGTGACGGCCCGGCAGATCGCGATGTACCTCTGCCGTGAGCTCACGGACCTCTCACTGCCCAAGATCGGGGCGCAGTTCGGCGGCCGTGACCACACGACCGTGATGCACGCGGACCGGAAGATCCGTGCGCTGATGGCCGAGCGGCGTTCCATCTACAACCAGGTCACGGAGCTCACCAACCGCATCAAGAACGGCTGACCGAGCGGCTTCCAGAACCTCCGAAGGGCGCCCCGGGACTTGAGTCCGGGGGCGCCCTTCGCTGTTCCCCGCCGTTCTCCGCATGTTCCTCGCACCGACGGTGTTCGAATACGGGGCTGCACGCGTATGTTCTCCACAGCATTGGGGGCGATGGGCCGTCCACACCCTGGGGACTGATCAGTTGTCCAGATTGTGTCCACAGGGACAGCGCCTGAGACTCCATCAGGCCAGGTCAGGCGGTTGTGGATTTGTGGCCAACCCCTGTCCACAGCCTGTGGACGGATTTTTCTTCCACAGCCCCGGGCATTCGTTGTCCACCGGCGGCCCACAGGCAGGGCCCTGTTGTCCCCAGCTTCTCCACACCCTTGTCCACTGTTCGGCAACGAAACACCCGTGGTCACCGGGTCGAGTGAAAGCCGTCACACCAAGGTGGTTGGTTGGGCTGTGGGCAAGGTGGGTAAAGCTGGGGACGGAGCTGGGGAGAAGTCCCCCTCCCCTGTGTACCGAGTGTGCAGAACTTTTCGCCGTCCACAGAGCCGGGCACTTTTCCACCGGCTCCACCCACAGGCACGGTGGACAAAAAACCGCCTCTGAGCTGCGCAAACGCGGTTATCCACGGTTTCCACAGCACCTACTACTACTACCCCCTGGAGTTACCGGGGAATTGGCTTCGAAGTGGGCGCTGTGCACAACTTGCCGCCGGAGCCCCTGGTGCCTCTCGGCACGACTTGACCCCGACGCGCACCGACTGTCGGCGGCGTACGTCAGACTGGTCCCCGGCGAGAAGCCGACGACGAAGGCCAGCAGGGCGAGCGAGCAACAGCAGGAGGCGGTTCCGGTGAAGATCCGGGTGGAGCGCGATGTACTCGCGGAGGCGGTGGCCTGGGCGGCCCGCAGCCTTCCGGCCCGTCCGCCGGTGCCCGTTCTTGCGGGCCTGCTGCTCAAGGCCGAGGAAGGCACGCTGAGCCTCTCCGGCTTCGACTACGAGGTCTCGGCGCGGGTCTCGGTCGACGCGGAGATCGAGGAGCACGGCACCGTGCTCGTCTCCGGCCGGCTGCTCGCCGACATCTGCCGTGCACTCCCCAACCGCCCGGTGGAGATCTCCACCGACGGGGTCAGGGCGACCGTGGTCTGCGGCTCCTCCCGGTTCACCCTCCACACCCTTCCTGTGGAGGAGTACCCGGCGCTGCCGCAGATGCCGACCGCGACGGGCACCGTCCCCGGTGAGGTCTTCGCCTCCGCCGCGGCCCAGGTGGCCATCGCCGCGGGCCGTGACGACACGCTGCCCGTTCTCACCGGCGTACGGATCGAGATCGAGGGTGACCGGGTCACCCTGGCGTCCACCGACCGCTACCGCTTCGCGGTCCGTGAGTTCCTGTGGAAGCCGGAGGACCCGGAGGCATCCGCGGTCGCGCTGGTGCCCGCCAAGACGCTCCTGGACACCGCTAAGTCGCTGACCAGCGGTGACACCGTGACGCTCGCGCTGTCCGGGTCCGGCGCAGGCGAGGGCCTGATCGGTTTCGAGGGTGCCGGCCGGCGTACGACCACTCGGCTTCTCGAAGGCGACCTGCCGAAGTACCGGACGCTCTTCCCGACCGAGTTCAACTCGATCGCCGTGATCGAGACGCCCGCGTTCGTCGAGGCCGTCAAGCGTGTCTCCCTCGTCGCCGAGCGGAACACTCCGGTGCGGCTCAGCTTCGAGCAGGGTGTGCTGATCCTGGAGGCCGGGTCGAGCGACGACGCACAGGCTGTGGAGCGGGTGGACGCCAAGCTCGACGGCGACGACATCTCGATCGCCTTCAACCCGACCTTCCTGCTGGACGGTCTCAGTGCGATCGACTCCCCCGTCGCCCAGCTCTCCTTCACGACGTCGACCAAGCCCGCACTGCTCAGCGGCCGGCCCGCTCTCGATGCCGAGGCGGACGACGCCTACAAGTACCTGATCATGCCTGTGCGGCTGTCGGGCTGAGCCGGTTCGAGGCCGTACGTCTGAGCGGCTTACCCCGCAGGTGTGTACCCGTGTCCCGGCGTACGCTCGGACGCGGGTACGAAACGCCACCACGTCACTAAGGATCTTCTGATGGAGCTCGGTCTCGTCGGCCTCGGCAAGATGGGCGGGAACATGCGCGAGCGCATCCGCCGCGCTGGTCACACCGTCATCGGTTACGACCGCAACCCGGACGTAGCCGATGTCCACAGCCTGGAAGAGCTTGTGGGCAAGCTCAAGGGCCCCCGCGTCGTGTGGGTCATGGTCCCGGCAGGCGCCGCGACCCAGTCCACAGTCGACGAGCTGGCCGACCTGCTCTCCCCGGGCGATGTTGTGGTGGACGGCGGCAACTCACGCTGGACGGACGACGAGAAGCACGCGGTCGAGCTGGGCATCAAGGGCATCGGCTTCGTCGACTGCGGTGTCTCCGGTGGCGTCTGGGGCCTGGAGAACGGCTACGCGCTGATGTACGGCGGCGACGCCGAGAACGTCGCGAAGGTCCAGCCGGTCTTCGACGCGCTCAAGCCCGAAGGGGAGTTCGGCTCCGTCCACGCGGGCAAGGTCGGCGCCGGCCACTTCGCCAAGATGGTCCACAACGGCATCGAGTACGCCATGATGCAGGCGTACGCCGAGGGCTGGGAGCTCCTGGAGAAGGTCGACTCCGTCACCGACGTGCGCGAGGTCTTCCGCTCCTGGCAGGAGGGCACGGTCATCCGTTCCTGGCTGCTCGACCTCGCGGTCAATGCACTGGACGACGACGAGCACCTCGACCAGCTCCGTGGTTTCGCCGCTGATTCGGGCGAAGGACGCTGGACGGTCGAGGCCGCGATCGACAACGCGGTGCCGCTGCCCGCGATCACCGCGTCGCTCTTCGCCCGCTTCGCCTCGCGCCAGGACGACTCTCCGCAGATGAAGATGATCGCCGCACTGCGCAACCAGTTCGGTGGCCACGCGGTCGAGAACAAGAAGTAAGCCAGCAGCAGGGAAGGTCGGCGCACGGTCATGCACGTCACGCATCTGTCGCTGGCCGACTTCCGCTCGTACGCCCGGGTCGAGGTGCCTCTCGATCCGGGCGTCACTGCGTTCGTGGGTGCCAACGGCCAGGGCAAGACGAACCTCGTCGAGGCGGTCGGCTATCTGGCTACGCTCGGCAGCCACCGGGTCTCCTCCGATGCGCCGCTGGTGCGGATGGGGGCCGACCGTGCGGTGATCCGGGCTGCGGTGACCCAGGGCGAGCGGTCCCAGCTGGTCGAGCTGGAACTCAACCCGGGACGGGCCAACAGGGCCCGGATCAACCGGTCTTCGCAAGTCAGGCCGCGCGATGTCCTGGGAATCGTCCGGACTGTGCTCTTCGCACCCGAGGATCTGGCCCTGATCAAGGGCGATCCGGGTGAGCGCCGCCGGTTCCTGGATGAACTGATCACGGCGCGTTCGCCGCGGATGGCCGGTGTGCGCTCCGACTACGAGCGGGTGCTGAAACAGCGCAACACGCTGCTGAAGTCCGCGGCGATGGCCCGCAGACACGGCGGCAAGTCCATGGACATGTCCACACTCGACGTCTGGGACCAGCATCTGGGGCGGGTGGGCGCCGAGTTGCTGGCGCAGCGGCTGGACCTGATCGCCACGTTGCAGCCGCTGGCCGACAAGGCGTACGAGCAGGTGGCGCCCGGTGGCGGGCCGGTTGTGCTGGAGTACCGGAGCTCGCTGGGTGAGGGGATCGAGGCAGCTCAGTCGAAGGACGAGCTGTACGAGCAGCTGATCGCCGCGCTGGTGGGGGTCCGTAAGCAGGAGATCGAGCGCGGGGTGACGCTGGTCGGTCCGCACCGTGACGACCTGGTGCTGAAGCTCGGCAGGCTGCCGGCCAAGGGGTACGCGAGCCACGGTGAGTCCTGGTCGTATGCGCTGGCGCTGCGGCTGGCCTCGTACGACTTGCTGCGGACCGAGGGCAATGAGCCGGTGCTGGTGCTCGACGATGTCTTCGCGGAGCTGGACGTACGGCGCAGGGAGAGACTTGCCGAGCTGGTGGCGCCGGGGGAACAGGTGCTGGTGACGGCTGCGGTGGACGACGATGTGCCGGGTGTCCTGGCGGGTGTGCGGTTCGCGGTCTCGGACGGGGCGGTGGACCGGGTATGAGCGGATCCTCCCTTCCGGGCGAGGATGGCGGGGAACCGCGCGGTTCCGGCTCCGCCCTTCCACCCGGACCTGAGGCGGCGAAGGTTCCGGAGTCCTCGGGGATCGACCTGGCACGGGTCGCGTTGCGGGCGGCTAAGGAACAGGCGAAAGCGCGGGGGGCGGCCGCGCAGCAGAAGAAGCAGGCCAAGCGCGGTGGACTGCGCTCGGGCGCACGGGCTGACGGGCGCGACCCTCTGCCGCTGGGTGCCGCCATCAACCGGCTGATCACTGAGCGTGGCTGGGAGACACCGGCCGCGGTGGGCGGGGTGATGGGCCGCTGGCCGCAGATCGTGGGCGAGGACGTCGCGAACCACTGTGTCCCCCAGCGCTACGACGAGGATGCCCGGGTGCTGACCGTGCAGTGCGATTCGACTGCCTGGGCGACGCAGCTGAGGCTGCTGGCGCCGCAACTGGTGGCCCGGCTGAACGCGGATCTGGGCCATGGCACGGTGAAGCTGCTGAAGGTTCTTGGCCCGGGCGGGCCGCCACGGCGGTTCGGACCACTGCGGGCACCTGGGAGCAAGGGCCCGGGCGATACGTACGGCTGAGGCCGGCGATGCCTGCCCCTGGTGTCGTTTCCGCACGGGCGGCCTCTGTGATCTCGTCCGAAATGTGTGCTGTTTCACGTGAAACAGCACACAGTGGGACTGCGCAGGATGGAGCACTACTCGGAGGGTGTCCCTCACCGTAGCGGGAGGTTGACAGCCCGAGGCGCTGAAAGCCCGTGTGAGCCTCTTGGAGCCCCTTCCTTGATATGGGGAGTCGTTCGGCGCCGGTTCAGGGCGGCACATGTGGACTCAGGTACCGGCAAACCCCCATTGATGTCTGCGCTACCGGTAGACTGAGAGACAATCCCGCCACTCGCGGAACATGTCGAACGACGCAGCCGCTCCTGCCTGCCCTGGAGAGGCCTGTGCTGTGCCAGAAAGGGCGCTTCGTGGCCGATTCCGGCAACCCCAATGAGATCCCCCCGTCCACTGTCGGTGAGCACGGCGAGGTAACCGCCTCGTACGACGCCAGCGCGATCACTGTCCTTGAGGGGCTGGACGCGGTCCGCAAGCGGCCCGGCATGTACATCGGCTCGACCGGTGAGCGCGGACTCCATCATCTGGTGTACGAGGTCGTCGACAACTCGGTCGACGAGGCCCTGGCCGGGCACGCGGACACCATCGATGTCACGATCCTCGCCGATGGCGGGGTGCGCGTGGTCGACAACGGCCGCGGTATCCCGGTCGACATCGTGCCCTCGGAGAACAAGCCGGCCGTCGAGGTCGTCCTGACCGTGCTGCACGCCGGTGGCAAGTTCGGCGGCGGCGGTTACGCCGTCTCCGGTGGTCTGCACGGTGTGGGTGTGTCCGTCGTCAACGCCCTCTCCGCCAAGGTCGCGGTGGATGTCAAGCGTGACGGCTACCGCTGGACGCAGGACTACAAGCTCGGTGTCCCGACGGCGCCGCTGGCCCGTAACGGGGCAACCGAGGAGAGCGGCACCACCGTCACCTTCTGGGCCGACGGGGACATCTTCGAGACGACCGACTACTCCTTCGAGACGCTGTCGAGGCGTTTCCAGGAGATGGCGTTCCTCAACAAGGGCCTCACCCTGACGCTGACCGACGAGCGCGAGTCGGCGAAGGCCACCGCGGGTGCGGACACGGTGGGCGAGGTCGCGGAGGAAGAGCAGGTCCGGACTGTCACGTACCACTACGAGGGCGGCATCGTCGACTTCGTGAAGTACCTCAACTCGCGCAAGGGTGAGCTCATCCACCCGACCGTGATCGACGTCGAGGCCGAGGACAAGGAGCGCCTCCTCTCGGCCGAGATCGCGATGCAGTGGAACTCGCAGTACAGCGAGGGCGTGTACTCCTTCGCGAACACGATCCACACGCATGAGGGCGGCACCCACGAGGAGGGCTTCCGGGCCGCTCTGACGGGCCTGGTCAACCGGTACGCGCGCGAGAAGAAGCTGCTGCGCGAGAAGGACGACAACCTCTCCGGTGAGGACATCCGTGAGGGTCTGACGGCGATCATCTCGGTGAAGCTGGGCGAGCCGCAGTTCGAGGGCCAGACGAAGACCAAGCTGGGCAACACGGAGGCGAAGACCTTCGTGCAGAAGGTCGTCTACGAGCACCTCACGGACTGGTTCGACCGGAACCCGAACGAGGCCGTCGACATCATCCGCAAGGCCATCCAGGCGCAGACGGCACGGGTGGCAGCGCGTAAGGCACGTGACCTGACCCGGCGGAAGGGCCTGCTGGAGAGTGCCTCGTTGCCGGGCAAGCTCAGCGACTGCCAGTCGAACGACCCGACGAAGTGCGAGATCTTCATCGTCGAGGGTGACTCCGCCGGTGGTTCGGCGAAGTCCGGGCGTAACCCGATGTACCAGGCGATCCTGCCGATCCGAGGCAAGATCCTGAACGTCGAGAAGGCGCGGATCGACAAGATCCTCCAGAACACCGAGGTCCAGGCCCTGATCTCAGCGTTCGGTACCGGGGTCCACGAGGACTTCGACATCGAGAAGCTCCGCTATCACAAGATCATTCTGATGGCGGACGCCGACGTCGACGGTCAGCACATCAACACGCTGCTTCTGACGTTCCTCTTCCGGTTCATGCGGCCGCTGGTCGAGGCCGGGCACGTGTATCTGTCGCGCCCGCCGCTGTTCAAGATCAAGTGGGGTCGGGACGACTTCGAGTACGCGTACTCGGACACGGAGCGGGACGCTCTGGTCGAGCTCGGCAAGCAGAGCGGCAAGCGCGTCAGGGACGACTCGATCCAGCGCTTCAAGGGTCTCGGTGAGATGAACGCCGAGGAACTGCGCATCACCACGATGGACGTGGACCACCGTGTGCTCGGCCAGGTCACGCTCGACGACGCGGCGCAGGCCGACGATCTGTTCTCGGTGCTGATGGGCGAGGACGTCGAAGCGCGGCGCTCGTTCATTCAGCGCAACGCCAAGGACGTTCGGTTCCTCGACATCTGAGTCGGTCTCGGCTGACCGCACTGAAAGGACTTTGACCAGCAATGGCCGACGAGAATTCCCCTGTGATGCCCGAACAGCCGCCTGCTGTCCCCGGCATCGGTATGCGTGTCGAGCCGGTGGGGCTCGAAACGGAGATGCAGCGTTCGTATCTCGACTACGCGATGTCCGTCATCGTGTCTCGTGCGCTGCCGGACGTGCGGGACGGTCTGAAGCCCGTCCATCGCCGGGTGCTGTACGCGATGTACGACGGCGGCTACCGGCCCGAGAAGGGCTTCTACAAGTGCGCCCGTGTCGTCGGTGACGTCATGGGCACCTACCACCCGCACGGCGACTCCTCGATTTACGACGCCCTGGTCCGGCTGGCCCAGCACTGGTCGATGCGTATGCCGCTGGTGGACTCGAACGGGAACTTCGGCTCTCCCGGCAACGACCCGGCCGCCGCGATGCGGTACACCGAGTGCAAGATGATGCCCCTGTCCATGGAGATGGTCAGGGACATCGACGAGGAGACCGTCGACCTCCAGGACAACTACGACGGCCGTAACCAGGAGCCCGTGGTTCTCCCGGCCAGGTTCCCGAACCTGCTGGTCAACGGCTCCGCCGGCATCGCGGTCGGCATGGCCACCAACATTCCTCCGCACAACCTGCGCGAGGTGGCGGCCGGAGCCCAGTGGTATCTGGAGAACCCGGAGGCCTCGCACGAGGATCTTCTGGACGCCCTGCTGGAGCGCATCAAGGGCCCGGACTTCCCGACCGGCGCACTGGTCGTGGGGCGCAAGGGCATCGAGGAGGCGTACCGCACCGGGCGCGGCTCCATCACGATGCGTGCTGTGGTCGCGGTCGAGGAGATCCAGAACCGCCAGTGCCTGGTGGTCACGGAGCTTCCGTACCAGACCAACCCCGACAACCTCGCGCAGAAGATCGCCGACCTGGTGAAGGACGGCAAGGTCGGCGGGATCGCCGACGTGCGGGACGAGACCTCGTCGCGCACGGGGCAGCGACTTGTCGTCGTGCTGAAGCGGGACGCGGTTGCCAAGGTCGTGCTGAACAACCTCTACAAGCACACCGATCTCCAGTCGAACTTCAGCGCCAACATGCTGGCGCTGGTCGACGGTGTACCGCGCACCCTGTCGATCGACGCGTTCATCCGGCACTGGGTGACGCACCAGATCGAGGTCATCGTCCGGCGCACCAAGTTCCGGTTGCGCAAGGCCGAGGAGCGCGCCCACATTCTGCGTGGTCTGCTCAAGGCGCTGGACGCGATCGACGAGGTCATCGCGCTGATCCGGCGCAGCCAGACGGTCGATGTCGCGCGCGAGGGCCTGATGGGCCTGCTGGAGATCGACGAGATCCAGGCGAACGCGATCCTGGAGATGCAGCTGCGCCGACTGGCCGCGCTGGAGCACCAGAAGATCACGGCCGAGTTCAACGAGCTCCAGGCGAAGATCAACGAGTACAACGCGATCCTGGTCTCGCCCGAGCGCCAGCGGCAGATCGTCAGCGAGGAGCTGGCGGTCATCGTCGACAAGTTCGGCGACGACCGGCGCTCGAAGCTGGTGCCCTTCGACGGTGACATGTCCATCGAGGACCTGATCGCCGAGGAGGACATTGTCGTCACCATCACGAACGGTGGTTACGTCAAGCGCACCAAGACCGAGGACTACCGCTCGCAGAAGCGCGGCGGTAAGGGCGTGCGGGGCACCAAGCTGAAGCAGGACGACATCGTCGACCACTTCTTCGTCTCCACGACCCACCACTGGCTGCTGTTCTTCACGAACAAGGGCCGGGTGTACCGGGCGAAGGCCTACGAACTCCCGGACGCGGGCCGCGACGCGCGCGGCCAGCACGTCGCCAACCTGCTGGCGTTCCAGCCGGACGAGCAGATCGCACAGATCCTGGCGATCCGTGACTACGACGCGGCGCCGTATCTGATCCTCGCCACCAAGGGTGGCCTGGTGAAGAAGACACCGCTCAAGGACTATGACTCGCCTCGTTCGGGCGGCGTTATCGCGATCAACCTGCGGGAGACTCCGGACGGCAGCGACGACGAGCTGATCGGCGCCGAGCTGGTGTCGGCCGAGGACGATCTGCTGCTGGTCAGCAGGAAGGCTCAGTCGATCCGGTTCACGGCGACGGACGACGCCCTGCGGCCTATGGGACGCGCGACATCCGGTGTGAAGGGCATGAGTTTCCGCGAGGGCGACGAGCTGCTCTCGATGAATGTCGTCAGGCCGGGTACTTTCGTGTTCACTGCCACTGACGGCGGGTACGCCAAGCGGACCCCCGTCGATGAGTACCGCGTCCAGGGCCGCGGCGGTCTGGGTATCAAGGCTGCCAAGATCGTGGAGGACCGGGGCTCGCTGGTCGGCGCGCTGGTGGTCGAGAGTACGGATGAAATCCTCGCCATCACGCTCGGCGGTGGTGTGATTCGTACGCGAGTCAATGAAGTCAGGGAGACGGGCCGTGACACCATGGGCGTCCAACTGATCAACCTGGGCAAGCGCGATGCCGTGGTCGGTATCGCTCGCAACGCCGAGGCCGGCCGAGAGGCCGAAGAGATTGACGCGGTCGACGGCGATGCGGATGCGGTCGACAGTGGTTCGGTCGACGCTGACACGGTCGAAGCGGTAGTCGAAGGCACCGAGCCTTCGGCAGGGGAGCACGAGGAGTAGAACGTGAGTGGAGCCACGGGCGACGGAGCGGCCGCTTCCGGAGCCGGAGCACGCAGTGCCCGTGGCCCTGCCGCGGACTCTCAAGGGGGAACGGTGACGGACACGCGTGGGGCGCAGCCGCAGTACGAGTCGCAGCCGTACCAGCCGCCGCAGGCCTACCCGTCGCCGTCGGCCGGCGGTGCGCAGGGTGGTCAGCGTACGGGCGGTGGCGGTACGCAGGCAGGAGTGCGCCGGCCGCGTACCGGGGCGCGAACGACTCCCCGCACGCGGAAGGCCCGGCTGCGGGTGGCCAAGGCCGATCCGTGGTCGGTGATGAAGGTCAGCTTCCTGCTGTCCATCGCGCTGGGCGTCTGCACCATTGTGGCGGCCGCGGTGCTGTGGATGGTCATGGACGCCATGGGCGTCTTCTCGACAGTGGGCGGGACCATCAGCGAGGCCACCGGCTCAACTGACGGCAGCGGCTTCGATCTTCAGTCGTTCCTCTCGCTGCCGCGGGTGCTGCTGTTCACATCGGTCATCGCGGTGATCGATGTGGTGCTGGCCACAGCACTGGCGACGCTGGGTGCCTTCATCTATAACCTGTCGGCCGGGTTTGTCGGCGGTGTCGAGCTGACCCTCGCCGAGGACGAGTAGAGGCTCAGCTATCGATTTTGGGACTGGCCCTGGAGTGCGCTAATCTTCAGGGGCAGCGCGGGGCTATAGCTCAGTTGGTTAGAGCGCATCCCTGATAAGGATGAGGCCACAGGTTCAAATCCTGTTAGCCCCACCGCGAACGTCGGCCCGGACAGTTTTCTGTCCGGGCCGACTGCATTACCGGGCCCGATAGTTGGACGGGAACTAGGTCACCGATCGGTATCGGCCGGTGTGTATAGTCGGGCGCCAGAAGTCCCTTACGTCAAGGAAAGACGAGGTCGCGCGGTGAAGAAGCTTCTCCTGGTCGCACTGGCCGCCATTGGCGGGCTCCTCGTGTACCGCCAGATCCAGGCGGATCGCGCCGAGCAGGATCTGTGGACGGAGGCGACTGACTCCGTGCCCGCAGGTTCGGGTGTGTGAGACACAGCGTCTTGAATGCAGGGCCCCGGTCGCTTTTTGCGGCCGGGGCCCTGTGACGTTCGCGCTGTGACTCCGGATTCGGGTTCACCCTCGCAATCAGGGGCGCTGTGCGGGCCGTGTGAGCCGAGGTGGGCCCTCTCTCGGCCTTGTGGCGGCTCCTTGCGGGGCACGCCGCCAGGTGCCCTTTTCCTGGCTCCTGCGGAGGTGCTGGCCCGGGCTCGGGTGCCGGCTCCTGGCGCTGATGTTTCACGTGGAACATCCTTCCGCCGATTACGGACTGCCGGACGGGAACGGTAGGGACCATCCAGCTGTGCACGCAGACAACGTGATGACGAACCGGGCAGGATGGGCCGGGACCGCGTTCGTTGCCGCGGTCACTGGTGCGACCCACGTGATCTGGTGATCTCGGGGTTGGTCTTTGGGCGGGGCGGCGCCCGGCTGCCGGGCGGACAACGGGGGGAATCAGGTGAAGAGGCAGCGCAGCTTGGGCCGGGTCGCGCTGGCCGCAGTGGCGGCGGTGTGCTCGGTGGGGGCGTTTCCGGGGCAGGCGGCGGCTGTGGGTGAGCCCGGGCCGTACGCCTTCGACCACCATGCGACGACGGTGGCGGGGGCTGTGGCCAGCACCGACGCGAAGCAGCTCAAGGCAGGTTCGACCTACCGCTCCTCGATCGAACCGGGCGGCCAGCTCTACTACCAGGTCGAGCTGGACGCTGCCTCCGACGCCTATGTCTCCGCTGTGGCCGTGCCCAGGCTCGGGCCGCAGGAGAAGGTCGACTACGCCGACGGCATCAAGGTGTCCCTCCAGGACCTCAAGGGGAACTCCTGCGGGAATGACAACGATGCGGTGTTCGGCTCCGCCGGCTACCCGCGGCCGATCGCGGCTCATGCCACGCGCACAGTCAAGAAGGACGGCATCTTCTGCCAGTCGGCAGGGCCGTACTACGTGCTGATCGAGAGGACCACCAAGGCCACCTCCGCCCAGGACGAGTGGGGGCTGGAGATCCGCGTCGATTCGGAGCCCGGACTGAAGTCCGGCTCGGCGGGCCCGACGGAGGCACCGTCCAGCTGGCCGTCCGCATCGCCCGTTCCGCCGGCGGGCACGGCACAGCGGGCCGAGGGTGGTACAGGGTTCAATGATGCTGCCGCGCTGAAGCCCGGTGTGTGGGACGACCGGATCAAGCCCGGTCAGACCCGTTTCTACCGGGTGCCGGTCGGCTGGGGGCAGCAGCTCTTCGCCAGCACCGATCTCGGTAGCTCCACGGGCAGCGGCTTCGTCGCCAGCGCCCTCAGCGTGCAGCTGTACAACCCGGTCCGGTCCGCGGTCTCCACGGGCTACACGCTGTACGACGGGAAGCCGAAGTCGGCAGCACCGGACCCGCTGCCACCGGTGGCGTACCGGAACCGGTACAGCGTGCGTGACGAGGTCAGCGGGGCACGGATGGCCGGTGACTACTATCTCGCGGTCACCCTCAGCCCGGACGTCGCGAAGAGCTTCGGGGAGAAGGGGTACGGGCTGACGCTGAGGATGAGCGTCAAGGGCACGGAGGGGCCGCCACCGGCGTACGCGGGCGCGGTGCCCCACTACGGAACATCGGCCGGTGAGAGCGCGGGCCACGGCGCCATGAGGCTGGTGGGGATCGCCGGGATCAGTGCGGGCACGGTGCTGGTACTGGGACTCGGTGTGTGGACGCTGCTCGCGAGGCGGCGCGCGGGAACGGTGCCGGTCCAGCAGCAGGGACGGCAGTCCCCGCCGCAGTACGGGCCGCCTTCCGCCTGGTAATTCGACAATGCGGTGCTGCGGGCGGCATGGGCCCGGGGCCGGTCCCGTCGGCTCCGGGTCAGCTCTGTGTCAGCGCCCAGATGCCCACGGCGAAGCAGATCAGCGCGATCACCAGGACCGGGACCGTCACCTTCGGGGGCGGTCCCGGACGTGTGCGAGGGACCGGCACCGACTGGGTGGGAACCTGCGAGGGCGGAGCGGTGTACCTATCAGTGTGGGGTTGTTCGTGCAGGGCCCGACCGAGGAGGGGGGAGGTCGTATGCGGGACCGCGGGTTGGGCTGCGGGCGGCGGTGCCGGTGCTGGGGCGGCTGCCGACCCGGGAGGCGGGGCCAGGTGGAAGCTGCCTGTTTCGGACATCGCAGGCTGCTGTGGTTGCTGCTGGTGGGGTGCAGGCTGCTGTTCGGTCGGGGGGTGGGCCGGTATCCCTTGCTGCGTTGGCGTCTGCCGTACGGGGGACTGGGGCGCGGTTCCGGGCTGCGGCCCGGGTGCTTGCTGAGCCCCGAGCCGGTGAGCCAAGCTGTTCTGTTCCCGGACAGGGCCTTCGGGGCCGAATCCGGTGGGCAGTGGGCCGATCTGGTCGGAGACCTCGACGGGCTCCTCGCCGGGGCGTGGTTCGGCAAGCAGTTCCGCTGCCGTGGCCAGCGCCTTGCGGGTGCCGTTCGCCGTACGGAACCGCGCCTGGGGGTCCGGCTGAAGCAGTCCGGCGAGCACCTGCCACAGCGGCTCGGGGATGCCCTGGGGTGCGCCGGGCGTGCCGTGGGCCGCGAAGTACTCCACGAGGGCTCTGGAGTCGGGCCGGGCGCCCTGGAGCAGATAGAGCGCGACCAGGCCGACCGCGAACAGGTCGGCTGTGAAGTCCGGTTCGGCACCCAGCATCTGCTCCGGTGCGAAGTAGCCGGGCGTCCCCACCACATAGTTGTTCTCGGTGAGGCGGGGCTCGCCCTTGCGCATCGAGATGCCGAAGTCGGACAGCCGCAGATGCGGCCGTCCGGCCCCGGTGGCTTCCATCAGGATGTTCGCCGGCTTGATGTCGCGGTGTACGACGCCTTCCGCGTGGACGGCGGCAAGCCCGGCCAGCAGTTGATCGAGCAGCGTACAGACGAACCGTGGTGGCAGCGGGCCGTAGTCACTGATGACTTGGACGAGCGAACCTCCGCTCACGAGTTCCATGGTGAACAACACCTGGTCGTCGTCCGCGGCCCAGCTGGCGGGGGCGAGCACATGAGGGTGGTCTATGCGCAGTGCCTGTTCGCGCACGAAGCGCAGCAGGGTGTGTGCATCGCTCTGCTGGAGCACCTTGGCCGCCACATAACGACGCCTGCGGTGGTCCCACGCACGCCAGACCGCTCCGACGCCCCCGCGCCCGATCGGGTCGACCAGTTCGTACCGCCCGGCGAAGACCTCACCCATGCGCTGTACCCATGCTCTGCACCCGCCCCCCTGTCAGCTGCGCCTCAGCCAGCCGCGCTGAGCCAGCCGCGTCCAGTCGGCCGGGGCTCAGTCAGCCGCGCCCCGGCTTCAGCTCTGGTGTGCCTCGTAGTGCGAGACCGCTTCCGCGGTGCGCCCGGCGCCGTACACCCTGAGGAACTCTGCCAGTTCGGGGTGGGTCGGGGCGAGGGCGTTCGCCGCGTCGATGATGTCGCCGGCAGCTGATACGGAGCGCAGCAGAGACTGGATCTCACGCACCACCCGGCGCACGGTCGGCGCGCCCGTGGTGGATGTGGTCTGACCCGTGGTGGAGAGGACGGAGCCGCCCTGGGACTTCTTGATCTCTTCCATCCGATCCGTTGCCTCGCCCGCGCTGACGCTCCCGTCGGCGACCAGGCCCGAAAGCTCCTGAAGTGCCTGGACCCGCTGGACCACGGCCGGGTTTCCGATCTTGGCGCGCTGGCCGCTCATCAGCTGGGAGAGCATGGGCGCGGACAGCCCGAGCACTGCCGCGAGACGGGCCTGATTGAGGCCCAGGTCATCGATGAGGCGACGGAAGAGCGCCCCCAGCGGCTCCCCGTACCAACTGCGCTGGAGCTCTCTCGCTCTCGCGGTTGCCTCTTGTTGTGCTGCGTCCATTGCGTCTCCCCATCGCTTCCCCAGGCGGCGGCTTCGCTGCCGCGAACCTCCTGGTGCATCCTACGGAGAGTGGTCACTGACCGGGAGTCCCAATCCTTTTGTGAGATCACCCCTGTGACCCGGTACTCTTGTTCTCGCACCAACCCGTTACGGGGCCTTAGCTCAGTTGGTAGAGCGCTGTCTTTGCATGGCAGATGTCAGGGGTTCGACTCCCCTAGGCTCCACATCCTGAAAGCCCCTCTGACCTGCGAAACTGCTGGTCAGAGGGGCTTTGCTTGTAGGTGTTGCCGTTGCGGTGTTGCCGTGGATACGGGCGTTGCGGTGGTCGTCGGAGTCCGGACGTACGGCTACGGCTCAGCCCTTTCGTCGGGCCCCGTCGGGCCAGACGATGTCCACCGGGATTCCCCTCGTCCGTGCCGCGAGGACCACGTCGGCGGTGCCGCCGCCCTTGCCGCTCGGGGGTTCGCCGTTCCAGACGGCTACGAGGCGGTCGGCGCGTTCCAGGAGCAGTGCGTTGGCGGCGGCGTAGGCCGCTCGGCCGGCGGAATCCACGGGGATGACGACGACGTCGTCGGACGCGTCCACGAGGCGGTCGAAGAGGGCGGCATGGCCGGGACGGACGGTTTTCCGGCGGTAGTCCCTGGAGGGGATGACGACGGTCAACCGGCCGCCGGTGGCCAGTACGGCCTCGGCGAACAGGGCGTCGGAGCCCTCCGCGATGCAGGAGACCCCGATGAGTGGGCCGTCCGCGGTGTAGGAGTGGAGCAGTTCCTTCAGAGCGGTACGGACCAGGGGCACGGTGTCCTCGGTCAAGTCCATGTGCCCGGTCACCGCGATCACCGTTACTGCCACAGCTTCACTCCCGTACGCCTAACCGTGCCGTGCCGTGCCGTGCCATGCCCGTGTTCGTACGCCTACCCGTCCCCGTGTATTCGACAGCAGGCGGCGGGTCCTGTCCCGGACGGCCCCCGGCCCCCCGGCCCTCCAGCGCGGCCACCCCGTCCGGTAAGCCGCTCGGCCGCGGCCGCGTCACGGTGGCAGCGGCCAGGGGTAGCGTGCCGGGAAGCTGTGGCCCGCGAGTTCCTGTTCGGTTGTGCGGAGGGCGGCGGTGAGCGCTCCGTGGAAGAAGCGCGCGGAGCCTTTCCGGCCCAGTTTGCGCTTGACGTACCACCAGCGCAGCACCGGAGTCTCCCCCGGGCGCGGCCGGCAGTACTTCACCACCTGGGTCCGCTCGTGGAGCGTCAGCTCCAACTGGTGGACGAGGAGGGTGCTGACGTTGTCGACGGAGCCCGCGAAACCTTCCAGAGCAGCCGTGATCACGCAGGCGTCAAGGAATGCCCGCGGGTACTCCGCCCTGTACACCTGGGCCGGTGGCAGGACCAGTACCAGCCGCGTCTGGAGCCCGTGCTGGGTGATCTGGTCGATCTCCCATTTCAGGGCATCGCGGATCCCCTGTCCCGGCGGCAGGATCAGGACGATGGAATGGGCGCGGCGGATCAGGGTCCGGACGGCCCCCTGCCACTGGTCGTGGGGCGAGCGCATCCAGACCGGCCCCGGTGGCGCGAGCCTGCGGTCCTGGTCGACCAGCGCGTAGGTCTTCAGCCCGAGAGCCTTCCGGGCGCTTCGGGCGATCGCCTGTTCCATGGTGGAGGCGCCGAACCAGGCGTGGGACAGGGCGACTTCGCCGTCACTGCCGAACGGCCGCAGGATCAGGCAGTACTCCTCCTGGGACCCGACCAGCGGGCCGAGTACCTCCTGATACATCCGCGTCCGCGTGGTCCGCCGGTAGCGCCCCCAGGTGAGGGCGATGGGAAGGGCGATCACAGCGACGTAGACCAGGGGCCGCACGAACGTCAGCGGATCGAAGTAGCCGCCGTACTGCCGGTGCAGGGACAGCAGTTTCAGACCGAGGGCCATGAGGACGCCGACACCCAGGAGGATGACCACCCCGCCACCGCGCACGCCGCGCCATAACTTGTGCCCCCGCATGGAGACGAACGTAGTGCACTCGCGCGACTACAGTCCATGAACATGTCACATCGCGATACCGGCCACGAAGGCCATGAGGTAGGAGACCGCGAAGATGACCGGCACCCACTGCTCGACATGCGTCAGCGGCAGATATCTGCGCCAGTCCAGCCCCTGGCCCAGCGCTCCCCACTCAGCCCGGGAGTAGGCGAAAGCCGGCAGCCTCGCTTCCAGGGCCCCGATCACCTCGTACTTGGCTGTGTTGAGCTGGCGGTACGAGCGCACCATCATCCACCACGCCGCGCACTGCGCGAACAGGATCAGCAGCCCCGACGTCAGTATCCAGACGGAGGTGCCGGTCAGTGCGTGGCCCGAGAGCGCGGCCACCACGGCCACGACGGCGCTGTTGAGTGACAGGAAGAAGGTGTTGGTGAGGTTGCGCCGGGCGCTGACGCGGTCTGCCATCTCCACGCAGAGTTTGTACTGTTCGAGTATCGCCAGCTGATACCGGTCCCCTGACCTGGAGTAGTGAGAGGCGTCGATGTCGGTGTTCCACAGTGCATCCCCGATGTCACTCATGCCTTCAGCATGACGAAGGCGTGTGTCCCTTGTCAGCGGTTCCTTGTCAACCGGCCACCTGCTCCGGCGCGCTGCTTTGGCACGCTGCTCCGGCACGCTGACGGGATGACGGCGGACGACGGTACCGGCCGCGCAGGGTCAGGAGCCGAAGAGGCCGCCCAGGAAGCACAGTTACGGGTCATCGGGCCCCGGATGTCGTGGCTGCTGGGCGGTGTGGCCGTGCTGGCGAGCGCACCGTTGCGGCTGTCGCTCTTGGCCTTCCGTCTCGCCCGGAATCTGCACAACCGCCTTATGCAGCACGGTGAATGGTGAATGGGTAGTCGTGGTGCTCGTCGCCTCCTTCCTGCTGCCTGTCCCGATGTACTACCTCGCCGCCGCGGTACGCCGCGCCGGGCGCCGCCGAGTGGCCCGCCCCCGCGGACACGGAGCCGCCCGGCCGCCCGTATGTGCTCTACCTGCGGGAGTTCACCGAGGACCCCGTCCGGGCCAGGCTCGCACCCGCGGTACGTACGGCGCTCGGTGGCCCGGGCCGCTCCCCCCTCAGCGAGGAGGAGCAACTCGCCAGAGCCGTCCGTTTCATCGGCCCGCTCGTCGCCTCGGGCCGTCCCGGCGCCCGGCTGCACCACGCGGGTGCGTGGCGCGCCACCATGCCCGCGGACGACCGGCACGGTCCGGTCCTGCGGTTGATGGGGGGAGGAGACGCTGATCCTGATGTCGACCGGCGGTGGCGGGGCCGGGCTGCGCCGGGAACTGGAGCAGGCACTGACCCGGGTCCCACGGCAGCGGCTCCTCCCGCTGATCCCGCACGGTGCGGAGGCCTACGCGCAGCTCTCGACGGAGATGCTGCGCGAGGGGTGGCTCACCGCGCCGCTGCCCGGGTATCCGCCGCTGTCCGAGCGCCGGGCGCGGGTCCTTCCGTACCGTGGCGCGGTCGGGTTCGGCGCGGACGGCGCCGCCCGCTTCGTCCGGTTCGATCCCCGGGGCTGCGGCTTTCGACTGCTCGCCCGGCGGGAACTCCACCCGGAGCATGGACAGCACCTGCGGCACCATGAGGGCGGCGGAGGCGCCCTGTGCGATGCGGGCGGCGATCAGCATCTCCGGATCGACGGCGAGGCCGGTCAGTGCCGAGGTGATGGTGAAGGCGAGCAGCGAGCTGGAAGACGCGGAGCCGGCCGAACCGGTCGCCCAGGCGGGATGCGGTGATCATGCCGGAGGCGAAGGCGAGTACATAACCGGCGATCGACCACTCCAACTGGGTGCTCGAAGCGTGCAGTTCGCGCCGCAGGGAGGGTAACGCCACATTGATGACGGTGGTGTCGACCAGGTCCATGAAGGTCGCGGACAGCGTGACGACGAACGCCGCCCACCGCCTCGGGTTGAACCCGTCGGTGGCGCTGGGGGAGGCCGAGGCTGATGACATGGGTCGTCCCCTTCGTGAACGGCCCGAGGCACACGTGTCGGGCATCGTGGACGAGCCAAGAGAGGGTTTGCTTTGAAAGCAAAGCCATGAGGAGGTTGGCGCGGATGTCAACGGAGCACGAGCTGGAGACGTCGCAGGCGACCGGCCTGACCAGGGACGACGCGATCAGGGCGATGCTCGTGCTGATGCCCCGGGTGGCCCAGCGGATCAAGCGCACCACCGTTCCGGAGCAGCTCCGGTCAATGAATCTGGCCCCCCGGCACCTCTCGCTCCTGTCCCACCTCGTCTTCGACGGGCCGGCCCTCGTCAGTGAACTCGCCGCGCGTCTTGAGGTCGCCCCGACGACGGTGAGCCTGATGGTCGCCGACCTCAGCCGCCAGGGAGTCGTGGAGCGGAAGTCCGACCCCGCCGACCGCAGGCGCACGGTCGTCACCATCACGGAGGACCCGGCGACCCGCGACGCGATCAACGGCTGGCTGGCCCGGGGCGCCGGGGCCTGGGAGAAGGCACTCGAACCGCTGACCCCACAGGAGCGCGCGATGTTCGTACGCACCATGGAGGCGTACGAGAAGGGCGCCTCCACGCTGCCCGACTGACCAGCGGGAGCACTGCGGAGCCGCCTCTCAGCACCGGCCTGCTCAGCATGGAAGGGCGCCAGGAGAGCTGAGTCTCCTGACGCCCTTCGCGTCTGCCGGCCCGATGACGGCGCCGCCCGGCGGATCGGTCCCGCGGACCAGTCCGCCGGATCAGTCCACGGGATCAGCCCCGGGGGTCGTCACGCTCCTGGTCTGCCTCTTCGGCCTCGGCCTGCTTGGCCTTGACCTCGGGGTCCAGTGCGTCGGGGCTGCCGTCGACCGAGGTGAGCGGCGGCCGCCGGTCCCCGACCTCGGTGGGCGCGGGCGGCTCGACCAGCCAGTCGGGGTTCGCCTGCTTGTCCCACCACTTCCAGGCTGCGAACGCGCCTCCGGCGACGACGCCGAGCACGATGACGCCCTTGGCCAGCCGGCTCGCCTTCGCGCACCGCTGCTGCTTTCTGACCAGCTTCTGGATCTGCTTCGCCGAGACCTGACCGCGCAGCGCCGCCACGGCGGCCGCACTGCGGGCCGCGGCCTCCTCGCGGACGGGCTGGGCCGCTGCCACGGCCTGTTCCACCCTCGGTGCGAGCTGGCACTGCGCCTGCCGGGCCGCCTTGGCCGCACGCTGCGCCGCCGCGTCGACCTTCGGCGGTACATGAGTGAGGGCCTGGTCGACGTGGGGTGCGAGCCGCGCGTCGTACTGAGTGCGGGCCTGCTGTGCTGCCAGCGAGACCTTCGGGGCCAGCCGTACACGAGCTTCGTTGGCGTAATGCGTGGCCTGTTCCTTGGCCGTTCCGGCGTAGGGCGCCACCACTTCCGCGGCGTGCAGCACGTTCTCCTTCGCCGTACCGGTCGCGGCGCGCACGCTGTCCATGCGGGTCACGGGTTCCTCCTCATCGGTGGCGTTCTGTCATTCGCCTGTCCACCCTTTTCGAAATCATGCCTGTCCGGGACCTTCGCGGCACGCGAGATCAGGCATCCGGGTCAGGAAAGGCGTAATGCGTCATTGTGGTGCAAGGGGGAGTTCTGCGGCCGACAATGCCATGGTTCGGCCCGGTGCGCGCCGGTTCGGCAGTCACCTGAGTGCTTTTCCCCTGCGTGGCGGCTCGGCGCTCCGCGTCCGTGCGAGGATCGGTGAACGTCAGAGAAGACTTACGGAAGGCACACCGTGGCCGAGCAGCTTTACGCCACCCTGAAGACCAACCACGGCGACATCGAGATTCGGCTGCTGCCGAACCACGCGCCGAAGACGGTCAGGAACTTTGTCGAGCTCGCTCAGGGAGAGCGGGAGTGGACCCACCCGGCCACCGGCAAGAAGTCCACGGACCGGCTCTACGACGGCACCGTCTTCCACCGCGTGATCAGTGGCTTCATGATCCAGGGCGGCGACCCGCTGGGCAACGGCA